>NZ_JBWKVP010000003.1:0-483622 GCF_059421765.1 Stenotrophomonas sp. GW821-FHT02D01
CGCCGCAAGTACGTCCTTGTAGGCTTGGCAGCCGCATCCATGCGGCTGACACCCCGCAATCCGACACCGCCCCACCTTCGACAGTTTTCCGGTGTCTGATGGATCCATCCCAAGCTGGATGAATCTCCATCAAAATCCAATATTTCGATAATTGAACGAAGAGCATCCACGCATGGCGTGGATCTACGTGTCGACCAAGGTCGACACCTACCAAAAGCAGGCCATGTCATCCAGACAGATTGCGGAGATCTGTCGAAGGCGGGGTGGTCCGGTGGCAGGGGCGTGAGCCGCATGGATGCGGCGACCGAGCTTACATGGACGTACTTGTAGCGGCCCCTGCCACCGGACCCACCCCGCCATCCCGCAGAAAACCCGCTGTTGCTGTTGCTGTTGCAGTTGCCGTTGCTTCGGCCGTTGATTCGGCAGGTGCCGGGCGCAGCCCGGCCGAAACACCTTCACTCCTGACCGGTGTCATCCAGGCTGATGATTCCGCGACGCAGTGCTTGCGTTACCGCGTGCGTCCGGTCGCCAACGCCCAGTTTTTCCATCAGGCTCTTCATGTGTGCCTTCACAGTCTGCTCGGAAATCTGCATGCGTTCGCCGATGCGCTTGTTCGACAGGCCGCCGGCCACGTGGCGCAGCACTTCGGTTTCGCGTGGCGACAGCCGGTCTTCCACCACGTGCGCGGCGATGCTGGCCGCCACTTCCGCCGGTATCGGTGCGCGGCGGCCACTGGCCACGGTGCGGATGGTGGCCACCAGTTCGTGGCGCAGCATGTCCTTCAGCAGGTAGGCGCTGGCACCGGCCTGCAGCGCACGCACGGCGCGCACGTCGCCGCGGTAGGTTGTCAGCACGATGATGCGTGCGCGGGGATCGATCGCACGGATCCGCACGATCGCTTCCACGCCATCCATGCGTGGCATCTGCAGGTCCATCAGCACCACATCCGGGCGCAGCTGCTGGTAGCAGGCAAGAGCCTCCTCGCCGTCGGCTGCTTCGCCGAGCAGGCGCAGGTCGGCATGTGCGCCGAGCAGTGCGGCCAGGCCATCGCGCAACAGCGGATGGTCATCAACCACCAGCACGCCGATGGGAGGAAGGGATTCAGTCATGGGAGGTTCTGCTCCAGGGCCAACGCCAGCGCGATGGATGTCGGTGATACAAGCGGCGGGCCGGCACGGACAGCGCGACTTCAGTACCCAGGCCGGGGCGTGTCCACAACTGCAGCTCCGCACCCAGCCGTTGTGCGCGCTCGCGCATGCCCTGCATGCCCCAGTGTCCGCCGCCGGCGTTGTCATTGGCGATGCCGACGCCATCGTCGCGCACATGCAGCAGGAAGCAGCGGGCGCCGTAGGACAGTTCCACTTCGATGGCACTGGCCTGCGCATGCCGCAGCGCGTTGCGGATGGCCTCGCGCCCGATCAGGAACACTTCCTCGGCGGCTTCGGCCTGCAGCGGCGGCGGTGTGCCTTCCATGGTCAAACGCAGTGGATTGGTGCCTTGGCCTGCATATTCCGCATGCACGTCGGCCAGCGCAGAGGCGAGATCGCGGCCGGCAAACGGTGCGTCGCGCAGCGCGTTGACCCGTTCCCGGCCTTCGGCCAGATTGCGCTCGGCCAGCAGCATCGCCGACTCCAGCTGGGTGCGTACCGGCTCTGGTGTCTGTGCCGACTGGCTGATGGCGTGCAGGCGCAGGATGAGTCCCTGGCTGCCCTGCAGCAGGGTGTCGTGCAGATCGCGCGCAATGCGCTCGCGCTCGCCGTTGCGTTCCTGCAGGCGGGCGCGGAACAATGCCGCCAGCTGCCGGCTGCGGACCCGCACGGCCAGCGCCAGCGCAGCCATCACCACGCAGACGCACAACAGTTTGAACCAGGCGGTCTGCAGGAACGTCGGTGCGATGTGGAAGCTGCGGCTGGCTGGCGTGCTGCTCCAGATGCCATCTTCGTTGGCTGCTTCCACCTCGAAGCGGTAATGGCCCGGTGCGAGGTTGGTGTAATAGGAGCGCGTGCTCGCGCCGGCCTCCTGCCAAGCGTCGTCCACGCCGGACAGTCGATAGCGGTAGCGGTTGCGCTCCGGCCGCGCCAGCGACAGCGCGACATAGTCGATCTGCAGCTGGGTAGTGCCGGCCGGAAGGCGCAGTCCCTCCTGCAACGGGGCCTGGCTACTGCCATAAAGCACGTCACCGATGCGCACGCCAGGCGCCATGGTGTTGATGTGCGACTGCCGCGTGTCCAGCCACGCCAGGCCTTGATTGGTGGCAAGCCACAGCAGGCCATCAGCCGCCAGTACCGCAGTGGGGATGGGGCCGCTCTGCAGGGCGATGCCCGGCATGCCGTCAACCGCGTCGAACAGGCGGGGGGCTATCGCCTGGTCGTTGCGCAGTGCGCTGCGCAGGGTGGCAACCTGCAATCGCACCAGGCCGCGGCTGCCGTTGAGCCAGAGCAGCCCGTTCGCATCGGCGACCATGCCGGTGATGCCTTCCAGCACGCCGGCCATGTCGGTGCGCACCGGCAGGAAGCGGCCGTTGCCGAAACGCGCGGCCAGGCCGGCCTCGCCAGCGACCAGCAGCAGATCCTTGTGCTGCAGCAACGCGGTTACCGGGCCTACCGACAGTCCTTCGGTGGCGCCGTAGGAGTTGACCGTAGCGCCGTGCAGGCGGCGCAGGGTGCCATCGGCGTAGCCCAGCAGCAGCGCACCGTCATCGGTACGCGCCAGCGACGAACAGGCCTGCTCGGGAAGCCGGGTTTCGCGACGCCAGCGGTTGTCCGTGTAGTGCAGCACCGCGCGCTCGCCGGCGCAGGCCCAGGCCTGGTCCGCATCGGCAAACAGCAGGGCGTGCAGTGGCTGCCCGGTGAACGGTGCCGGCAGCGGTATGAGGGTGGTGTGGCCGCTGACGGTGCGCGCCAGATTGATCCAGTCGAACTGCCACACCGGAGTGGGTGCCTGTCGTGCCGCGGCCTGCAGCTGCGCAGCACTGCCGCCCAGCAGCGGACGCCGCAGGTCGAACAGCTTCAGGTCTTCGCCATAGCCATACACTCGGCCATCACTGGCGCGTACCAATGACCGGTAGGGATCGGTAGGGCCCACGGACAAGGTCTGCACGCTGTGCGCACGGAAGCGGTTGAGGCCGAGGTTGGTGCCTACCCAGATGTTGCCTTCGCGATCGGCAAGGACCGGCACTGCCGACGTCGCGGTAAGGCCCTGCGCGGCATCGAAGCGCTCCATGCGCACAGCCTCTTGGCCGTCGAAGGTGACCCGGGCCACGCCACCGTGCGGGCTGAGCGTGGCCCACAGGGCCCCGTCGGCCGTGAACTGCAGGCGCGAGGCGACCAGCCCGGGCAGCCGCCGTGCTTCACGTTCCTCGGCGGGCAAGAGGCCATGCGCGTTGGCCAGCGGCGACGTGCCGCGCACGCGGTCGGCCAGCCAGATTTCGCCGCGCGGGCTCTCAACCAGCGAGGCCATCTGCGAGACCGCGATGCCGGTGGCTTCGAAGCGGGCCGCGCCAGGAGGGCGACGCCATATCTGCAGGTCCGCCAGCACCCAGAATGTGCCGTGGCGGTCCTGCAGCACCCATTGCACGCGTCTCTGCGGCAGGCCGAAGGAAGCCGGCGGCTCCTGCCAGCGACGTCCATCGAACCAGCGCAGGCCGCCATTGACGGCAGCCCACAGGCGGCCGTTGCGGTCATGCGCGAAGCGGGGGACCACACCCACCGGCACGCCCTGCGGGCGGCCGAAGCTGCGCAGGCGTTCCTGCGTGAACTGGCTGATGCCTGCCTGGAAGTAGCCGATCCACAGGCCACCATCGCCGCCATCGAGGCCGAGGGTAACCATGTTGGTGGAGGGAAAACGGGTGCCTGTCGGTGCGGCCTGCCGCTCGAAACGGCGGCCGTCGAAGCGGTACAGGCCCGAACCCGTCGCCAGCCACAACATGCCCTGGCGGTCCTGGACGATATCCCAGATATCCCCCGGGGCGCCCTGGCCGACGCGCCAGGCGGTGTGCTGATAGCCGGGCATGCCATCGCTCACTGCGGGTTGCTGCACGGCGAAGACGGGCAGGGCAGTCAGCAACAGCAGGCACGACAGCAGCGCCGGCAGGCGACGCAGGAAGGGGAAGGGGCGGCCACGCATGCGGTCATTCTGGCAGGTGCGGGGCAGGCGGGGGTGACCCGTTCGGGGTAGGCGTAACGCTTCGGTGTCCGCTATCACGCCGTGATGGATGACGGAGCCCGGCGATGCAGCGCTTGTATGTGATGTTCCCTGACCGCGGCCCCGGACTGGGATTGCTGTGGCTGCGCCTGTGCGTGGCGGGGGGGCTGTTGGCGGGCGGAAGCCCGGCCGGTGCGCCGGGACTGGTGTGCCTGGCGGCGATCGGCCTGCTGCTGCCCGGGCTGCTGACCCCGCTGGCGGTGCTGCTGGCGGTGCCGGGGTTGTACGGGCAGGGCGCGGCGCTGCCCTGGCTGCTGCTGCCGTTGGCCCTGCTCATGCTGGGGCCGGGCGCGTATTCGCTGGATGCGCGGTTGTTCGGCCGCCGCCTGCTGCAGCGCCGGCCTCCCCCGAATGGGTGAGTGCCGGCCTCGACCGACGGGGGTAGGGCGATCGCAGCCGGCGGCACACCATGGGTATTCCCGTCGAGGCGCTCCTTCATGGCTACCGTCCAGCCTCCTGCCCTGTCCGCAACCACGTTGGCACCGCACCAGTCGGCTGCCCTGCAGCGTGCGCTGCGCTACATCGACGAGCACCTGTCGCAGCCGCTGCGGGTGACCGAGCTGGCTGCCGTTGCCTGCGTAAGCCGATTCCATCTGGTGCGGTTGTTCCGCATGGGTACCGGCGCCAGTCCGCTGCGCTACGTGCGCCGTCGGCGCATCGAACGCGCCACGCAGCTGCTGCCGATGGCCGCGCAGTCGATGACCTGCCTGGCCCAGCATCTTGGCTTCTTCGACCAGAGCCACTTCGTCCGCAGCTTCCGCGCCGAGACCGGCTGCAGTCCCGGCCAGTATCTGGCCGATGGCGCGGCCCGTTCCCAGCCCCCTGTTGTTTCCTCCACCGGAGTCCACCCATGAGCCTCGCCACCGCCACCCCCGCCAAAGCACTGCTGTCACCGGGCGACCACGCCCTGATACTGATCGACTACCAGTCGCAGATGGCATTCGCCACCCACACCATCGACATCTCCGCGCTGCGCAACAACGTGTCGTTGATCAGCAAGGGCGCCAAGGGATTCAACGTGCCGGTGCTGCTGACCACGGTGGCCGAGAAGTCGTTCTCCGGCCCGATGTTCCCGGAGCTGCCGGCGATCTTCCCCGGCCAGGCGGTGTTCGATCGCACGTCGATGAACACTTGGGAAGACCAGCCGGTGATCGATGAGGTGAACCGCATCGGCAAGCGTCGGCTGGTGCTCGCCGGCTTGTGGACCAGTGTATGCATCGTCGGCCCGGCGCTGTCGGCGCTGGAGCAGGGGTTTGAGGTCTACGTGATCACCGATGCCTGCGGCGATGTGAGCGAAGAGGCGCACGAACGTGCGATCGCCCGCATGGTGCAGGCCGGTGCCGTGCCAATCACCAGCGTGCAGTACCTGCTGGAACTGCAGCGCGACTGGGCGCGTGCTGAAACCTACGACCTGACCACCGGCATCGCCCGTGACCATGCGGGTGGCTATGGCGTCGGCATCCAGTACGCCAAGACCATGTTCGGCGCGCAGGAAGGCGGGCACTGAGCGTGCGCGATGGCCATGGCCTCGACCTGGCCTTGTTGATCCTGCGGGTGGCGGCGGGAGGATTCCTGCTGCCGCATGCGCTGGGCAAGTTGTTCGGCTGGTTCAACGGACCGGGCCTGGCAGGTTTTGCCGGCGAACTGCGTGGCTTCGGTCTGCCGTCGTCGGCGCCGCTGCCACTGCTGCTGGCGCTGCTGCAGGTGGTGGCCGGGAGCGCTGTGATGCTGGGCTGGCAGGCCCGGATCGCCGCGCTTGTCGCTGCCGCCTTCATCGCCTTCACCGCCCTGCTGGCGCTGCGCAACGGGTGGTTCTGGATGCGCGGCGGGGCCGAGTATCCGTTGTTGTGGACGCTGGCACTGCTGGCCACCGCCCTGGCCGGGCCGGGTGCATGGGCGGTGGATGGTCTGCTTCTTTCTGGAGACATCGCGTGAACAACGAACCTCTCGATCCTGGCCGCCGCGATGTGGTGCTGGCCACCAGTGCCGCGCTGGCGCTGGGCCTGGCTGGCGGTACTGCCGCGGCCATCCAATCCCCTTCCAAGGAGCGTCGCATGAGCACACTGGTCATCCGCAACGCACGCATCACCACGCTTGATCCGCAACAGCCGCATGCGCAGGCACTGGCCGTGCAGAACGGCCGCATCGTTGCCGTGGGAAGCGATGAGGACATCATGCGCGGTTGGGGCGGCGAAGCCACGATCGTCGATGCGCAGGGGCGGCGCATCGTGCCCGGCCTCAATGACAGCCACACCCACCTGATCCGCGGTGGCCTGAACTACAACCTGGAGCTGCGCTGGGATGGCCTGCGTTCACTGGCCGATGCGATGGCCATGCTGAAGGCGCAGGTTGACCGCACGCCCGCGCCGCAGTGGGTGCGCGTGGTCGGTGGATTCACCGCGACCCAGTTCACCGAAAAGCGCCTGCCGAGCCTGCAGGAGCTGAACGACATCGCTCCGGATACGCCGGTGTTCCTGCTGCACCTGTACGACCGCGCGCTGCTCAATCGCGCCGCGTTGCGTGCCTGCGGCTATACCAAGGAAACGCCGGACCCGCCCGGTGGACAGATCGTGCGCGATTCGCTGGGCAACCCGACCGGCCTGCTGCTGGCCAAGCCGAATGCACTGATCCTGTATGCGACCCTGGCCAAGGGGCCGAAGCTGCCGGTCGAGTACCAGGCCAATTCAACCCGCCATTTCATGCGCGAGCTGAACCGCCTGGGCATCACCTCGGTGATCGACGCCGGAGGCGGTTTCCAGAATTACCCCGAGGACTACCAGGTCATCGAGCAGCTGCATCGCGATGATCAGCTGACCGTGCGCATCGCCTACAACCTGTTCACCCAGAACAAGGGCAGCGAGGTCAGCGATTTCCGTGGCTGGAGCGAGATGCTGCAACCGCGCCAGGGCGATGACCTGCTGCGCCACAATGGTGCCGGCGAGATGCTGGTGTTCTCTGCAGCCGACTTTGAACTGTTCAACGAGCCGCGCCCGGAACTGCCACCGGAACTTGAGCCGGAGCTGCACGATGTGGTGAAGCTGCTGGTGGAGAAGCGCTGGCCGTTCCGCATCCATGCGACCTACGACGAAAGCATCAGCCGCATCCTCGACGTCTACGAGCAGGTCAACCGTGAGGTGCCGTTCGATGGCCTGCACTGGTTCATCGACCATGCCGAGACCATCACCCCGCGCAACATCGAGCGTATCCGCGCACTCAACGGCGGCATCGCCGTGCAGCACCGCATGGCCTACCAGGGCGAGGCATTCGTGCAGCGCTATGGCGTGCAGGCGGCGCGGCACACGCCACCGGTGAAGCGGATGCTGGCCGAGGGCGTGCCGGTCGGCGCCGGCACCGATGCTACCCGCGTGGCCAGCTACAACCCATGGGTGGCGCTGTCGTGGCTGGTGACGGGACGCACCGTCGGCGGCCTGGCCCTGTACGGTGATGAGAACCTGCTGGAGCGCGAGCAGGCCCTGCGCCTGTGGACACAGGGCAGCGCCTGGTTCTCCGGCGACGAAGCGGTGAAGGGCACGCTGAAGGTGGGCCAGCTGGCCGACTTCATCCTGCTGTCGGCCGACTTCTTCCGCGTCGATGAGCAGCAGATCGCCGACATCACCAGCCTGCTGACCGTGGTGGGTGGCCGCATCGTGCATGGCGACGGCGACTACGCCGGGTTGGCGCCGCAGCTGCCTCCGGCGATGCCGGACTGGTCGCCGGTGAACCGCTTCGGTGGCTACCACGTCGGTGGCGGGGCGACCGGGTTGGCTGCGGCGCACCGTCATCACCATGGTGTGGCCTGCGGCACCCACGGTGCGCATGGCCACGCGGTTCGTCATCCGGCGCCAACCAACGACCTGACCGCGTTCTGGGGCGCGATGGGGTGTTCGTGCTTCGCGTTCTGACCTTGGCATCGCTGGTGTTGCCGTCGTTGGCGCTGGCCTGCGAAGGTGGCGCCTGTACCACGGTGGGCGACGGCCAGTTGCAGTGGGATGCATCGCTGCGCCTGCGTGGCATGTACTACGCCCCGACCCGGTTTGGCGTCGGTGCTGGCGACGATGGCTACGGCCTGCTGCGTGCGCTGGCTTCTGCCTCCTTCGCGCAGGGTGATTGGCAGGCGAAGCTGCAGCTGGGTACGCATGCCGAGCGCGGCAAGGCCGGTGGCCCAGTTCGTACCGATCGCGGCGCGCTGGACGTGCAGCAGGCGTACTGGCGCTGGTCCGGCGCTGGCATGCACGTGCAGCTGGGCCGGCAGGAAGCGGGCTATGGCAGCTCGCGCCTGTTGTCGGTGCGCGACGGGCCGAACATCCGCCTGGCCTTCGATGGTGCGCGGGTGGGGTGGCAGGGCAGGCTGGGCGCACTGGACCTGATGGCGCTGCGCCCGGTCGAGAACCGCCCGGGTGCTTTCGATGACCGCGGTGAGGGCGGTGCACACCTGCTCGGTGCGTATGCGACCACGGCCAAGGGCGCTGGCATCAGCCAGTGGGACCTTTACCTGCTCGACTATCGTCGCGAGGGCGCGCGCTTCGCCCCGGGCAGCGGTACCGAGCGCCGGCAGACCCTGGGCGCGCGCTGGTTCGGACAGTCGGGTGCGCTGGACTGGAATACCGAACTGGTGGCGCAGGGCGGTGAACTGCGGGCGGTGACCGGCGATCTGGACATCCGCGCCTGGACCCTCGCCACCGATACCGGTTGGCGCTGGAGTGCGCTGCCGCTGCAACCGCGGCTTGGCCTGAAGGCCGACATTGCCAGCGGCGACGCAGACCCGGGTGATGGTCGGCTGGGTACGTTCAATGCGTTGTTTCCCAAGTCCGCCTATTTCAGCGAAGCCAGCCTGTTGGCACCGGCCAATCTGATGGATCTGCAACCGACGCTGGCACTGCGCCTGCATGAGGCGGTGACCACCGAGCTGGGTGTGCAACTGGCGTGGAAGCATCGGCGCGCCGATGCGGTCTATACCACGCCGGCACCGTTGGCAGCGTTGCCCGGCAGTGCCGGAGGCGCACGCCGCATCGGTACCCAGTACAAATCCGAAACCCGCTGGCAGGTCAATGACCGCTGGCAATGGCAGCTGCAGCTGGCCTGGGTCGACGCGGGCCCTGCACTGACGCAGGCCGGTGGCCGGGACACGCTGTTCGCCTCAATCGTTGGAGCTTGGCAATGGTGAACGCATCGGCGTCACAACACTCCCCGCAGGTCGATGGCGCATGGTCGCCGTTGAAGATCCGCATGTTCCGCTCGATCTGGCTGGCGATCCTGGCCAGCAACATCGGTACCTGGGTCAACGACGTGGCTGCGGCCTGGGTGATGGCCGAACGCACCGGTTCGGCGCTGATGGTCGCGCTGGTGCAGTCGGCCACCACCGTGCCAATCGTGCTGTTGGCGCTGGCGGCCGGGACCCTGGCCGACATCGTCGACCGCCGCAAGTACCTGCTGTTCACCCAGGGCTGGATGCTGCTGGTGGCGGCAGCGACCGCCGTGCTCACGGCATTGGACCTGCTGACGCCGCAGCTGCTGGTACTGCTGACCTTCTGCATGGGCTGCGGTGCGGCGATGGCCATGCCGGCACAGGCCGCGATCGTCTCCGAGCTGGTTCCGCAGCCGATGCTGGCCTCGGCCGTGGCACTCAACTCCATCGGCATCAACATCGCCCGTTCCATCGGGCCGGCCATCGGCGGGGTGATCGTGGCCCAGCTGGGTGCGGTGTGGGCCTTCGGGTTCAACGCCATCACCTTTGCCGCCATGCTGTTCGTGGTGTGGGGCTGGAAGCGTGATCCGAAGGCGTCCAGCCTGCCGCCTGAAGGGTTTGGCGCTGGCCTGAAGGCGGGCCTGCGCTATGCCAGCCGTGCCGGTCGCCTGCAGGCGGTACTGATCAAATCGGCCGGCTTCTTCTTCTTTGCCGCGGCGATGAACGCGATGCTGCCGGTGGTGGTGCGCGGGCAGATGCAGGGCGGAGCGGGGCAGTACGGCGTGCTGCTGGGTTGCATCGGTATCGGTGCGGTGGGCGGTGCATTGCTGCTCCCGAAGCTGCGGGCCAGGCTTGACCGCGACCTGCTGGTGCTGCTGGCCACCTTGTCGCTGGCAGCAAGCCTGGCCGGCCTGGCGCTGACCCGCAACTGGTACGTGTTGCCGCTGGTGATGCTGGTCAATGGCTTTGCCTGGATCACCGTACTGTCTTCGTTGCAGATCGCAGCACAGACGGCGGTGCCGGCCTGGGTGAGGGCGCGTGCGCTTGCCCTGTACATCATGGTGTTCTCGGCCGGCATGGCGGCCGGTGGCCTGAGCTGGGGCGCACTGGCGCAGCGCACATCGCCCGAGCTGGCACTGCTGGTGGCTGCTGCAGGTGCGGTCATCGGCGGCCTGCTGGTGTGGCGGGTACGCATTGCAGGCGCCGAAGATCTGAACCTGAGCCCGGCCGGGCACTGGCCAGCTCCGGAACTGTCGGTGCCGGTGTCGAATGATCGGGGACCGGTGCTGGTGACCATCGAATATCGCGTCGATGCCGCCGACCGCGCCGCGTTCCAGGCGCAGATGCGCACGCTGGGAACGATCCGTCGGCGCGATGGCGCCGTGGTCTGGGGCGTGGTCGAGGATGTGGCGACCCCGGGCATCCATCTGGAGTATTTCGTCGCAGCGTCGTGGTTGGAGCACCTGCGCCAGCATGAACGCATCACCGCCGACGACAAGGCGATCCAGGAGGCGCTGCGCGCGCTGCATCGCGGCGAGCGCGCGCCGGTGGTGCGTCACTTCGTTGGCGGCCATGATCCATTGCCGGCGGCGGCGCCGCATCTCCACAGCGATATCTGATGGACCCGTGATGGAGCTGGCCGCTGGCCGGCTCCAGGGCAGGAGCGGCGGCGCACGGGCGCCGCCGCGATACGTCATCTGCGTGCGAATGCCAGCAGGTCGGCGTTGAACTGATCGGCATGGGTCAGGGTGAGGCCGTGCGGTGCACCGGCGTACACCTTCAGTTCTGCGTTGCGGATGATCTGCGAGGAAAGCTTGGCCGAAGCATCGAAGGGCACGATCTGGTCGTCATCGCCATGCACCACCAGAGCCGGTACGTCGATCTTCTTCAGGTCGTCGGTGTAGTCCACCTCCGAGAATTCGTGGATGCAGTCGTACTGGCCTTTCACACCGCCCAGCATGCCCTGCAGCCAGAACGAATCACGCATGCCTTCGGTGACGCTGTTGCCATCACGATTGGCGCCGAAGAACGGCGTGGCCAGATCCTTGAAGAACTGCGAACGATCGCCACCGGTGCCCTTGCGGATGCCGTCGAACACTTCCAGCGGGGTACCGGCCGGATTGCTGGCGGTCTTCAGCATCAACGGCGGCACCGCACCTACCAGCACCACCTTGGCCACGCGCGTGCTGCCGTGGCGGCCGATGTAGTGAGCCACTTCGCCACCGCCGGTGGAATGGCCGACCAAGATCGCGTCCTTCACGTCCAGCGCATCCAGAACGGCAGCGAGGTCATCGGCGTAGGTGTCCATGTTGTTGCCGTCCCAGGTCTGGCTGGAGCGGCCATGGCCGCGGCGATCGTGGGCGATCACGCGATAGCCGTTCTGGCCCATGAACAGCATCTGCGGATCCCAGGCATCGGACGACAGCGGCCAGCCATGGGCGAATACGACAGGCTGGCCGGTGCCCCAGTCCTTGTAGAAGATGCGGGCGCCATCGTTGACGGTCACGAAATTGCTCATTGCAGGTTCCTTGGCGGAAGGGAGGAAAGACGCCTGCGGGTTCGCCGGCGCCTGCGGCAGTACAGCGCAGGATTGGCGGCGTGCATTGCACGGCTGTGGCGGATTGACGTGTTTGCTGTGATGACGCGACTCGCTCTGGCGGCAGGTCGGTGCTGATGGCAACCATGGCCATCTGACGCGCGAGGGCCAGCCATGAAGATGCCGATGTGGGGAGTGTTGCCTGGACTGCTGTGGGCGGCTGTCGCGGCGGCGCAGACCAACGTCTACAAGTGCACCGATGCTGAGCATCCGGTCTATCAGCAGACGCCCTGCCAGGGGCGGGCGGAGTGGCGCTGGGAAGTGCCCAGTGCCGAGTCGAAGGCGCGTGGGCCGCTACCTTCGGCCGTGCCGCCTGCCCGCAGCGGTAGCAGGCGGACGCCACGGCGCGGCCGCGCGCAGGGCGCGCTGATATCGATCACGGCCGACCCGCAAGCCTGCGATCGGGCGCGCCAGCAGCAGGTGAAGACGCTGGCGAAGCCGCGCAGGCTCGACTACCTGCAGCGCAGGCAGCTGGATGATGCGGTACGCGAGGCCTGTCGTTGAGCACAACGAAAAACGGCACCCGAAGGTGCCGTTCTGGTCTACAGGCCCGGAAGACCTCAGCGGCCATCGCTGGCGGCGGCCGGTGCCGTCGCCGCATCCGGCTTGGGCAGGCTCAGCTCCGGGTTGCCCTGTTCGGCCTGCAGGATCTGGATCCGGCGCTGCAGCGCATCGAGCTGGCTGTTGGTGCTCTGCACGTCGGTGCTCAGGCTGACCGCCTGCTGCTGGGCCTGCTGCAGTGCTGCGCTGACCTGCGCCGACTGCGCCTGCTGCTGTTCCATTTCCTGCTGCAGGGTGCGCAGGCGTTCTTCGTTGTAGGCCACCAGGCGCTCGGTGTAGCGCTTGCCGGCTTCCAGCCGGGTGGTGTCGATATAGACCTGCGCCAGCTGTTCGGACTGCTGCGCGAAGGTGCGGTAGACACGCTCGGCGTTGTCGACGGCATCGGTCTTGATCACCCGCCAGAAATTCTTCTCCTGGAACAGGGCCACGTAGTAGGTCAGGGTATTGGCGTTGAACAGCAGGCTGGCGCCGTAGTTGCCGTTGTAGGTGGTACGCAGCTCGGTGAGCTGCTGCGCATCCATCAACTGCTTGAGTTCGTCGACGGTGTTGCGTACCACCGGTGCGGCCTTGGCCGGCTCCACCGTGGCAGTGCGATCGCCACGTGCGGCCAGCGCCGACGGCGCCACCACCATCATGGCCACGGCCAGCAGTGCTGCGCCGCGCCGATACCGGGCGAAGACGGTGCCCCCTGAAGTTTCTCGCATGTCTAGACCATCCACGGATGTAGTGTGGGTTGAGTTGAATGTGGTTCCCCGCCGCGAGTCTAGCATGGGCGCGGACGCCGCCAACCGGTGCCCGCGCGGGTCAGAAGACCAGCTGCGCCGAGCTGCACTGGATCGACTGCATGCTGACATCGGTGCGGCCCAGTTCCAGCCCGAGCAGGCTGGCCAGGGTGTTGGTCAGCAGGGTGCCGACGCTGTTGAGCACGGGCTTGAGCGCCGCCAGTACCGGCCTCAGTAGCGCACACAGCAATCCGCTGCAGGTGACGTTGTTGCCTGGGGTGGTTACCCCACCTCCGTTCTGACCGTCGAGGAATCCAGCGGGTGCGGTCTGGATGTAGGACGCCAGGTTGGTGCGCACGCAGCCGTTGTAGTCGATCAGGTTGCCCAGCAGGCTGTCGCAGCGGTTGATCAGCAGGCCGCCGACCAGCGAGCCGAGCAGGCCATCGAGCAGGCCCAGGCCCTGGCCGGTCACGGTGGTGCGATAGCCCGTCCACACCGAGCCATCTTCCCAGCAGGTGGTCAGGCCAAGCAGGCAGGGCTTGGGTACACCTTTGGTGACTGTCCAGTTGCCCAGCGGTGCGAGGTTGCGTGACGGATCGCCATCGCGCAGCAATGGAATCACCTGGTCCACGTTGTAACGCCCGCCGCTGGGGAAGGCCGCCTGCAGGTAACGGTCGGCCAATGCCTTGGCCGTGTCATTGGCGCTCATGCCCTGCTTGGGTGAACTGAGCATGCCTGACAGCACCCGCAGCAGTTCGTTGACCAGGTCTGACACGGCGGTGCCGACGGCCAATGGATTGATCCGGGTCGAGCCGGTCTCGCCTGCGGCTAGGGTCAGGCTCTGCGTGCTGGTCAGCGCCGGCAGGGTGACCTTGTCGTTGATCAGGGGCTGCCCCAGCAGCTTCAACAGCTGCTCGTTCTGCAGGGTCGCGTCACAGACGTTGCTCTTGGAGAAGCGATCGGCCGCGTTGACCTTGCCGACGCAGGCGCGCAGTACCGAGGAATCGACCTGGACGGTGGCCGTCGGCGGCGCCGCACCGCACTGGATGCTGGTCAGTGTCCCCATCGCATTGGCCACATCCACGTGCAGTGGCAGATGCAGGCGGGTGCCGAGCAGGTTCAGCAGCGGACCAATCGCGAACAGGCGGTCGCTGTCGACGTCCACCATCAGCCGCACCTGCGCGTTGTACGCGCGTGCGCCGACGCCACCGATGGCGATCGACGGCGGCTCCACCACGCCGGCCTTGACGTCGATGCCCAGCAGGTTCAGGCCCTGCACCTGCACGCCATTGCCATCGTTGGCGATGGAGATCGCGGCGGTGACCAGATCCAGCACGTTGACCCTCGATTCCAGTGCGCTGCCGATGGTGCCGTCCGGTGAGATCACCTGCGCGAACAGGCCGCCGCCGCCGTTCTGGCTGCCCAGCAGAATGTTCAGCTGGTTGATGTCCAGCCGCGTGCCGACCAGGTTGGACAGCGCCTGCAGCTGTACGCCGACGGCGGTCTCGCGGCCCACCACCGTGGCAGTGGCATTGACCAGCTGTGCCAGTGATATGCGGTTGACCGACAGCAGCCGGTTGAAGTCGGCCACGCTGAGGTCGGCGGTGACCGGGATGCCCAGTGCAGCCAGCAGCCCCGACGGGGTGACGGTGGCCTGTGCCAGGCCGTCGTAGGACAGAATTGTTGCGTTGGTGACGTCCAGGCCGACCAGCCGAAGGGTCGCCATCAAGGGGGAGTTGCCATTGGTGCGCAGCAGCTGCGAACCCACTGCAAACACGGCGGTGGGTTCCGAACGCTTGGCCACCGCCTGCACGCGCAACGTGGGCAGCGTGCTGTTCTGGCCGAAGAACGGCAGCACGCCGCGTTCGGCAATGACCCGCACCGCGTTGCGTGGATTGCCTGCGTCCACGCTTGGGCTGAAGTGGTCAGCCGTTCCGCGGGTGGCATTCCAGTTGCCACACTGGATCTGCACCTGCCCAGGGAAGGTGTTCTGTGCGAGCGCATTCTGCCGGGCCGCGCTGTTGTCGGCGTTGTCGGGCCGGCACAGGTCCAGCCGTTGTGCGCCTGCCAGCGCAGCCAGATCGACCACCTTCTGCGCATCGCGCTTGGCCCAGAACAGGAAGCCGATCTCGATCAGGCCGAGCATGGCCAGCAGCGCGATCATCACCAGCATCATGGTGACCGACATACCGCCGCGCGGGCGACTGAAGCTGATGTGGCGTGCTCGGTTCATGGCGGGCCTCAGCGTCCGGATCGGGAGGATCCTGCGGACTTGGCGACGTCGGTTTCGAAGAATTGCGGAATGTCGTACTGGAAGCTCTTCAGGTAACGCGCGTAGCTGGATGTGGCCTGGTCGCCGAGGATCGGCAGGCGGGCACCGGCCACCTCGCCGGAGGCCTGCAGGCGGAACAGGCTGCGGGTGGTGTCACCGATCCGCGAGGTGTTTGGCGGTAACCGCGTGCCGCCGAAATCAGGCCTGGGTTCATGGGCTGCGGGGGCTGCGATGGGCGCTGCGGCTGGTGGCGGCGATGCGTCCACGGTAGCCAACGGCTCGCTGTGCAGGGGAGCGGCTGCCGGCGCGGGCGCGGCACCACCCAGCATCTGCCCGGTCAACGGTTGCTGCGGCGTCTGCGCCTGCACAACCGCAGCGAAAGAGAAGCCGGCAAGCATCGGCAGCAGGCAGCGGATCAGCGGCGTCGAGGTCATGGCGTGTTCCCGGTGGGATGATCGGTGGAGCCGAAGCGTTCCAGCATCGAGGGCGGCAGTCGTGGTGGGTCGCGTTCGTCGCGGCGCGGTTCGGCGGCCAGCCGTGTGCTTGCGTTGGCGGGGGTGGCAGCTACCGAAGCAACTGGCCGTGCCGCTGGCGCCGCTGCAGCAGTGGCAGCGGCCTGGCGTTGCTGCAGCCGCGCGCGGATCTGCTGCGCCTGCTGCTCGACGCTGCTGCGGGTCTCCTCGCTGAAGCTGGCCTGTTGGGCCAGCCGTTCGACGGTGGCAGTGTCGCCACGCAGTAGCGCCCACAGGGCAAGATTGGCGGTGGCCTTGGCATTGCCTGGCGACAGTTCAAGCGCCTTGGCCAGTGGCTCGCGTGCCTGTTCGAAGCGGCCGGCACGAAGCCGTGCATAGCCCAGGTCGCCGAGGTAATCGGTGTTCAGCGGGCTCAGCTGGGTGGCACGTGCCAGCGCCTGTTCGCCACCCTGGTCGTCGTCGCGGAGGGCAGCGATCAGGCCCATGCCGTGTGCAGCGGCGGCGGCCTGCGGGCCGTTGCCGAGTTCGCGGTACAGCGCCAGCGCCGCATCGATCTGGCCGGTCTGGCGCAGTGCATCGGCCTGCAGCAGGCGCAGTGCTGGGGTATCGCCGTAACGCTGGCGGAACGCATCCACGTGCGCCAGCGAGGCGTACCAGGCGCCCTGCTGCTGCATCCGCTGGATCAGTTCCAGATAGGCGTTGCGGCTGTCCTGCGGGGCCGGGGTCGGCTCGGCCAGGCTCGGCGCACGCAGGTACTTCGGCGTGGTGGAGCTGCAGCCGGCAACGGCGGCAACCAGGGCAAGCAACAGGCAGGCAGGGCGCAGGACAGGCATGAAGGTCATCCCATTTTCGACAAGGTAGTGGCCAGCGCGACCAGCGCCGGTCCGGCCAGCACCAGCATCAGTGCCGGCAGCAGGGTCAGCATCATCACCACGGTCATCTTCACCGAGAGCTTGCCGACCTTTTCCTTCAGCGCGTTGCGGCGCTGCTCGCGCAGGCGGACGCTGAACTGGCGCAGCGGTTCCTGCACGGCACCACCGTGGGCGTGCACCTGCAGGATCAGCTGCACAAGGCTGGACAGATCGTCATCGCCGTACACATCGCTCAGCCGCCGCAGCGACTGCGCGCGCGTGCGCCCATGGGTGTAGGACACATTCGCTTCCTGGATTTCCCCACCCAGCACCGGCAGTGCGTCACGCAGCTTGTCGCCCAGTGTCTGCAGGCTCTGATCCATGCTGTAGCCCACGCCCTGCAGCAGGCGCAGCAGGTCGATCAACAGCGGCAGTTCATTGTTCACGGCACGCCGCCGCCGCTTGACCCACGCACTGAGCGCGAACTTCGGCAGCAGCAGGCCAGCAGCGAGCGCACCGATCACCACCATGATCCTCGACAACCCCGTGGCGTCACTCATCGTCAGCGCAATACCCAGTACCAGCACCGCCAGCAGCAGCCGCAGGCCGAGGTAGATGGCGGTGCCGCGGCGGGTGTTCCAGCCGGCCAGGTCCAGCAGCAGGCGATCCTCACCGGCCAGCAGCGCCGCTTCCAGGCGTCCGCCGCTCAGCCCGCGGCCGAACTGCTCCAGCCAGCCGAGTGAATCCTTGCGTGCGTCGGCCGCTGCGTCTTCGCTTTCGCGCGGACGCAACGCTGTTTTCAACGTTGCCTCGCTGCGGTCCTCGCGATGGCTGCGCACCCAGCTGCCAAGCCCCAGCAGGGCCACGCCGGCGGCCAACACCAGCAGGGCCGCCACGAACCAGGTGCTGGCGCTCATTGGATGCCTCCTGCGTGGACGGGGATGTTCATAGTGATTTGGCCAGGCGGTACAGCAGGAAGGCGCCGGTCAACTCCAGCGCCAGCGCGATCAGCAGGATCTTGTGGCCCAGTGGGTCATGCAGCACCGGCTGGAAGAATTCGGGGCTGGAGATCGCCATCAGCACCGCGCTGGCCGGCGGCAGAAGGCCCAGTACCCACGCCGACATGCGGGTTTCAGAAGTGGTTGCGGCCAGTTCCTGCTGCGCCTGTTCCAAGTCACGCATGAAGTCGCCCATGCGCTGCAGGATCTGGTCGGCACGGCCGCCGATGCGCACGCTCACGCCCATCACCACCGCCAGCACCTTCAGTACGTCCATGCGGTAGGGCTGTGCGGCCAGGTTGAGCGCACGGTCAAGGTCCATGCCGCCACGTGCATAGCGCACCGTGGTGTCGAGCAGGCCGCGCAGCGGCGCGTTGGTCTGCATCGACGCGACCTGGAAGGCAGCCTGCAGGCTGTTGCCGAGCGCGGTAAGGCGCACCAGGTTGTCGAGGAAGTCCGGCAGCTGGTGCAGCAGCTGCGCCTGCAGCTTGCCGATACGGCGCATCAGCCACAGCCAGCAGCCCAGCACGTACAGCAGCAGGGTCAACGGGAACATCCAGAAGGTGCCCAGGCGCAACACCGCGAACGCGGACAGGGCGATGCCCGGCAGCAGCATCAGCAGCGGCAGCTTCCAGCCCGGTGCCAGGCCGGCACGCTGCAGCAGCCCGTTCCAGGGCAGGGCGCGGCGACCCGGCGCAGGCAGCGACGCCTGCCGTGTTGCATCTGCCGGCGCGGCGGCAGCGCCGGTGCCGCGCGCCAGCTGCTGCTCGGCATGCTGCAGCGAGGCCTGGCGCTGCTCGCGGCTGCTGGCCGTCCCCCACAGCCACACCGCCAGCGCCAGCAGCACCGACACGATGCTCAGCACACCCAGCAGCAGGCCGGTACCCATGCTCAGAAGTCTCCGTAAAGGGATTCGCGCAGCAACTGCCGGAACGGCTCCAGCTTGTGCGAATGTGGCTGGAACCCGAGGCCGATCCAACGGTCGATTTCCTTGCCGCTGCCATCGATCTGCACTTCGTGGCGGAACATCTCCTGGGTGGTGATCAGGTTGTCGCTGACGCCGGTGATTTCAGTGATGGACACCAGCACCCGGCGGCCGCTGCCCAGGCGCGAGATCTGCACGATGAAGTCGATGGCACTGGCGATCTGCCGGCGCAGGCTGTCTTCGCTGCCCTGGAAACCGGCGAAGCCGGCCAGCATCTCGATGCGGTACAGGCAGTCGCGCGGCGAATTGGCGTGGATGGTGGCCATCGATCCGTCATGGCCGGTGTTCATCGCCTGCAGCATCTCCAGCACCTCGGCGCCACGCACCTCGCCGACCACGATGCGGTCCGGGCGCATGCGCAGGCTGTTGCGCACCAGGTCGCGGATGCTGACCGCGCCCTGGCCTTCGGCGCCACCGATGCGGCTCTCCAGGCGCACCACATGCGGGTGGTTGAGCGAGAGCTCGGCGGTGTCTTCCACGGTGATGACGCGTTCGTTGGCCGGCACATAGCTGGCCAGCGCATTGAGCAGCGAGGTCTTGCCCGAGCTGGTGCCACCTGACACCAGGATGTTGCAGCGGCCCAGCACCATCGCCTTCAGCAGCGCCTGCATCGGCGCATCGAAGGTGCCCTTGGCCAGCAGCTCGTCGGGGGTGAACGGATCCTTGCGGAACTTGCGGATGGACACCATCGGCCCGTCCACCGCCAATGGCGAGATGATCGCGTTGAGGCGGCCACCATTGGGCAGGCGTGCATCGACCATCGGATTGGAATCATCCAGGCGGCGGCCGAGCGGGGCGATGATGCGGCGCAGGATGCGTAGCAGGTGGGTGTCATCGGTGAAGCGCTGAGGTGCGCGTTTGAGCTGCCCACCCTGGGAGACATGCACATCCTTGAAGCCATTGATCAGGATGTCTTCGATGGTGGGGTCATGCAGCAGGTCATCGAGCGGGCCGAACCCGGTCAGCTCCTTGACCAGGCCTTCGGCCACCACCTGCATTTCTTCTTCGTTGATGGGGATGCGCCATTCCTGGATGAAACTGACCGTCTGCACTTCCACCCAGCGGGCGATGGTGTCGGGGGCCCAGGAATCGATGTCGATGCGCTCGTCTTCGATGCTGTTGAGCAGATGCTCGTGCGCGGCCGACAGCACCTTCTGGTACTGCTCGGTCTGTGCGAACGGCAGGCTGCCCGGTGCATGCTCCGGCACCGTGCTGCGGGCGACAACGTGCGGGAACGGGGTCACTTTGTCTTCCATTGCGATCCACCCAGGGCAAGGGCAAGTCTTTCCCGCAGGCCGTGCGCCTGGACCGGGCAGGCAGCCGGATCCAGGCGTTGCACCAGCGGGGCGAGGGCACGCAGGTACGGGTCGCGCGGCGCATCCTGCAGCAGAAGATGGCCATGGCTGGCGGAGGCGCGTACCCGCGACCGCTCGGGCAGGGTGGCCAGCAGCGGCAGCTCGAAGCGGCGCGCGATCTGTTCGGGGCTCATGCCACTGTTGTCGTCGTGGCGGTTGATCACCAGCTGCAGTCGCTTCTCGCGGTCGCGCTGGCCGGAAAGGTGCTTCAGGGCGTGGTCCAGCGACACCAGGGTGGCGATCGATGCGTCGGCCACCAGCCAGATTTCATCGGCCTGGTCCAGCAGCAGCGGCGGCAGCTGCCGCAGCGGGCAGCCGCCGGCATCGCACAGTACGCTGGAGAACACGCCGCGCAGTCGTTGCAGCAGCGCACCAGGATCGGACGGCGGCAGTGCGTCGCTGCCACTGGCACGGTCGAGCAGGACCAGTCCGCTGGTGTGCCGGGCCATCGCCGTGCGGGCCAGGGTGGCATCGATGCGGCTGGCATTGCGCAGCGCGTCTTCGTAGTGGAAGCGGCTGTCCAGGTTGAGGTACAGGGCGAGGTCGCCGGCCGGCTGCGCCAGCTCCATCAGCAGCCCGTCCTGCACGGCGGCATCGCCCTGGGCCAGGGTGCGGGTCTGCTGTGCGAGCACCGACAGGTGTGCGGCCAACGTGCTGGTGCCGACGCCGGCGCGCACGCCCAGCAGCACGATCAGGCGCGCCTTGTGCGCCTGCTGTGCGCTTGCGGCGGGGCGCGGTGACAAAGCGCGACGCAGGGCGGCTTCGATGCCGGTGTTGTCACTGTCCAGGTCCAGTACATCGCGCAGGCCCGCGCGCAGCGCCATCACCACGCCTTCCACCTGGCCGGCGCTGGTAGCGCCCACCGCCACCAGGGTCAATTCGGGTTGGGTCTGCTGCAGCTGCTGCGCCAGTACCGTCGATGCCGAGGCATGCTCCGGGCGGAAGTCCAGCAGTACCAGGTTCTGCGGGCCACGCTGCAGGTCCTGGGCCGAGGTCGGCTCGCTGCTGTCCTGCCAGTGCAGTGCCGTGGTCGGCGGCAGCTTGGCAGCCAGGCGTGGCAGCAGTTCACGGTCGATCCCGTACAGGACCAGGTTCATCGGTGGTCCTTGCGGGTGCAGCGGCAGGGCAGTGGCGTAGGGCATGGGCGTAGTACCGGAGACGTCATGCAGGTCAGCGCGAGAAACCGGGAACCGGATCGCGGCTGATCGGGCCAAGCAGCCACGCGCCCCATTCGGGCATGTTCGGCTTGGCTTCGCGATCGCCGGGCAGCGGCAGTTCGGTATTGCGGGCAATCGGCTGTACCAACCGCGGGGTGACGATGATCACCAGTTCCTTGTCCTGGCGCTTGTAGTCGAAGTTGCGGAAGAACGTACCGATGATCGGCAGGTCGCCGAGCAGCGGAATCTTGTTGACCGTCGAGGCCACGGTGGAGCTGACCAGACCGCCGATGACGAAACTCTCACCATCGCCTAGCTCGACGGTGGTGTCGGCGCGGCGGGTGGTGATCGAAGGGATCTGCACGCCGTTGAGCGCGATCGCATTGGTGTAGTCCAGGTCGCTGGCTTCCGGGGCAACCTTCAACGCAATGCGGTTCGGTGAGAGCACCGTGGGAGTAACGGTGAGGCCGATGCCGAAGGGCTTGTAGGTAACCGTGGTCGTGCCGAGCCCCTGCGGCTCCAGGATCGGCAGTTCGCCACCGGCCAGGAAGCTGGCGCTCTGCCCGGACAGCGCGACGAGAGTGGGCTCGGCCAGCACGCGCGCCATGCCGTTGGCCTGCAGCAGGTCGACATCGGCGTTCCACAGGCCCTTGGTCGAACCGAACACCAGCCTGAACGCCGAGGAGATCGGTGACTCGCTTTCGTTGCTCGACTCACCTTCCTTCATGCCAGGCAGGATGCCGGTGTTGCCTGGCAGCTGCCCGCCCGGCCGCGCGAATCCATAGGCGAAGCCACCGTTGCGGTTCTGGAAGTTGATGCCGATCTGCTTCAGCGCGGTCTTGTTGAACTCGACCACCTTCACCTCGACCTGCACTACGCCGCCGCTGCTGATGGTGGAGGCATCGGCCAGGCTGCCGTCCTTGCCGAGCGCCATCACCGCGGTCTTCTGCTCCTGCATGTGCGCCAGCACGCTGTCGCTGCTTCCCTGCAGCAGCCCCTGCTGGTCCTGCTGGGTGAACACCAGTCCGCTGGAGCCGGCATCGGCGGCCCCCTGCACGGCACTCTGCACCCGCACCTGCACGCGCTGCGGTTCGCTCTGCTTGCGATGCCAGAGCAGCAGGGTGGTGGTGCCGGGGGCCTTGCCTACCAGCAGCGCCTGGCGTGCGCCGCGCAGCATCACGATGTCAGCTACGCCGGGGTCGGCGATGGCAACCCGTTCCAGGTCGGCCGGCAGCGTCCATGGCCGCTGTTCGCGGGTCTGCAGCAACAGATCGTCGGCAGCCACGCTCGCACCCGGTGCCAGCAGCACCAGCAGCAGGGCCAGCCAGCGCTGGCGGACAGTGGGGCGTAGGCGGTGGCGACGTTCAGTCATGTGCGCTCTCGGCAAGGGTCAAAGGGAGCCACGGGGGGCAGCAGTGTCGCCGCGGATGATTTCGATGCCCGCCGGTCGCGGCGTCGAGCGACGCTGCACCGGTGCACGCGCCGGCGTTTCGTGGACGCTGCGCTGCACGCTGCTGCCGCGGCCAGCCAGCGCATCGCCATCCAGGCCGGCGTAGGCGTTGTTCTCCGGTCGCTGCAGGGCCTGCTGCTGCTCGTTGTCCAGGCCGCGCACCGGGTCCAGCACGCCGCGCGCCTGTGGGAACAGCGCCACATCCGGCAGGCCGGTATCGGCGGGATTGCGCAGGGCGAGGAACAGCTTGCCCTGCTGTGCGCCGAGCAGCAGGCGGTTGGCGTCGGCCACCGGCACCGCCAGCACCGCGGTGCGCGCCGGCTGCGTGGCATCGCTACCGTTTGCGTTGCTGGGGGCGCTGCTGGAACCGCTGGTGATATCGGCTGCACGTGAGTCGTTGCCTGCCGTGGCCGGGGCCTGGCCGTGGCTGCTCGTCGGGGCTGCCGCGATGTCCTGCTGTCCGTAGCTGAGCACGCGCAGGCGTGACAGCAGCAACCGCGTCTGTGCGATGTCCTGCTGGCCGTTGTAGCTGGTAGCGGCGCTGCGCAGGTTGAGGAAGACGTCGACGAAATCACCGGGCAGGATGCGGTTGCCTGCCGCGACCAGCTCATCGACCGGCACCGCCAATGCCCGTTCACCCGGCCGCAGCTGCAGCGAGAAGCCCTGTGCGAGCAGGCTGGCAGCAATCGCGCTGCCTTCGCTGATGTCCTGCACCGGCACCTTGCCGACCACCGCTGCCAGGTCGGCAACGGCCCCCGGCACTTCTGCGGTGCGTTGTGTCAGCCGCACGCCATTGGCGCTGATCGGCTCGCCGGCGGGTAGCCGCGCGGTGGCTTCAACGACACTGAAGGTCTGCGCATCGGCCTTCACGATCGTGCTCGGGTTGTCCGCCGAGGCCGCAGGCTTGCGCCCGATCACGAAGGCGACCACGGCCAGCAGCACGGCGAGCGCGATCAGTGCGATGGCGGCGATGCGGGTCAACTTGAGCATGAAAATCGTCTCCTGTACCGATCGTCAGTTGCTGCCGAGGTCCAGCTGGGCGACCGCGACGCTGCGGATGGGGGCCTGCATCACCCAGCCATAGAGCGTGGCGGTGCCGGGCAGGAAGGGGTGGGACGCATAGTCGTAGCTCACCGTCACGGTCATGCATTGCACCGTCGCCAGGCCGGCGCAGGGCGCCTGCGGCGAGACCACGATGGCGCCGGTGCCGCCGCCGCTGCAGTCCGGGTTCTGCCCGGAAAACTGCAACAGCCATTGCATGGAGCGGCGGGCCGCCAGGCAGGCGGCGGTGCGCCGCTCGCCGGCGTTGCCAAAGCGCAGCGAAGCACGCGCGCCCTCGGCCGAGGCCGTCGCCAGCGTCTGCTGCGCGGCCATGATCAGCACGCCGGAAAAGGTGAGCAGCAGCAGCGGCACCAGGCCGAGCAGCAGCATCAACGCGAATTCGATGCTGGCCACGCCGCGTTGGCGTTGGCGCGCGAACGCTTTCATGCGACGCCTCCATAGGTGGTTGCCAACACCCAGCCAATCGCCGCGAAGGCCAGGTAGGCCGCATAGGGGATGCCCTGCCGACCCTGCCGCGCGGCATGCAGTTCGCGCAGGGCAGGGTGGCCATTCCAGTGCGTGCTGGCGCGGTTTACCTGCATCTGCAGGCGCAGCGGCAGGTGACCGGCCAACTGCCGACCGGCCAGCACCAGCACGGCGTGGGCGCCTGCGGCCAGGCTGGCCAGCACCCACACCGGCAGCAATGCCTTCCAGCCCAGCAGCAGGCCGAGCACGGCGAAGAACTTCACATCGCCGGCGCCCATCCAGCGCACCGCATAGAACGGCAGCAACGCCAGCAGGCCAACGACTGCGCCCAGCAGGTGTGGCGCCCAGGCCGTGCGCGTGGCATTGAACTGGCCGGCGATGATCAGGGGCACGGCGATCGCGCACGCGGCCAGCAGCCAGGTGTTGGGCACGCGGCGGGCGTACAGATCGCTGATCGCAATCCGCAGGCACACTCCCATGGCCAGCAATCCCAGCAGTGTCATCGCACACCCTCGTTGTCCGTCACTGGACAGTTGCAGAACCCTTCATCGGCCACCGCGGCCGCCATCGAAGCGACCGCAGGTGCTGCACCCTGCGCGCTGGCTAGGTGGTGGTGGCGTCGGTGGCAATGGCCTGCAGGCGGGTGAACAACGTGGTGAAGAACGCGGTGATCTGGGTTCTGCCCACCACGATCAGGATGCCGGCGATCACGGCGGCCAGCAGCCCGTATTCGAGCGCGGTCACGCCATCTTCTTCTTTCAGGAACTTGCGGATCGATGCGTTCATGACGGTTGTCTCCCTCTACCTGTCAGTTGCTGCAGGACACCTGCATGGGCGGTGGCCCGGCTCCGCCGGGACCGTCCGTAGGCCTCTGCCATCCTGGCGGAGGAGGCACGGCGGGCAATCCCGCTGTGCTCAAGCAGGGTGATCATTCCCGGGCAGGGCAGCGGCCGCGCAACCACGACCACCCAGCTCCAGGCCGGTGGTCGAAACGGTATCTCGTACGTGCATGGTCATGCTGTCCCCCTGGGTGTGGCCGCTGTCTGCGTGCCCGATCACCGTGTATTCGACTTTGCCTGAATGGCGGTTCCCTGCAACCGGAACCTATATGCAAATTCGGCAGATTCGCTGGATGCCTGAATATTGCGGCGCGGATCTGTGACGTAAATCCGTTCCTGCGCAAAACGATTCATGGTCGTGCAGATAATGTGATGCCCATCCGCGCGCATGCGAAAACCATGCCATCGGCGCGCACATTTTCTTCACGCAGTTGATAATTCCGCAGCGTCGAAACATCCTGTTTACGACTGCCGATTATCGGGCATACTCGCATTCAAGGTTTTGCATTTTCAGGGAGGGACGCGCGTGCATCGCAGCGTCCATCTCGGCAACGGACGATGCTCTTGGAAACGGCGTGCGCCCTGTCAGGCAGTGGGGGCGGGGTCGTGCGGCAGACCAAACGGGGGACGACACTGTCATGGTCGATGGTGGGGTGGAAGACAACGACGACGGCGATCTCAGGTCAATCGACCTGGCCACGCTGAGCGGCGTGCTCCGCGTGTGCGATGTGGAACTGTTGCTGCTGGATGGCAATGGTCCGCGCGCGGCATTCGTTTCGCGCGTTCACGAGGAAGCCCTGTTCTGCAGCATCACCTGTGGCTTCCACTGCCGCGGCCGTTTCATGCTGCCGCCGGATTGGGCAATGCTCGGCTACCTGCACACCACCGATGATGCATTGAGCTGGTGCCATGGCGTGCCGCTGACGCCGGGCATGGCCTTGACCGTGATGCCCGAAGGCATCAGTGAATTCACTCTCAGCCCTGGTACCCAGATGACGCTGATGCTGGTGCCGGTCGCGCGCGTGCAGCGCAAGTTGACCGAGCTGAGCCTGCGCAGCACGCCACCGGCGGGGCAGGCGCTTTCACTGTTCAACCTTGGCGATGATGCGATGCCGCTGGTACGCCATTACCAGCAACTGCACGCGCAGCTGGGGCAGGGCGGTGGGCTGCAGCCGGAAGAAACCGAGCGCCTGCTGCACGAGCATGTCCAGGCGCTGCTCGGTGCCGGCCCAGCCGATCGGCCCAGTTGCAGCCGCGCCCGCCGCACGCATTACCTGATCGCGCAGCGGGCGGAGAACTTCATGCGCCTCAATCTTCGCCGCAATATCTACATGAATGAAATCTGCGACGCCGCCGGCGTCAGCGAGCGTGGCCTGCGCTATGCGTTCGAGGATCTGTTCGGCACCTCGCCCAATCGCTACCTGTCGATGCTGCGGCTGTGCGCGGCCTGCCGCAGCCTGTCGATGGCCGATTCCAACCGGCGCTCGGTCAAGGCCATCGCCCTCAGTTGCGGGCTGTGGGATCTTTCCCGCTTTGCCGACAACTACCGGAAAGTGTTCGGCGAACTGCCGCGTGACACGCTGATGCGCGCGCCGGCACAGCTCGGTCAGCCAGCCTGAGGGGTATCGGCCGGGCTGCCGCCCGGCACCCGCAGAGGCAAGGGCAACGGCAACTGCTGAAAGCAAAAGCAGGTTTCCTGTGGAATGGCGGGGTGGGTCCGGTTGCGGGGGACGCCGTAAACCCATCCATGGGGGCTTGGCCGCGGCATCCATGCCGCGGACACCCCCGCAACCGGACCCACCCCGCCTTCGACAGTTTCCCGCGCGCTTTGGATTTAGCGCCGGGCCATGCCCGGCCGAGGGAAAGTCGGATCATCAATTTCGATTTAGATCGAAATAATCACTGAAAATCAAAGATCGATCATGTCGACAGTGAATGCACGACGGCAGATCCAACCGTCGTGGGGAAACTGTCACAGGTGGGGCGGTGTGGGCTTGCAGGACCGTTGGCGCCATGGATGGCGCCATCGAGCCCCCATGGACGGGTTTACGGCGTGTCCTGCAAGCCCACACCGCCCCGCCAACCCGCAGAAAACCCAGAGCCGGCTGTTGCTTTGGCTTTGGCTTTGGTTTTCGCCTCTGCGGGTGCCGGGCGGCAGCCCGGCCAGCCCTCCCTGCCGGATTTGCATATGTGGCTGCCGAATCCGGCCGTGGATTTGCCGGAATGCGCGATTGCCCTGCCGGAATGAAGTGCTCAGCCCTCGCTGAAAGGCGCGAAATGTCAGTCACCTGCCTAACGGCAAGTCCACTGACATTCAAGTTGTCCGCCTACGGGGGAAATGCTCATGAACCGCATCTACCGGCGTGTATGGAACCGCCAGCTCAATGCTCTGGTTGTGGCCTCGGAACTGGCCACCGGCGATAGCGGTGGTACTGCACCGCGCGACCGTCGTGCCAGCCTTCTGGTGCCCAGCACCCTGGCCATGGCACTGCTGTGCGTGCTGGCCAGCGGACCTGCGGCGGCGACAGAGGCCAATCAATCGTTGCGCGACCTGCAGGCGCTGGCGGCCAAGTACACCCAGCCGATGCCGGTGAAGGTCGATGCCGAAGTGGCGCTGGCCGCGGCTGCACGACAGGCCCAGGCCAACCCGGCGATCAGTGCCAACGCGCGCGTCGGCCTGCAGCTGAGCACAACGTCATTGCCGATCGTGCGCGACGTCCTGCCGGCCACCGTGCAGGTCAAGCTGGGTGCCGGCGCCACGCCGAATCACGTGCCGGCACCGGCCCTGGCTGCCGACGTACGCGCCAACATCGGTGTCGGCACTGTTGCCGCCACCCGAGTCGATGCCGCGCTTGCCGCGAACGTCGCACCGGCCGCACAGGCGCCGTTGGGTCTGGCCGCCAACGCGGCAGCAAAGGCCGATGTCGGCATCGCCGGCAAGCCGGTTGCCAGCATTGACGCCGGCACCCAGGTTGCCGCGGCAGCGGGTGTAACGCCGTCCGGCCTGAAGGCGGCCGTGGATGGCAAGGTCGATTCGCAGTTGGTCGTGGCCGGCAATCACATCGAAGGCCAAGGCCAGATCGGTGCCACCGCAGCGGTCACGCTGCCTGCCAAGGAAGAGCTGCCGGGTGACACCGATGACCGCGCGATCACCGCAGCGTTCGATACCGGCGTGGCAGGCAAGGTACGGGTGCAGGGCAAGGACGGCGAGGAAATCGTCGCCGATCGCAATCTCAAGCTGGCCGGCACTGCAACCGTCGCCGCGCAGAACAGCGCGCTGGGCCTGGGCGGCCTGCTCAACGGCGTCGGCACTGCGCTGAACGGCGTTGGCAGCGCGGTCGGCAGCCTGCTCAATGGTGACCTCAACGGCACCGTCGGCAACCTGACCGGCGCCGTCGGCGGCCTGGTCGGCAACACCTTGGGCAGCCTCGGCCTGACCTCGCCGTCGGCCATCCCGCCGACCAGCCCGAAGGCGCCGGCCGCTGCCGACCCGAACGCGGGCCTGGTGATCGGCACCGGTGGCCTGGTGGGCGGTGTCACCGAACTGCTCGGCCCGACCACCGCCAGCCTGTTCGGCGGCACCGGCTATCTGTCCAACGGCAATCTCAAGCTCAGCACCGCCAACGTCATGCAGACCTATTCCACGGTCAGCGTGCTCGGCCTGCCAGTGGTCAACGCCACGCCGGTCGGCACCACGCTCAACGGACTGGGTGGCGCGGTCACCGGTGGCAGCTCGCACCTGACCCTGATCGGTGGCGTCACCTCCGACAGCTACATCTACAACATCAACAACGGCAATCCCGGTGGCCTGCTCGGCCTGCTGCTGCCGACGGACTCGCCGGCCTGGGCGGCCAAGTGCCTGGACATCGCGCTGGCGGACATCTCCTGCTGGGCGGTCAACGCAGCTCAGGACTACCAGGTGCTGATGGGCGATGGCGCCTATGCCAACGGCTCCAAGGAAGTGGTGATCGGTGCCAACGCCCGCCATGAGCTGCCCAAGGTCGATGCCAACGTCGCCTTCCCCGGCGCGGGCGCCAATGATCCGAGCGATCCGACCGGCGTTCCCACCGCCGACTATGCAGCACGCATGGGGCACTCAGTGGTGGTCGGCGACAGTGCCAGCGGCACTGCCAACGGGCAGACCCTGCTCGGCGCAGAGAGTACCTCCAACCAGGCCAACTCGGTGGCGCTGGGCTACCGCTCGGCCGCACTGCGCGGCGCGCAGGCCAGCTACAGCGCTTACGGCCTGACCACCGCACAGGTGTCGGCGGGCGAAGTGTCGGTGGGCACCGCCGGCGGTGGCGAGCGGCAGATCACCAACCTGGCGGCCGGCAGCGCCAACACCGATGCAGTGAACGTGGCCCAGCTGAAGGGTGCGATCAGCCAGATCGATGCGGTTGGCGCGGCAGCGGTCACCTACGACCTGGATGGTGCAGGCGACCCCGACTACCGCCGTGTCACCCTCGGTAATGGCACCGGCACCACCACCATCGGCAACCTGGCCGCCGGCGCGGTCAACGCCACCAGCAGCGAGGCGGTCAATGGTGCGCAGCTGTTCGCCAGCAACGACACGATGGCAAAGTTCTTCGGCGGACGCGCAGCGTTCGATCCGCTCACCAGCACTTTCACCGCACCGCTGTTCGAGATCAGCACCATCTCCACCGGTGGCGCCGTGGCCCCGGGGCTGTATGACAACGTCACCGACGCCTTCGATGCGGTGGATGGTTCGCTGGTCAACCTCAACACGCAGATCAACGACATCCGCAACACCGGCACCCGGTACCTGCGGGTGAATTCGACCGGTGCCGACGCCGTGGCCAGCGGCGCCGAAGCGATCGCCGTCGGTGCCGGTGCCAGCGCAACCGCCGCCAACAGCATCGCGGTCGGTGCCGGCAGCCTGGCCGACCGTGCCAACAGCGTGTCGATCGGTGCCGCGGGCGCCGAACGCCAGGTCACCAACGTCGCCGCCGGCACCGCCAGCACCGATGCGGTCAACCTGGGTCAGTTGCAGGCTTCCGAAGAGGGCGCGCTGCGCTACGACCTCAACGGCGACGGCAGCGTCAACTACGCAAGTGCGACGCTCGGCCAGTCCGGCACCGCCACCACGCTGCGCAACCTCGGCCCAGGCCAGATCAGCGCAGCCAGCAGCGAAGCGATCAACGGTGCGCAGTTGTTCGCGGCCAACCAGACGGTGGCCACCCACCTCGGCGGCGGCGCTGCAGTGGATGCCAATGGCGTGGTCACCGCGCCGACCTACACGCTCAACAACGTCGCCGCCAATGGCACGGTCAGCCAGGGCAGCTACAACGACGTCGGCACGGCCTTCGACGCGGTCAGCAATTCGCTGGCCAATGTGGCCGAGCAGACCGATGACCTGGACGCGCGCGCCGTGAAGTACGACGTGGACGGGAGTGGCAACGTGGTCGACACCGTGACCCTCAGCGGTACCGGCGGTGCACCGGTGAAAGTCACCAACGTGGCCGCCGGCAGCATCCTGGCGGGGAGCAGCGATGCCATCACCGGCGACCAGCTGTTCAGCACGCACCAGACGGTGGCCAGCTACTTCGGTGGCAGCACCGTGTACAACGGCAGCACCGGGCTGTGGACCGCGCCGACCTTCAACATCTCCACCATCGCCACCGATGGCACCATCACCGGCAACGACTACAGCAACGTCACCGCTGCGTTCTCTGCAGTGGACGGCTCGCTGCGGGTGCTCAACCAGCGCATCAGCAGCGGCGGCGGCAGCCCGTATCTGGCGGTCAACTCCACGGCTGCCGCAGCCACGGCCACCGGTGCCGAAGCACTGGCGGTCGGCCCGCAGGCCAGCGCAGCCGGTGCGGGCAGCGTAGCAGTCGGCAACGGTGCCAATGCCAGCGCGGGCAACAGTGTTGCGCTGGGTGCCGGTTCGGTGGCCAGCGTCGGTGCGCAGACCGGCTATACCGGTGCCTATGGCCAGGCCGGCGCCAGCAACTCGTCCGGTGAGGTGGCGGTGGGCGCCAGTGGCAGCGAGCGCAAGATCACCCACGTGGCCGATGGCTCCGACGACCATGATGCGACCAACGTCGGCCAGCTGAAGAACGGCGTGAACTACGCCATCGACCAGTCCAAGGCCTACACCGACCAGAAGATCCAGAACATCACCAACGTTGCCGGCAGCTTCCGCGCCAACAACAGCAACAACCTGGCCGATCCGGCCGCCACCGGCGCCAACTCCGCCGCGGGCGGTGCCGGCTCCACTGCGGCCGGGGCCAACTCGACCGCATTGGGCAACGGCTCGCAGGCGCAGGCAGACAACTCGGTGGCGCTGGGTGCGGGCTCGGTCGCCAACCGCGCCAATACGGTGTCGGTGGGTGCAGCCGGTGCCGAACGCCAGGTGGTCAACGTGGCCGATGGTTCGCAGGCGACCGATGCGGTCAACGTGCGCCAGCTGCAGGCTTCGCAGCAGGGCACGATCCGCTATGACACCACCACCAACGGCACCACCAACTACAACAGCGTGACCCTAGGCAGCACCAGCAGCGGCCCGACCACGGTGCGCAACGTCGCTGCCGGCACCGCCGGTACCGACGCGGTCAACGTCGACCAGCTGAAGTCGGGCATGGCGCAGACCCTGGACTGGTCCAAGGCCTACACCGATGAGCGCATGGGCGGCTTCGAACGCGACCTGCGCAAGACCGACAACCGCGCCTCGGCCGGTATCGCCTCGGCGATGGCAACCGCATCGCTGCCGCAGCCCAGCGAAGCCGGCCGCAACATGGCCTCGATCGCCGCCGGCAGCTACAACGGCGAATCCGGCGTGGCCCTGGGCATCTCCGGTGTCTCCGAGGGCGGTCGCTGGATCTACAAGTTCAGTGGTTCCACCAACAGCCGCGGCGAGGCCGGTGTGGCCGTCGGTGCCGGCATCCAGTGGTGATCGCCTGCGCCGGGTCACATTCGCGGCCCGGCGCAGCGGGCAACGTCTACAGGGGGAATGACATGAAACCGCATCGCATCGCTCGCAGTGGCCGCGTCGCCGCCACGCTGGGCCTGATCCTGACCGCGGGGCTGCTGGTTGCCTGCCGCAGCCACGCACCGGCCGCCGACGGCCCCGCCGACAGCACCGCCGTCACCTTCCCGGAGGCCAGCAAGGCATCGCTGAAGGAAGGCATCTATCCGGATATCGCCGACCTGCGCCGGTTCGCACCGGGCATGAGCAAGCGCCAGCTGTACACGCTGCTCGGTACCCCGCACTTCAACGAAGGCATGTGGGGCGTGCGCGAGTGGAACTACCTGTTCAACTTCCGCACCGCACAGGGCGCGGAGTACTTCACCTGCCAGTTCCAGGTGCGCTTCGACAACAAGGGCATCGCCCAGGGCGGTTACTGGAAGCCTGAATCGTGCGCAGCGGTCCTCGACCCGCCGCGTCCGCCGCCACCGCCGGCGCCGGCGCCCTTGCCGGAGCAGCCGCTGCGACTGGCCGCCGATGCGCTGTTCGGCTTTGACAGTGCTGTGCTCAGTGCCAGCGGCCAGCAGGCAGTGCAGGGCGTGTTGGCGCAGGTGCGTGAGGCCAGCCAGGTGCAGTCGATCCAGGTGGTCGGCTACACCGACCGCATCGGCAGCGCTGCCTACAACCAGACGCTGTCGCAGCGACGTGCCGAGGCGGTGCGCATGGCGCTGGTACAGGGCGGCGTATCCGCGGCGAGCATCAGCGCTGAAGGGCGGGGCGCGGCCGAACCGCTGGTGCAGTGCGACCAGCGCAACCGGCGCGAGCTGATCGCCTGCCTGGCGCCCAATCGCCGGGTGCAGATCGCGGGCGTGGCCCGATCGCACTGAATCCCCGCGCCGGGGCGTGCCCCGGCATCCCGAGTCCCCCCTGTTCTGCCGGCAGGACGTGGAAACGTCTCCCCCGTTTTCCACGCCTGCCGGTGGGCAGGTTTCTTCCCTGGTGCACCTGATGAATGCCCAATTCCTGCCCTTGTCCATGAAGACGGAAGCCACTCTCAGCGTGTACGGCCAGCTCGGCAACCATGCGGTCGTGCGCATTCCCGGGCGCCGGCTGCCGGGCCTCATCCTGCAGGCCGACACCGTTGCCGGCTTCCTCGCCCAGCTGCAGGAAGCACAGGCGTGCCTGCGCAGCGGCCGCGCGCAGCGTGCCGACGCCGAGCTAGACATGCTGGTCGACATGCTCGAGCAGTGGTACGCGCTGATCGAATCGCGCCTGGCCGATGCCGGCGAGGCCTTGTAGAGAAACAGGGGAAGGAGGGGATCAAGTCGTTTCCCGCACAACCGGGGCATGAACGACTTGATCCCCTCAGTCCCCTTTTCTGTTGCTATGCGCGGGCGCGGATCATCCAGCAGGCGGTTTCCACCCGCACACGGTCACCGTCGATGAACGGTGCGAACGCGGTCAGTGCCTGTTGCAGCAGTGCATCGGCGCGTTCGGCCGGCAGCGCACGCAGGGCCAGACCCACAGGTCCGAGCTGGCCGACGTAGCTGGCCAGCGCATCAGGGCTGAGGAAACAGGTCAGGTCCAGCGGCGCGATGTCCACGTCCTGCCATCCGGCACGCTGCAGCAGCTGGCGCACCCGTTCGCCATCGGCGAAAGCGAACTGCCCCGGTGCACCCGGTACCCGCGCCGGCAGCACCAGCTGGTCTGCAAGGGCGCGCTCGGCGGTGGTCATGAACGGATTTTCCTGCGCGCTGCGCCAGGCGATGCAGCGCAGGCCCGCGCCTGTTCGGGCGGCATGGTGCAGGTTGGCGAAGGCGGCCTGCGTGTCCTCGAAGAACATCACCCCGAAGCGCGACTGGATCCAATCGTAGCGCGCCGTTGCGAAGGGATGGCGCTGGGCATCGGCAACGATGAAGTCGATCCCGCGCCCGATCGCGGCGGCGCGCTGGCGGGCCAGGTCAAGCATCGGTGCGGAGATGTCCACGCCCGTGCAATGGGCGTCAGGGCGTGCTGCGGCGGCGCTGAGCGTACTGGCGCCGGTGCCGCAGCCCACGTCCAGCAGTTCCGTGACGGTAACCGGCAGCTCGTCGCGCAGGGCATCGGCCATCGGTTGGAACAGGTCGTCCAGCAGGGTCTGCTGCGCGACCCAGTTCTCGCCGGCGGCGCCGTTCCAGAGCGTGTTCTGATCGAGCGGGAGTGAATCGTCCATGGGCTTGCCTTGCGCGGGGAGTGCGACCATGGTGGCGCTTGAAGCCCACTTGAGGTCAAGCACGATGCAGGAACTGGATATCGGTGAGGTGGTCCGCCGCAGTGGCGTGCCGGCCTCGACGCTGCGCTACTACGAGCAGCTCGGCCTGTTGCAGGTGCTGGGGCGTCGCGGCCTGCGCCGGCAGTACCACGAACAGGTGCTGGATCGGCTGGCACTGATCGGCCTGGGGCAATCGGCAGGCCTGTCGCTGCAGCAGATCGGCGCAGCGATGCCGCAGGGGGCAGGGCTTGCACTGGATCGCACGGCATTGCTGGCCCGGGCCGATGCGCTGCAGCTGCAGATCCGCAGATTGCAGCGGGCGCAGGATCGGCTGCGGCGGGCCGCCGCCTGTCCACACGCCGAGGATGCTCGGCGCTGCGCCTCGTTCCGCAGGTTGCTGCGAGCGCAGCAGCGCGTAGCGCGCGGATGAACTGCCGACACCCGCTCAATCGCGGGTGCTGACTTCCCAGGTGGCATGCAGCACGCCCGGCACCTGTTCCATCCGCGCCAGCACCACGTCCAGTTCGTCGGCGCTGACCGCGGTGCTGACCAGCACTGCGATCACATCAGTGGGCGCATCGGCGTGCTCCACCAGTTGCACGTCGCCAACGGGGTACTGCGCGGCTTCCAGCGCATCGACCAGGCGCTCGCGCACGCGCGGCACCGCGTCGGCATCCACGCTCAGGCGCACTTCGTAGGTCGCTTCGCTGGCGGCTTCGTTGATCGGGATGCGGTTGATCGCGTTCACCAGTGGCCGCAGCAGGGTATTGCCGGCGATGATCAGTACGGTCAGCAGCACGCCTTCGGCCAGCATGTCCGCGCCGGTGCAGCTGCCCACGGCAGCCGAGCACCACAGCGTCGCGGCGGTGTTCAGGCCGCGCACATTCATGCCTTCCTTCATGATCACGCCGGCGCCGAGGAAGCCGACGCCCGAGACGACGTAGGAGATGACCCGCACGGCCTCGGCGCTGCCGGCGATGCGCATGCCCAGGTCAACGAAGGCGGCAGCGCCGACAGCCACCAGCACGTTGGTGCGCAGGCCAGCGGTGCGTTGCCGGTACTGGCGTTCGGCGCCGATCAGGGTGCCAAGCACGAACGCCGCCAGCAGGCTGACCAAGGTGTCGGCGAACGGGCCGGGCTGGAAGGTTTCAATGAAGCGCATGGCCGCAGTCTACCTCCCGCAGGTGACAGTAGAACCACGCCACGCGTGGAGGGGCAGGGGGCATCATCCACGCATGGCGTGGATCTACTCGTCGACGCGCTCGCCCATCATTTCGCGCTGGCGCTTGTCCAGTTCCTCCGCATAGCGCTTGCGCACGAATGCTTCAGACACCACGCCCAGCACCTGGCCATCGTCGGCCACCACCGCCAGCTCGTCGGCCTGGGTCTGGTCGAACCGCTGCATCACGGTCACCACGTCGGCGCTGGTGGCAAGGGCCACGTCGCGGTTCTCGGCGAACGTACCTACGACGTCCTCGGGCTTCACGCCGTCGCCGAACAGGCGCGGAATCTGCACGATGCCAGCGTAGTGGCCTTCACTGTCGATCAGGATCACCCGGCTGCCCGAGCCCAGCGGGAAGCGCTGGCGGAAGGCGGCGGCATCGAGGTCGGCCGGGGCGGTGGCCACACCCTTGCGCATCATCCGCCCGGCATTGAGGTTGTGCACCCAGCCGATGTCACGCGCGCTCTTGATGGTTTCCCCGCGCAGGTGCATGCGCCAGGTCGAGAAGGAATAGCCGAACCACTGCCGCACCAGGGTGCTGGACACCAGCACGGCGCTCATCACCACGCTGGTCAGCAGGAAGTCGTGGGTGCCTTCCAGCACCAGCATGGCCATGGTCATCGGCGCGCCAACCACCGCCGCGGCCAGTGCAGCCATGCCTGCCAGCGCTGCCGACGTGGCGTCGACCACCGGGACGCCGGTGGCCATCGCCAGCAGCCCGGCAAACAGCGTGCCGACCAGGGTGCCCATGAACAGCGAGGCGAAGAACAGGCCGCCGCGGAAACCGAAGCCCAGCGAAATGCCGGAGGCCAGGCATTTCAGCGTCAGCAGTCCGCCGATCCAGATCAGCGGCAGATGGGTGGTCAGGTCCAGGTGCAGCGCTCCGTGGCCGGACGACAGTACCTGCGGGCTGGCCAGGGCCAGCGGAATCAGCAGCAGGCCGCCCACCACCGGGCGCCCCCACAACGGCAACGGGCTGCGCTTGACCGTGCCCTCGATGGAGGCGATCAGGCGCATCACCACGATGCCGACCATCGCACAGCAGCAGCCGAGCAGGCCGTAGATCGCATAGTCGGCTGCGCGCACGTCGATGGTCGATGCCGCCGGCAGCAGATAGGCGTCCACGCCGGCCTGGTCGGCAACGAAGGCACCGGCCAGCGCGGCCACCGCAACCGGCGCCAGTGCCGCCGGCGTATAGGCACCGATGACGATCTCGAAGGCGTAGAAGGCCCCGGCCAGCGGTGCACCGAAGGCCGCGGCGATCGCACCGGCCGCGCCAGCACCGACCAGGATGCGCACGTCGTTGCGGCGCAGGCGCATCACCCGCCCCAGTTGCGAACCGCTGCCGGCGCCCATCTGCGTATACGACGCCTCCAGGCCGACCGAAGCACCGCAGCCATTGGAGACCAGGGTCTGGGTCAACACGATCAGGTTGTCGCGCATCGACATGCGGCCGCCATGCAGTGCATTGGCTTCCACGGCATCCAGCAGGGGGCGTTTCAGGCGCGTGGCAGCCAGGCTGACCAGGCCCACCACCAGGCCACCCAGCGGCAGCACCAGCAGGGCAGTCCAGGTCAAAGCGGGCAACGAGCTCAGGCGCATGCCCTCGTCCAGCCCATACAACGCCGTCTGCAGGGTGCGTGCCAGCCCAGCCTGCAACAGGGTCAGGCCGCCGGCGATCAGCCCGACCACCAGCGCCAGGGCGATGAACCACAGGTCGCTGCCGCGCAGGCGCAGGCGCAGGCCCTGGAAGGCCAGATGCAGGCGCGATGGCGAAGCGGTGGAGGACATGGTGGCGGCATGATACGCCGCCACCGTGAGCGCTACCGTCACCGCATCAGGCGGTTGCCATGCTCAGAAGCGGTAGCGGCCCTGCACGTAGAATGTGCGCGGCGCGGCCACCATGCGCCCGGCGTTGCCATCCACGTTGCGGGTGTACCAGCGCTTGTCGGCCAGGTTGTTCACGCCCACCGCGACCTCGCTGTCGGCCAGCCAGGGCAGCTGCCAGGCGGCCTGCGCATTCCACAGGCGTACGCCGGGTACACGGCCGACGCGCGCGTCGGCGGCTTCTTCCCAGGTGTTGGCGGCATCGGAGAACTGGCCGCTCTGGTGGGTGCTGGACACGTTGAAGGTCCAGCCGGCCAGCGCATAACGGGCACCGACGCTGTCGGTATCGCGCGCGTAGAACGGCACATCCAGGCCGCGGTTGTCGCCGGATTGCTGGATGGCCTTGGTCCAGGTGTAGTTCGCGTACAGTTCCAGCCCGGCCAGCGCGCTGCTTTCGGCAAAGCGGTACTCGATCGCGCTTTCCACGCCCTTGTGGTCGGTGGCGCCGATGTTCTGGAAGGTGGGCGGGGTGATGCCCGGCACCTGCAGGATCTGGTTGTCGAAGCGCATCTTGAACACGGTCACTTCCGCACGCAGCGCGCCATCCTGCCAACGCGCGCCCAGCTCGGTGGTCCTGGCGATTTCCGGGTTCAGCGGGTTGGTCGCGCTCTGCGAGTTCAACTGGATGTTCTGAACCGGCCCGAACGAGGTGGTGTAGTTGCCGAACACGGTCAGCTGCGGGGTCAGCAGGTAGGCGACGTTGAGCGAGGGCAGGGCCTTGTCGTTGCGGCTGCTGAAGGTCGCGCCGCCGCCGGCCTGGCGGCGGTCCATGTCGATCCACTCCATGCGCACGCCGGGCGTGATCCGCCACTGGCCGATGGCGATGCGGTCATCAACGTAGAGCGAGTGCGCATCGGTGGCGTTATCGAAGCGGGTGGTCGCGCCGGTCGCGCCGGTACGGCGGGTAACGGTGTAGCTGCGGTCGTTGCCGCGCTCGCGCAGGAAGCGGTAGCCGGCGGTGATGTCGTGCACGCTGCTGCCCCAGTGCAGGCGCTGGGTGTAGCGCGGCTCGATGCCGAGCACACGGTAGTCGCGCGGCTGCACCGTGATCTTTGTGTTGGCCGCGTTGATCAGCGAACTGGCCCGGTTGCTTTCGTTGTAATACGCCAGCACCTCGAACTCGCTGTTCTCCGACAGCGTGTTGGTGTAGCCCAGGTCGATGCCGGTGCGATGGCCCTTCCAGAAGTCGGACGGGCGGGTGTTCTGGAACGGATCGGCCTGGTACTGGGCGCGGGTCAGGCCGCCCGGAGTCAGAGAGCGCACGTCGTAGTACGACAGCTTGGCGCGCAGCTCCTGCTGTGCGTCGATGGCATAGGCGAACTTCAGCGCCAGATCATCGAAGCGGTCATCGCTGCCCTGGCGCCAGCCGCGGCCGTCCTGCCCCGAATACAGCAGGGCCATGCCCAGGCCGTTGTCGGCGGTGCCGCCGAGGAACGCGTTGTACTGGGGGCTGTCGCCGCCGCCGTGGTCGTAAGCGCTGTAGCGCACGCCGGCCTCGCCGTGCAGGCCGGCCGCAGTCGGAATCGCGCGGGTGCTGAAGTTGATGATGCCGCCGACATTCTGCGGCCCGTAGCGCACCGCACCGCCGCCGCGTACCACGTCGATCGATTCGATGTTGGCCAGGCTGGCCGGGGCGAAGGAGAGCTGTGGCTGGCCGTACGGCGCAACCGCCAGTGGCACGCCGTCCAGCAGGACGGTCGAGCGCGGCGAGTAACGGCCGGTCAGGCCGCGCACGCCGATGTTGAGCGAGACCGAGCTGCCAGCGGTGCCGGAGTTGTCGGTGACCTGCACGCCGGGAATGCGGCGCATGGCATCGCCCAGGCTGGCGGCGCCGCTGGCCTCGATGCGCTGGCGATCGACCACGGTACGCGCGCCAGCGAAGCTCTTGACGCTGTCGTGCAGGCCGGTGCCCAACCAACTGCCCGACACCTGGATGCTGTCGAGCGTGGTGGCGCTGTCCTGCGCGAGCGCGCTGGCGGCCGGAAACACGCACAGGGCGAGGGCGGCAGCCAGGGGCAGGCGGGCCGGTTGCGGGGCGGGGATAGGCATCGGTGCGGGGCGTGGAAGGTCGTAAATGAGAATTATTGCTGATTCCATTCGCCATTGGAATCGGTCCGCCGTTCAGCGCTTTGGCCCGGTGGTAAAGTGGCCGATTGCCTCCTGACCCGCTGAGAACTGCCATGTCCACTGCTGCTTTCTACCCCGTCGGTACCCCTGGCCAGCCGTGGGGCGTTGCGGAAAGGGAGCAGTGGCGTGCGCGCCAGCAGCGTCTGCGCCGTTACGACGAGGAGGTGCTGCCGCGCATCGATGCACTGGCCGGGCACTTCGACAAGGTGGCCTACGGCCAGCTCGACTATGCAGGCGAGACCTACACCCTGTTCGCCCTGCGCAGCCGCGACTGGAACCCGGCGTTGCCGGCCGCGCTGGTGACCGGCGGCGTGCATGGCTACGAGACCAGTGGCGTAATGGGCGCGCTGGAGTTCCTCGAAAAACATGCCGCCCACTACGCCGGCAAGGCCAACCTGCTGGTCGCGCCGTGCGTGAATCCGTGGGGCTTCGAGCGCATCAACCGTTGGAACTTCGATGCGATCGACCCGAACCGCAATTTCCGCGCGGACGGCCCGGCCCGTGAATCGACGGCGCTGATCGAACTGATCGCACCGTTGAAGGGCCAGTTCGTGCTGCACATCGACCTGCACGAAACCACCGACAGCGACGAGAGCGAGTTCCGTCCCGCACTCGCCGCGCGCGATGGCAAGCCGTTCGAACCGGGCCTGATTCCCGATGGCTTCTACCTGGTGGACGACAGCGAGAATCCGCAGCCGGCCTTCCAGCAGGCCGTGGTCGCCGAAGTGGAGAAGGTGACCCATATCGCACCGGCCGATGACAAGGGCGAAATCATCGGTTCGCCGGTGGTCGCGCATGGCGTGATCGAGTACGCGCTGGTGCCGCTGGGCCTGTGCGCCGGCATCACCGGGGCGAAGTACACCACCACCACCGAGGTCTACCCGGACAGCCCCCGCGCGACGCCGCAGCAGTGCAACGACGCGCAGGTCGCGGCGGTGTGCTCGGCGCTGGATTACGCGCTCGCCCATCGTTGACGGTGGTGCCGGCCGCTGGCCGGCAACCACGATGCAAGGGGATTGCCGGCCAGCGGCCGGCACCACCTCACCCCAACGCCTCGGCCCACCACAACGCCGCCGGCCCAGGCGGCGTATCGCGGCGCCACACCAGGTCGCTGTGGATGCGGCGCGGCCAGCCCGGCACGCGCAGTTCCAGCAGGCGGCCCCGGTCGTAGCGCTGCACCAGCGCACGCGGTAGTTCGGCCCAGCCGATGCCGTCCTCGGCCATCTCCATCACCATCAGGTAGTCCGACGCGGTCCATGCCGGCCCGCTGATCGGCGGCGCGTGGTCGGCCTGCGCGCTCAGCCGCACCTGCCGATGCCGAGCCAGTTGCGCCGCTGCGCGCACGCCTGCCTGCGCCAGCGGATGTTCGCTGGCCACGTACACCGCCAGTTCGCTGTGGTGGGCCAGGGGCTGGGCCACCAGCGCATCGGGGTACTGCGCCTGGCGCGGCAGCAGGCCCAGCCCGGCGCGGCCAGCATCAACCAGTTCCAGCACGTCCCGACCCTCGGCATCCAGCCATTCCAGCTCGATCTCGGGAAATGCCTCAGCAAACCGCTGCAGCACACGTTGCGCCGGATCGAGCTGGTAGACATCGGAGAACACCACGGTCAGGCGTGGCTCCACGGGAGCGGACAGGCGCACGCTCAGTTGCTGCAGGCGCGCGTCGGCGGCAAGGATTTCCTGCGCGTGGCCCAGCACCTGCCGGCCGGCGTCGGTCAGCTGCGGATAGCGGCCGCTGCGGTCGAACAGAACCATGCCCAGGTCCGCTTCCAGATGGGCAATGGCAGTGCTGACCGTGGACTGGGTCTTGCGTAGCCGGCGGGCGGCCGCCGAGAACGAGCCCAGCGCGGCAGCCTCGACGAAGGCCTGCAGGGATTCGGGAGAATAGGGCATTGATCCATCGCTCCTGTCGATGGAATCCATTTTGATACCACCGTAAAAGACGATGATACTGGCCGCCGTCGCCCCTGTCTGCGGGGGCGTTCCGGATCATCCACGCACGGCGTGGATCTAGTGATGACGGGCGCGGTCCCCGTCCCGCAAGGAGCTTCACATGTCCCGTACTGTTCCCGCCCGTGGCGCCTTCGTCGCCTGGGCCTGCCTGACCGTGGCGATCGTCGCCGAAGTGGTCGGCACGTCCTTCATGGCCCATGCCGCCCGCGATGGCGGCTGGACCGGCTATGTGGTGATGGCCGCCGCTTTGGCGCTGTCCTATTACTTCCTGGCGCTGTCGGTGCGCCGCATCGCCGTCGGCGTGGCCTATGCGGTGTGGGAAGGCCTCGGCCTGACCCTGCTGACCGTAGTCGGCATCAGCGTGTTCGGTGAGAGCCTGTCGCTGCAGCAGCTGGCCGGTCTGGTGCTGGCGGTGGTCGGCATCGTCTGTGTCACCCTCGGGGAGGCGCACTGATGAACATGATGGCCCTGTTTTTCGTGATCTGCTCGGCGCTGATCGATGTGGCCGCCAACATGATGGTGGCCAGGTCCGATGGCTTCCGTCGCTGGCGTTGGGGTGTCGGCGCCATCGTGCTGGTCTGGATCGCCTTCGCCCTGCTGGGCCAGGCCGTGCGCTACATGGACCTGGCGACCGCCTATGCGATGTGGGGCGCGATCGGCGTGATCGGCACGGCCACGTGTGGCCGCCTGTTGTTCGGCAACCGCCTGCGCCCGATTGGTTGGATCGGCATCGGCCTGGTCACTGCGGCCGTGCTGCTGCTCAGTACGGCGTGATCCCGGCTTGATTGCGGCGATCAGTGAGGTGGCCGACACTTGGGCTTTCCCGCAACGGAGTGCCCGCATGTTCAGTCACGTCACCGTCGGAACCAACGACATGGCGGCTTCCCGCCGTTTCTACGATGCCTTGTTCACTGCCATCGGCGGTCGCGCAGGCGTGTTCGATGACGAGGGCAAGCTGGTCTATATCAAGGATGGACGGATGTTCATGGTCATCCCGCCCATCGATGGCGAGGCGGCGTGCCATGCCAACGGCGGCACCATCGGCTTTGCGCTGGCAGACCCGCAGGCGGTGCATGCCTGGCAGGAAGCGGGGGTCGCCCACGGCGGTACCGCGGTGGAAGACCCGGCCGGCGTGCGGCACAAGGCCGGGCGCCAGTTGTACCTGGCCTACCTGCGTGATCCCGACGGCAACAAGCTGTGCGCCGTGCATGTGATGGGGTGAATCGTCGGTGCCGGACGCGGCGTGTCGTAATCGGACCAAAGTGACAACGCCGCCCGGCACGCCCGCCGGTCTGCAGGCGCGCGCGTAGCACGGAAATCCAGCCGATCGTGCCTGCGCGATGCCACGACTTCATCCTGTGTCCACTGCGATTCAGCCAGAATCCGGCGGCTTACTCTTTGATCGATCCGGAGATGGCTGCCCATGGAAGCACTGGAGCCTCAACATCAGCCGGTGCGAACCCTGCGGCCCGTCTTCGCCTTCGCGGCGATCGTTGTCGTTGCCTTCGCATTGTTCGTCAGCCTGTATCCGATCGGCGCCGGTCGCCTGCTGGTCAAGGCGCAGGACTGGGCCGCGCTCAACGTCGGCTGGTACTACCTGCTGGCGATGACCCTGTACCTGGTGTTCGTGGTCGGCGTGGCGCTGTCCAAGTACGGCGGCATCAAGCTCGGTGCCGACCATGACGAACCGGAGTTCAGCTACCTCTCCTGGGCCGGCATGCTGTTCGCAGCAGGCATCAGCATCACCCTGTTCTTCTTCTGCGTTTCCGAGCCGCTGACCCACTACCTGCAGCCGCCGCAGGGTGATCCGGCCGCCGGGGAGGCCGGTGCGCGCCAGGCCATGCAGCTGCTGTTCCTGCACTGGGGCCTGCATGGCTGGGGCGTGTTCGCGCTGGCGGCGATGGCGATGGCCTATTTCGCCTACCGGCACAACCTGCCTTTGGCATTGCGCTCGGCGCTGTATCCATTGATCGGCAAGCGCATCAACGGCCCCATCGGCTATACCGTCGACGCCCTGGGCATCGTTGCCACCGTGTTCGGCATCGGTGCGGACATGGGCTTCGGCGTGCTGCATCTCAACGCTGGGCTGTCGCACCTGTTCAACGTGCCGCACTCGAACACGGTGCAGATCCTGCTGGTGGTGGCGATGATGGGCGCGGCGGTCGCGGTTGCCGTATCCGGCGTGGAGAAGGGCGTGCGCTGGATGGCCAACATCAACATGCTGCTGGCGATTGCGCTGGTGCTGTTCATGCTGTGCGCCGGCCCCACCCAGTACCTGCTCAGCACGCTGATGCAGAACCTGGGCGACTACCTGGGCAGCGTGGTGGGCAAGAGTTTCGACGTATACGCCTATGGTGGCCGGCCGGAATGGCTGGGCGGCTGGACGGTGTTCTACTGGGCCTGGTGGATCGGCTGGGCGCCGTTCGTCGGCCTGTTCATCGCACGCATCTCGCGCGGCCGCACCATCCGCGAGTTCGTGTTCGGCGTATTGCTGATCCCGCTCGGCTTCACCCTGGCGTGGCTGTCGATCTTCGGCAACAGCGCGCTGGACCAGTTGCTGCACCATGGCCAGCAGCAGTTGGCGCAGCTGGCGGTGGATGACCCACCGACGGTGCTGTATGCGTTGCTGGATGGCTACCCGTGGAGCAAGGCGGTGATCGGGGTGACCGTGCTGGTCAGCTTCATCTTCTTCGTGACGTCGGCCGATTCCGGGGCGGTGGTGCTGTCTACGCTGTCCTCGCATGGCGGTGCGCCGGAGGACGATGGCCCGCGCTGGCTGCGCGTGTTCTGGGGCACGGTGATCGCGGTGCTGACCGCCGGCCTGCTGCTGGCCGGCAGCATCGATGCGCTGAAATCAGCAGTGGTGCTGGCCTCGTTGCCGTTCTCGGCGGTGCTGCTGTTGATGATGTGGGGCCTGACCCGCGCCTTCAGTGACGAGTCGCACCGCAAGCGCGCGCAGCAGTTCAGGCCATCGCCGCTGATCGGCGATGACCGCCACCACCAGGGCTGGCGCCAGCGCCTGACCCAGGCCATGCACTTCCCGGTACGCGACCAGGTGTACCGCTTCATGGATGACACGGTGAAGCCGGCGATGGAGGCGGTGGCCGAGCAGCTGCGCGAGCAGGGCTGGGACGTGCAGACGCGGTTCGAAGCGGGCGACATGGAGTTGTCGGTCAACCACGGCGAGCAGCAGGACTTCCAGTACCGGGTGATCCTCAGTGGCTACCTGACCCCATCCTTCGCCGCGCAGCAGCTGCGCAACCAGCGCTACTACCGCGCCGAAGTGCATCTGTACGAGGGTAGCCAGGACTACGACCTGGTCGGCTACAGCCGCAAGCAGATCATCAACGACATCATCAGCCAGTACGAACGGCACCTGCAGTTCCTGCACCTGAGCCGTTGATGCAGCCACGCCGGGGCATGGCCCTTGCCTTTGGAGGGTGCGGACCGTTGGTCCGCACCCTCCTGTTCAATCAGAACCGGTAGCGCGCGCCCAGCGAAACGAACTGCCCGCGCAGGTTGTACTGGCTGATGTCGAAGCCGTTGGAACCGCCGGCGGGATCGAACGGCGGGTCCTTGTCGGTCAGGTTCAGCACCGACAGCGACAGCGTGGTCTTCGGAATGCCTTCATAGGCCACGTACAGGTCGAGCTGGTGGTATGGCTTGACCCGGTCGCGCAGGCCCGGATTGCTGGTGGCCGTGGCTACGCGCTGGTCATAGCCGCTCACGTACTGCAGGCTCAGCGTGCTGCTCCAGTCGCCCACCGCCCAGTTCAACGAAGTGGTGCCGCGGGTGCGTGGCAGCGCGCCATGGCGGTTGTTGCCGGCGCCGTCATAGGGCGCCTGGCCGGCCACCAGCGGCTGCTTGAAGCTGAGCAGGTGGGTCCAGCTGCCGGCCACGGTGAAGTTGCCCCAGCCGTCGGTGCGGAAGGTACGGTTGGCTTCCAGGTCGATGCCCGAGGTGGTCAGCTCGCCCTGGTTGGCGTACTGGTTGGTGATGATCTGGATGCGGCCCTGCGCATCGCGCTGCACGCGACCGGGGAACAAGCCCGGGTTGTCGACGATGAACTGCGCGCTGTCCGGCTTGACCAGGTTGTCCTGTTCGATGCGGTACCAATCCAGGCCGATGCTGGAATCGGCATCGGGTGACCACACGGCGCCGACGTTGACGTTGCGCGAGCGTTCGGCCTTCAGGTCCGGATTGCCGGTGCGCAGGTTGGTCACGCCGCGGCTGCCGCCCGGCTGCAGCGGATCGAACGGATCGACCACCGAGCCGTAGCTGATGGTCTGCCCCGGTGCGATCTCCGGCAGCGACGGTGCACGGAAACCACGCGAGAACGAGCCACGCAGCAGCAGGCTGTCCAGCGGTTGCCAGCGCAGCGCGAACTTCGGCGAGAATGCCTTGCCGAAGTCATCGTAGTGGTCACCGCGGCCGGCCACCTGCAGCTCCAGGGTGCGATGCAGCGGCACGCTGAACTCGGCATAGGCGGCACTGACCTGGCGCTCGCCGTCGACGATGTTGATCGCCGGGCGCAGTTCAGTACCGGACAGCACCTGCGCACTGGTGCGCGCGTCCAGTGATTCCTTGCGGAATTCCGCGCCCCAGGCGAAGCCGATCGCACCCGCCGGCAGTTCCCACAACGAGGTCGATGCCTTGACGTTGAGCGAGTGCAGCTTGTACCAGCCCGGGCGCTTGGTCTGCAGGCGCAGGTCGTCCAGTGCGCCTGGCGTGCTGGACGGATCGAGGAAGTTGTAGCTGCCATCGCGCAGGATCTGCTGGAAGGCGTAGCGGTCCACGAAGTTGTCCACGTACTCGCGCTGCGCGCTCTGCGAGGTCAGTGCGGCCACTTCCCAGTCCCAGCGTTCGCCGTTGCCACGTACGCCGGCCAGGGCGCGGTAGAACACCTGGGTGTTGTCCTTCAGGCGCGGGCCGAGATCGAAGAAGGTGTACTCGAACGGCAGTGGCGTGCTGCCCGGATTGTTCGGATGGCCGACCGGCAGGACAGCGGCGATATCGGTCAGCGTACCGGTGGCGGGATTGTAGGCACGCAGGCCCGGGCCGACCGTCAGCGGGGCGCTGAAGATCTGGTCGGCCTTGTTGTGGCTGTACAGCACGTCGGCGAAGGCTTCGACGCTGTCATTGAAGCGATAGGTCGCGCTCAACGATGCCTGCAGGCGCTCGGCGCCAGGCTGCAGGGTCTTGAACGGCTGCGCGTTGAAGGCGCAGGCCTGGCCAGGCAGGGTGCTGCCGAAGTCGCTGTAGGGACGCAGCTCGCTGCCCTTGGGGCAGGGCGAGAACGGCTGCGGTGCGCGCGGATTGGACAGCCAGTTGCCACCGGCGGTGGACCAGCCGGCCAGGCGACCACCGGGCTTGTCGCGGAAATCGCCGTCGCGGGTGTACGCGCGCTGGTCGGCGTCGAGGCGGTCGCGCTTGAGCAGGTCCAGCCCGAACAGCACGTTCCAGCCTTGCTGCTCGAGGTCACCGAAGCCGGCCAGCAGGTTGGCCTTGCGCTCGTTCAGGCCGCCCTGGGTGGCGGTGCCGAAACCACCACCGACTTCCACGCCCTGGAAGTCACGACGCAGGATGATGTTGATGACGCCGGCGATGGCGTCCGAGCCGTACACCGCCGAGGCGCCATCCTTCAGCACTTCGATGCGCTCGACCGCGCTGATCGGCAGCGCATTGAGGTCGACGAAGGTGTCCTGGGTGTTGAGCGCAAAACCGAAGTTGGCCACGCGGTAGCCGTTGACCAGGACAAGCGTGTTCTTCGGTGACAGGCCGCGCAGGCCGATCGAGGCCGAGCCCGCAGCGAAGCTGCCGGTGTACTGCTCGTCGAAACTGTTGCCGGCGTTGGCCGACAGGTTGCGCAGCACGTCGGTGAGGGTGGAGCGGCCGGTCTGCAGGATCTGCTCGCGGGTGACGATCTGCACCGGATTGGGGCCGGCGGTGTCGCTGCGCTTGATGTTCGAGCCGGTCACCAGCACGGTGCCGAGGGTGGTGCTGTCCTTGCCGGTGTCGGCGGTTTCAGCGGCGCTGGCGGTGCCAGCGACGAGGGCCAGCGCGACCGCGCTGGAAAGCAGGGTGGTGCGATACATGGAAACGACTACGCCAAACGGTGGAGGAGCCGTCAGTACCGCACGCGGGTGAGTGCACCTTCCAATGACGAAAGCGCATTCAGTTATACATCACAGGTTCTTAACGATCGGAATAAGCGGTGGCGGGCTGCTTCCGCGCGCCGTTACGGCATTCAACCCCGACCCATTTAATCGACCGGGTGCATTGCCAGGTCGGAGACGAAAATCCAGAGGCTGTCCGGTATGTCGTTGTGGCACGCAAGCCCCATATCCCTGATGCTTTCAGGAAACTGGACCAGCACCCGCAAGCCGCGTAGATGCTTGGCCATGGAAGCTTGGGATTCCTCAAGAACAATGGTCCCGTTTGTACCGATCAACCTCCAGTAGTCTTCGGAGGGCCGAACGTCGTCAGGCGGGTGTTTGCTCCCGAGAAAGGTCGCCAGCAGCACCTTCCGACCATTCATTCCGCTCAACGTGATTCCTTCTTCAGCAAAAACGATGCAGACATTATCCATTGGGATGGGGGCGGCGCGCAGCGCCGCCGGATCCAGCGCCTTGCATCAAGGCCGCAGCAGCACCTTGCCATTGCGGCCCGAACCGGCGCCGGCTTTTGCCGCCTGGGCGATGTCGTCCAATGCGAAGATCTGCTCCACCGGCAGGGTCAGTTCACCCCCGGCCGCACGCTTCAGCAGTTCACCCACCAACCGCCGCTTGTCTTCCACCGCCATTGCCTGGCTGACCTTGCTGCCCCAGAAGCCCTTCACCGTGGCTTCCTTGTAGATCAGGCCGCCGGCGGGAATGCGCATCGGCTCGCCGCTCATCACGCCGAAAGAGACCAGGGTGCCGTGGTGGCCGAGCAGGTCGACCAGGTCGCCGCTGGCATCGCCGCCGACGGAGTCAACCGCGGCCGCGGCCTGCGATTCGCCGGTGGCTTCGCGCACACGGTCCTTCCAGCCGTCCACCGAGGTATCGAACACGTGATCGATGCCCAGTGCCTGCAGTTGCGACACGGCCTCGGCATTGCGCACCAGGTTGGCCACGTGTACGCCGCGCGCCTTTGCGAGCATCGCCAGCGATTTGCCGACGGCACCGTTGGCGGTGTTCTGCACGATCCACTGGCCCTGCTCGACGTGCAGGAATTCCAACAACATCAGCGCGCTCAGTGGCATGGCGATCAGCTGTGCGGCCATTTCATCGGCGATCGCCTCCGGCATCGGGATCACCATCCGTGCCGGTGCGATGAACGCCTCGGCCCAGGTGCCGTGCACCGAGGCGGCGGCAACACGCTGGCCGATCTGCAGGCCGTCGACGCCTTCGCCGAGCGCATCGACCACGCCCAGTGCTTCGCTGCCGCCGATCGCCGGCAGCGTCGGCTTGTAGCCATACAGGCCACGCACGGTCAGCAGATCGTGGTTGTGGATCGAGGCCAGCACGGTGCGGATGCGTACTTCGCCGGGACCGGGTTCGGGCAGGGGGGCATCGGCAACGGCGAGGACCTGGGTTGGATCGCCGAAGGAGGAGTACAGGGCAGCGCGCATGGGCGGTGTTCCAATGAAAGTTGAAGTTGTACCGAACTGGGGATGCGCCCGGCGTCGACAAGGCCGCGCACGTGCAACACGGCATCCTGCGACCGATGGTCGCGACGGTGCGCAATTACCGCATCTTGTGTTGACGGTTCGGAATATCCCCACTATGTTGTGGCCGTCACTCCCGGTCAGCCGCCGCCGCCGGACATGCAGCAAACGTCCCGCGGCCCGCCCCTGAAGGCTTGCCGTGTCGACGCGGCCGCCACCGTGCGGACGCAGGTCGCCCCCACGGCCCGGATACCGGCCGCAGGCGCAGGCAGATGCCGACGACCTGTGTTCCCGCCCCTTGGCACTTCACCCGTTCGCCCCGTGCGCCGGTATCGCGTGCAGGGCCGCCATGGCATCGGGCGCCGACGCGCGCACGAGCCTGGAGTTCCACCACCATGACCGACAGTACCTTCCGCGTGGCCGACCTGGCCGGCGCCGGCGACGCCATGCGCGCCAGCGGCGAGCGCGTGCCGACCTGGATCACCAAGGAAGCCGGCAATCGTCGCCTGCCGTTCGATGCGGCGCGCCTGCTGCGCAGCATCGATACCATCCACGCCGAGCTGCCGCAGCTGGATGTGGCCGACTATCGCCGCGTGGTGCTGGCGATGGTCGAACGCAAGCCCAGCATCAGCGCCGATGATCTGGTGGATCTGCTGATCCGCGAAGCGGAATCGCGCGTCGACCTTGTCGCGCCGCAGTGGGAACAGTTCGCTGCACGCCTGTACCTGCGCCGTCTGTACAAGCGCGCCAGCCGCAACCGCTTCTACGATGTCAGCCTGAAGTACGGCTCCTTCGTGGGCCTGCAGGAAAGCCTGGCCGACCGCGGCATCTACAGCAACGACATCCTGCGCTGCTATTCGAAGGAAGAGCTGCAGCAGGCCGGCGAGATGATCGACCCCGAGCGCGATCGTCTGTTCGCCTATAACGGGCTGTACCTGCTGGCCACGCGCTACCTGGCTACCGATCGCAGCCGCGAGGTGTATGAGCTGCCGCAGGAACGTTGGCTGACCATTGCCCTGTACCTGATGCAGAACGAGGGCGGGGCTGGTGAGAGCGGCCGCGTGCGCCGCATGCAGCTGGTGGGCGAGGCGTACTGGGCGTTGTCCAACCTGTACATGACCGTGGCCACGCCAACCCTGGCCAATGCAGGCAAGGTCGGCGGCCAGCTGTCGAGCTGCTTCATCGACACGGTGGACGACAGCCTGCAGGGTATCTATGACTCCAACACCGATATCGCCCGCGTGTCCAAGCACGGTGGTGGTGTGGGTGCGTACCTGGGGTACGTGCGCAGCAGTGGCGCGCCGATCCGCGGCGTGCCCAACTCATCCGGTGGCGTGGTGCCGTGGATCAAGCAGCTCAACAACACTGCGGTGTCGGTCGACCAGCTCGGCCAGCGCAAGGGTGCAGTGGCGGTGTACCTGGACATCTGGCACCGCGACATCGAAGCGTTCATGGACCTGCGCCTGAACAACGGCGACCAGCGCCTGCGTGCGCATGATGTGTTCACCGCCATCTGCGTGCCGGACCTGTTCATGGAGGCCGTCGAGCGCCGTGCCGACTGGTACCTGTTCGATCCGCACGAGGTGAAGCAGGCCAAGGGCTGGTACCTGCAGGATTTCTACGACGAGAAGCGAGGGCAGGGCAGCTTCCGTGACCGCTACGCCGAGCTGGTGGCCGACGAGCGCATCAGCCGTCGCACGGTGAAGGCGATCGACCTGTTCAAGCGGATCATGCTCAGCCAGCTGGAAACCGGCAACCCGTTCCTGTTCTACCGCGACGAAGTGAACCGGAAGAACCCGAACAAGCATGCGGGCATGGTCTATTCCAGCAACCTGTGCACCGAGATCCTGCAGAACATGAGCCCGACGCGGATGATCCAGGAGATCGTCAGCGGCGACCAGATCGTCACCACCCGCCGCGCCGGCGACTTCGTGGTCTGCAACCTGTCGTCGATCAACCTCGGCCGTGCCATCACCGCCCCCGAGGATCTGCTGGCCAAGGATGTGCTGGAACGGTTGATTCCGATCCAGGTACGCATGCTCGACAACGTGATCGATCTCAATGCGCTGCCGGTGCCGCAGGCCACCATCACCAACCGCAAGTACCGCGCCATCGGCCTGGGCACGTTCGGCTGGCACCACCTGCTGGCACAGCAGGCGATCCATTGGGAATCGCCCGAGGCCGAAGAACTGTCCGATCGCCTGTTCGAGCGCATCAACTTCCTGACCATCCAGGCCAGCGCGCAGCTGGCCAAGGAGAAGGGCAGCTATCCGATGTTCGCCGGCAGCGACTGGCACAACGGCAACTATTTCCGTGACCGCGATTACAGTGGCGCGGCCTGGGACAGTCTTGCGCGCGAGGTGGCGACCAACGGCCTGCGCAATGGCTGGCTGCTGGCGGTGGCGCCGAACATGAGCACCGCGCAGATCGCCGGCTCCACCGCGTCGATCGATCCGATCTACAGCGCGTTCTACTACGAGGAAAAGAAGGACTTCCGGCGGCCGGTGGCCGCGCCTGGCCTGTCGCTGGAAACCTGGCCGTACTACGAGAAGGGTGCCTACAAGGTCGACCAGTTCGCCAGCGTGCGGCAGAACGCGCGCCGCCAGCGCCATGTGGACCAGTCGATCAGCTTCAACCTGTACGTGCCCAGCACGATCCGCGCCAGCACGCTGCTGGAGCTGCACCTGAGTGCCTGGCGGGAAGGGTTGAAGACCACCTACTACGTGCGCTCCAACGACATCGATATCAGCGAATGCGAGTGGTGCTCGAGCTGACCAGCCCGACCCCTCGGTGGTAGTGCCGGCCGCTGGCCGGCAACCCGTCAGCAACAGAACGAAGGCAGAAGACCATGGCAACACCCCTGGACCGCATCAAGATCCTCGAACCGCGCCACCCCAACCGCAGCACCGGCATCATCAACGGCCGCACCAGCGGCATCCTGAACTGGAACGACATTCCGTACCCGTCGTTCTATCGCGCCTACAAGGAGCTGTCGACCAACTTCTGGATCCCCGACGAAGTGGACATGAAGGTGGATGCACGCCAGTACGGCGAGCTCAACGCGCGCGAGAAGAACGCCTACGATTCCATCATCGGCCTGCTGGCCACGCTGGATTCGCCGCAGACGCGCTTCATCTACAACGTCGCCGAGTACATCACCGATCCGGCCGCGCACGCCAACGCGGCGATCATCGGCCAGCAGGAGGTGATCCACAACGAGAGCTACAGCTACGTGCTTGCCTCGATCACCGACCTGCCCAACCAGAACCGCATCTTCGAGATCGCCCGCACCCATCCCACCATCATCAAGCGCAACGCGCCGATCATGGGGGCCTACGACGACTTCATGCGCGAGAAGACCGCCGAAACCCTGCTGAAGTCGCTGATCCAGTCCTCGATCCTGGAAGGCATCAACTTCTATTCCGGTTTCGCGTACTTCTACAACATGGTGCGGCAGAACCGCATGAACGGCACCGGCAAGATCATCAGCTTCATCAACCGTGATGAGCTGGCCCACACCAAGTTCATCAGCGAGCTGATCCGCGCCATCATCGGCGAGAACCCGGAACTGCAGACCAACGAGCTGACCGCCTACGTGCACCAGTCGTTCGAACACGCCATTGAACTGGAAACCCAGTGGTCGGCGGAGGTGCTCGATGGCATCGATGGCATCGACGTGGACGAGATGGTGCGCTACGTGAAGTACCGCGCCAACAAGATGGCCGGCATGCTCGGCATCGAGCGCCTGTACAGCGACACCACCGACAACGTGATGCCGTGGATCAAGGCCTACGCCGACAACTTCACCGAGACCAAGACCGACTTCTTCGAGATGCGCAATGCAAGCTACAAGAAGACCAACGTCGACAACGGCTTCGACGACCTCTGAGCGCGGCCCGGCGCTGCGCATCCTGATCGTGGTGGCGTCGCTCAGCGGCAACACCCGTGAGCTTGGCCGCCACATCGCCGCGCGTTGCCGGGCCGCAGGCCACGCCGTGCACTGGCAGGAGGCCGACGACCTGCGCCAGGGCCCGCCGTTGCCGGTGGATGAGGCCGACCTGGTGCTGCTGGGCTGCTGGACCGACAACGCCGGGCGCACGCCATCGGAGATGAAGGCCTGGGTGGCAGGCATCGCCGAGCGCGGCCAGCGGCCGCGGCAGGTGGCGGTGTTCGGCACCGGTGAAACGCAGTGGGGGCAGGAGTACTACTGCGGTGCGGTGCACCGGCTGATCCGCTATTTCCACAGTGGCTACCCGCCGCTGGAGATCGAACAGATGCCACATGGCCGGCGGCATGCCGCGGCCATCGATACCTGGACCGATGCGGTCCTGGATCACTACTGGAGTACCACCGATGCAGATCATCGACGCCACCACGCCTGAGCAGTTCCAGCAGTTGCTGGCCGACCATCCACGCGTGCTGGTGGACTTCCACAAGGACCAATGCCCGGGCTGCCGGATGCTGGACATGTCGCTGCAGCGGGTGGCCAGCGGCACTGCAGGGCAGGGCACGACCCTGCTGCGGGTGCAGCTGGAGGTGTTGGGCGAGGCGTTCTTCCGCGAGCTGGGCCTGCGGCAGACCCCTACGTTGTCGCTGTTCCTGGACGGTGACGAGCGCATGCGCATGCCGGGTTTCCAGTCGCCGCAGCAGATCGAAGCGGCCATCGCGGAGTTCCTGTAGCGCCGGTCATGCCATATCCACGCGTGGCGTGGATCTACTGCAGGTCGCCAGCGGTAGCGCCGGGCCATGCCCGGCGGATTCCCACCGCGCGGATCAACCGGCTGCGAACGTATCCACCAGCAGCTTCACGTTCAGCACCACGATGACCAGTGCGATCACCCAGGCGATGCCGCCCAGCCAGCGCGGCGCCACCAGCGCACCCATCGTCATCTTGTCGGTCACGATGCGTACCAGCGGGATGATCGCGAACGGCAGCTGCATCGACAGCACCACCTGGCTCAGCACCAGCAGCTTCACCGCGCCCTGGTCGCCGAACAGCATGATGACCACCACCACCGGAATGATCGCCAGCGCGCGGGTGATCAGCCGCCGCAGCCACGGCGGCAGGCGCAGGCGCAGGAACCCTTCCATCACGATCTGCCCGGCCAGTGTCGCGGTCACGGTGGAGTTCAAGCCGGAAGCAAGCAGTGCCACTGCGAACAATGTCGAGGCCAGGCCGACGCCCAGCATCGGTGCCAGCAACTGGTGCGCCTGCTCGATGTCTTCCACATCGAAGCGGCCATTGGCATGGAACACCGCCGCCGCCAGGATCAGGATGCTGGCGTTGATGAACAGCGCCAGGGTCAGGGCAAAGGTGCTGTCGGTCACCGCCCAGCGCAGCGCGCTGCGACGGCCTTCATCGGTGCGTGGATAGGCACGGGTCTGCACGATGGAAGAATGCAGGTACAGGTTGTGCGGCATCACCGTGGCGCCGATGATGCCGATGGCGATGTACAGCGCATGCGGATCGGTGACCACCTGCGCGCGCGGAATGAAACCGCCCAGCACCTGCATCACCGGCGGCGCGGCCAGCGCGATCTGCACCATGAAGCAGCCGAAGATCACCAGCAGCAGCGCGATCACGAAGGCTTCCAGCGCGCGGAAACCGCGATTCATCAACAGCAGCACCAGCAGCGTGTCCAGCGCGGTGATCACTGCGCCCCACAGCAATGGCAGGTCGAACAACAGTTTCAAGGCGATGGCCGTACCGATCACTTCGGCCAGGTCGCAGGCGATGATCGCCGCTTCGCACAACGCCCACAGCGCCAGGTTCACCGGCTTGGGGTAGCGCGCACGGCAGGCCTGCGCCAGGTCCATGCCGGTGGCGATGCCCAGCCGTGCCGACAGCGCCTGCAGGATCACCGCCATCAGGTTGGAGATCAGGATGACCGACAGCAGCAGATAGCCGAAGCGTGAGCCACCTGCGAGATCGGTCGCCCAGTTGCCCGGATCCATGTAACCGACCGACACCATGTAGCCGGGGCCCAGGAAGGCCAGCAGCCGGAACCACCAATGGCCCTTTTCGGGTACGGCGATCGACGCGTTGAGCGCACCCAGGCTGGCCGCGGTGGAGGCCGGAGAGTCGGTGGGCGCGACAGTGTTCATGGCTGCCAATATAGCCACTGCTATATCGCATAGCAATGTGAAACAATCGTCTTTACTGCGTCACTGGTCCAGAATTCAGGTTCGCACCCGGATGACAACTGCAGGACAGGCACACGCGTGGGCAAGACGGACGATTCGACATCGCTGAAAAGCACCCCCTTGATCGAGGCCGAGCGCCAGGTCGAGAGCTTCCGGCAAGTGCGCGAAGCACACCGGATGGAGCTGGTGGAGGATTATGTCGAGCTGATCTCCGACCTGCTGGCCGACGGCGGCGAGGCCCGCCAGGTCGACATCGCCACCCGCCTCGGTGTGGCCCAGCCGACCGTGGCGAAGATGCTGCGCCGGCTGGCCCGCGATGGCTGGGTGGTGCAGCGCCCGTACCGCGGCGTGTTCCTGACCCCGGAGGGCGAGGCGCTGGCCCATGCCAGCCGCCAGCGCCACCAGACCGTGGAGCGCTTCCTGCTGGCGCTGGGCGTGGACCCGGATACCGCGCGACGTGATGCCGAGGGCATCGAGCACCACGTCAGCGAACAGACGCTGGCGCTGTTCGACGCATTTGTGCGCAAGGCCGAGGGCGGTTCCGCCGAACGGTAGCGCCGGGCCATGCCCGGCGGGCGCGTTGCCGCCTCACGCATTTCGCCGGGCATGGCCCGGCACTACCGGGGTTGAACGCCAGGCGCTGGGCGTGGACCCGGATACCGCGCGACGTGATGCCGAGGGCATCGAGCACCACGTCAGTGAACAGACGCTGGTACTGTTCGACGCATTCGTGCGCAAGGCCGAAGGCGGCTGAACCAGGCTTGCTGGGGAGACCGGCCAGGCGCGGCCTGGCGCAATGCGCACATACGTGTGCCGGTGGTCATGCACCGGAAGCGGTCAGCCGCGGCGGAAGGCGGCGGGAGTGCGCGCGCCGACGATGATCATGCGGATCATCGTGGAGATCTGTTCGACCAGTTCCGGATCGTTCTCAGGGGGCTGGTCCATGGCCGAAGCGCCCATCGCAAACACCAGCCGGGTGATCGCCATCGACACCAGTTCCGGCTTGTACAGCACCGCGCCATCCAGTGCGGCCAGGCGCACCAGGTCATGCTGCAGTTCTTCTTCGAAGTAATGCAGTTCGCGTTCGACCGCGTGCTTGAAATCGTCCGAGCCGACCGCGCCTTCGCGCAGCAGTACGTGCAGCAGCTTGTCGTCGGCACGCAACTGTTCCATGAAGGTTTCCACCGACACGCGTACCACGCTGGTGGCGCTGGACGTAGCGCGCTGGCGGGCTTCGCCGATGATGGTGCGCAGCGAGCGCCCAGCCACGTCGATCAAGGCGACGGCCAGTTCGTCCATGTCGCGGAACTGGCGGTAGAAGCTGTTGGGTGCGATGCCCGCCTCGCGCGCGACTTCGCGCAGGCTGAGGGTGGAGAGGCTGCGATGCGGGCCGATCAGTTTCAACGCGGCGGCCAGCAGATCTTCGCGGCTCACCGTACGGCGGGCCGGGCTGCTGGCATCTTCAGGCGGAGACAGAACGGTGGCGGCGGCCATGGTACTTCCGGAGGGGCAAGGCTGAATCATACCCAATGCGGTGCAATATACACATGTATACACAGATGTGTGTGCGGCCGTATAGTGCATCCATGAGCGCTGTCGTCCGTCCTTCCCTGTTTTCCCCGTACCGCTGGCTGTCGCCGTCGCTGTTCGACTTCTGGGCGGGCCAGCTGAATCCGTTGTGGACCCTGCGTGAGCCGATGGCCCGCCTGGTGCGGCGCGAGCCGGCCGGCGAGGGCGCCGCCACCCTGGTCCTGCGCTGCAACCGGCACTGGGCCGGGATGCGCGCCGGCCAGCACGTCACCCTGGGCGTCGAGCTTGAGGGGCGTGTATTGCGCCGCAGCTACAGCCCGACCCGCCTGGGCCGTCGTGAGCTGGCCATTACCGTCAAGGCGGTGGAAGGCGGCAAGGTCAGCCAGCATCTCGTAGCGCATGCCAAGCCAGGCGACCTGTTCCGGCTGGATGCGGCCTTCGGTGATTTCCACATGCCCGCCGCAGCGCCGGTACTTCTGCTGGCGGCCGGCAGCGGCATCACGCCCATGCGCAGCCTGCTGCGCGACGCCTGCCAGCGCCCGCTGGCGGCGCCGGTCGACCTGTTCTACTGGGAGCGCAGCGCCGCGGCGTTCCAGTTCCGTGATGAGTTGCAGGCGCTGGCCGCAGCGAACCCGAACCTGCGCGTGCATCTGCTGACCACCCGCGAAGGCGAGGTGCCGGCCGCGCGCATCGACAGCCACACGTTGGCCGTTGCCGGTGACGACACCCCGCTGGCGCAGCGCCATGTGCTGGCCTGTGGCCCGGATGGCTTCGTTGCCGCTGCGCGCACGCGGCTGGCGCAGCAGGTGGCCGGTTTCCAGGCTGAAGCCTTTACGCCGCCTGCGGCACTCAGTGATGCCGACAGCCTGGGTGAGGTCGCATTGACCCTGGCCCGCAGCGGCCGGCGGCTGATCGTGCCGCGTGGCCGCTCGCTGCTGGAAAGCCTGGAGGCGCAGGGCATCGCGCCCAAGCACGGCTGCCGCATGGGCATCTGCAACAGCTGTACCTGTGAACGCGTCAGTGGCACCACCCGCCACCTGCGCACCGGCGACACCCAGTCCGAAACGGCCGTGCCGGTGCGGATCTGCGTGAGCGCGCCGACCACCGACCTGACCCTGGATCTCTGAGGACTCCGCTGCCATGACCCGCGCTACCGACCGTGCCCTGAGCCCTGCCGAGATGCAGACGTTTGGTGAGGAACTCGATGCGATCCGCGACCGTGTGATCGGCAGCCTCGGCGCCTCCGACACCCGTTACATCCGCCGCGTCGCAGCGGCTGTGCGCTGGTCCGGCGTGCTCGGCCGCAGCCTGCTGTTCCTGGGCGCGTTCTCTCCGTTGTTCTGGGCGCCGCTGCTGTGGCCGGCCTGCATCGCCGGCACGCTGCTGCTGGCGCTGGCCAAGATCCTGGAAAACATGGAGCTGGGCCACAACGTGATGCACGGCCAGTACGACTGGACCGGCGATCCCAAGCTCAACGGCAACACCTACGAATGGGACATCGTTGCCACCGCCGACAACTGGCGCAAGACCCATAATTTCCGCCACCACACCTACACCAACGTGCGTGGCATGGACGATGACATCGGCTATGGCCTGCTGCGCATCTTCCCGGAACAGCGCTGGAAGCCGTTCTACCTGCTGCAGCCGATCATCGCACCGATCTTCGCGCTGCTGTTCCAGTGGGGCGTGGCGGCGCAGGACCTGCGCCTGGGGCGCTGGTTCAAGGGCCGCATCAGCAGCCGTGCGATGTGGCTGCAGACCCGTCCGGTGGCCCGCAAGATGATCCGCCAGGTGCTGAAGGACTACGTGTTCTTCCCGCTGCTGGCCGGTCCGTTCTTCCTGCCGGTGATGCTGGGCAACATGGTGGCCAACGGCCTGCGCAACATCTGGACCTACGTGATCATCTTCTGCGGCCACTTCACCGCTGAATCGGAAACCTTCCCGAAGGAATGCCTGCGCAATGAATCGCGTGGCCACTGGTACCTGCGCCAGCTGCGCGGTTCGTCCAACATCAGCGGCGGTTTCGTGATCAACGTGCTGTCGGGCAACCTCAGCCACCAGATCGAGCACCACTTCTACCCGGACCTGCCGGCCAATCGCTATGCGGCCATCGCCAAGGAAGTGAAGGAAATCTGCCGGCGCTACGGCCAGCACTACAACAACGGCTCGCTGCCGCGGCAGTTCACCCAGGTGGTCTGGCGCATCCTGCGCCACGCGTTCCCGAGCAAGCCGCGCCGCCTGCCGATGCCGGACATCATGCCGGCACCGGCGTCGGCCAACGCCGGCTGAGTCTTCAGCCGGCCTTCGCCAACAGCGCAGGTGAATCGTGATCGAGCCTGCGCAGGAACACCTGCATTTCCTTGCGGGCCTGCTGGTCGCCCTTGCTGCCGGCCACGCTGAGCCCGCGCTGCCACGCTTCGCGCGCCGCCTGCGGCTGGCCACCGGCCAGCCAGGCCTTGCCCAGCAGCTTCCACGCCGCCGAATAGTCCGGGTCCAGCACCACGCAGCGGCCCAGATGGGTGGCTGCGCGCACCGGGTCGCCGGCATCCAGCCAGCTCTTGCCCAAGCCGAAGCGCAGCAGTGCGCTGTCCTTGCCGGCGGCAAGCATCCTCTCCAGCGTTTCGATGTCCATCAGCGCACCTCCAGCAGGGTTTCCACCGGTCCCGCCTGGAAGCGGCCGCGATGGAACAGCAGCGGTGCACCGCCTGCTTCCTGCACATCGACAATGCGCCCGGCCAGCAACAGGTGATCGCCGACCGGCCACTGCGCGTGGCGGGTGCAGGTGAGATGGATCACGGCACCGGCGATACGCGGTGGCGTGTCTTCGCCGTCGTCCAGCAAGGGCACATCGGTGAATCGATGGCGCACCTGCGGATCGGCGAACCGGCGCGCCAGGGCTTCCTGGCCAGCGCCGAGCACGCTGATCGCAAAGCGGGTGGCGCGCTGGAACGTGGACAGGCTCTGTGCATGCAGGGCGAGGTTCCACAGCACCAGTGGCGGCTGCAGCGAGATCGGCACAAACGAGTTGATGGTCAGCCCCTGCGGTTTTCCCTGTGCGTCGCGGGCGCAGACGATCGCCACGCCGGTAGGGAAATGGCCGAGCAACCGCCGCAGCGCACGCGGCGGCAGGCTGACCGATGGCACCGGTGCCGGAGCGGGGAACACCCCCGCCCACGGCCCGGCGTATGCACCGGAGTCCGCGTTCATGCGGTCCTGGCCTGGCGGTAGCGCCGGCCGACCTCGGCCCAGTTGATGAGGTTGAAGAACGCGCCGATGTAGTCCGGGCGACGGTTCTGGTAATACAGGTAGTAGGCGTGCTCCCAGACATCCAGGGCAAGGATCGGGGTGTTGCCGGAGGCGCCCACCGCCGCGCCCATCAGCGGGCTGTCCTGGTTGGCGCTGCTCTCGACCTGCAGGCGGCCATCGCGATCGACGGTCAGCCACGCCCAGCCACTGCCGAAGCGGGTCTGCGCGGCCTTGCTGAAGGTTTCCTTGAAGGCGTCGTAGCCACCGAGGTCGCGATCGATGGCCGCGGCAAGTTCGTCATCGGCGGTGCCGCCATTGGCGCTGAGCACGGTCCAGAACAGGCTGTGGTTGGCGTGGCCGCCGCCGTTGTTGCGCACTGCACCGCGGATCGATTCGGGCAGGGCGTCGAGGTCGGCGATCAGGGTTTCCACCGGCTGTGCCGGCAGGCCCGCCTGTTCCAGCGCGGCATTGAGGTTGTTGACGTAGGTCTGGTGGTGCTTGCTGTGATGGATTTCCATCGTGCGCGCATCGAAGTGCGGCTCGAGGGCGTCGTAGGCATAGGGGAGGGCGGGAAGCGAGTACGGCATCGAGACAGTCTCCGTGGGGAAGGCCAGGGGTATGGCCGTGGGGAGACTGTTATCGCACCTCAACATTGGTTGAGGTCAAGCGGGCAACGCAGCTTCAGTAGTGCCAGCCCATGGCTGGCAGCTTCATGTACTTCGAGCTGCCAGCCATGGGCTGGCACTACTGAACCCGCTTTTAGAACCCTCGCCGGCACTACCTGTATCCGTCGAATCCTGCGTCTGGCGTCAGCTCAGCCATTCCTTGCAGCCGCTATCAACCTGATCACCACAGGCCGCCTGCATCCGCTGCTGCAGCCGCGCCAGCGTCTCCGCACCCTTGTGCTTGGCGCTCCACGCCTGCAGCTGTCCCGCCAGCCGTTCGAAGCGCTGACGCGTGCGCTGGTGGTAGCCCGACGGCTGCTTGTCCAGCTCGGCGATCAACGCCTCGGTGGCCTGCTCGATACGCGGTGCATCATCCGGCGCCAGCCGCAGCAGGCCTTCCACGTACAGCACGCCCCACTGCACGCGCGTGGCAGGCCCCTGCGCGCCTTCATAGGCACGCTTCAGCCATTCCAGGGCGCCGGCGGTATCACCACGCTGCTCGGCCAGTTCGGCCAGCTCCGGCATGTAGTAGTAAGGCTGCTCGCTGCGCTTCAGCTCTGCCAGCAGCAAGGCCTCGGCGCCCGCATCGTCATCGACCTGACGCAGCGCGTAGACGGCGCTACTGATGGTGGCCTGGCGCGCGTGTGCATCGGTGGCCGCGGCATCGGCGGCGGCCACGCGCTGCTTCACGCGCTGCACCAGTGCTGCCGGCAGCGCGCCTTCGGGCTGCTGCTGGCGGGCCAGCGCCAACTCGGTCAACGCGCGTGACAAGGCATCGTCTGCGCGATCACCACGCGCGGCATCGGCACGTTCCAGCGCGACCAGCAACTGCTGGCCGAGGGCATTGCTGCTGGCCGGACCGGCGCTGGCCTGCTTGACCAGCCCGGCGCCGGCATACCCCAGCAGCTCGCGGTTGCGACGTACCTCCGCCGGCTGTGCCAGCACCGCCTGCAACAGTTCGCGTACCTGGGTGGGCGCTGCCGTCGGTTTCTCGGCGGTAGCCAACGCGAGCAGCGCGAAGCGACGCTGCAGCGCAGGCTCGGGTGCGGCCTTGGCCAGCTGCTGCAGCACGTCCTGCGCGCTGCGCTTGCCAGCCAGGCGGTTGGCATCCACCTCCCAGCCGTAATCGCCCAGCACCTGCCAGTCTTCGGCGCCAAGCGTGGCCGGCGTCGCCAGCGCGGTCGCAAGTGTTTCGGCGACAGCGCTGCGGCGGCTGGCGGCGACGGTCAGGGCCCGGGTCAGTTCGGCCGCGTCGTTGCCGCCGGCCACGCGGGTGATTTCGTTGCGCTGCGGGTCGAGCACGATCAGGGTCGGATAGCCGCGCACGCCGAAGCGTTCGCCCCATGCCTGCGCGCCTTCTTCGTCGCCGTCCAGGTAGACCGGCACGAATTTGCCGGTCAGTGCGATGAAGGCCGGATCCTTGAACAGCCCCGCCTTGAGCTGGTTGCACGGCGGGCACCACACCGCGCCCCAGTACAGCAGCACCGGCTTGCCACTCTCGGCGGCTTCGTTGAACGCATCATCCACATCGCCCTGGCGCCAGGCGATGGCGGAGGCCGGGGCGGTCGATGCCGCCTTCGCCGTCGGTACCGGCGCGGACGCGGGGGAGCAGGCGCTCAGGGCCGAGGCCAACAGCAGCAGGGAAAGCGCGACGCGCATCGGCAGCATCTCGAAGGGCAGGGGTGGTGGGCCATTGTAGGAACGGTCGGGGTGCTGGCTGATGCAGTTTGCTTATGTCGCACGCGCAGCACGGCATGTGGGCTGGGTATCAGTGCGGACCAGGGGGCGCAGCCACCGGAGCGGGCACCGCCAACACCAGCGGTTGGTAGATCAGGCCGTGGTACTCGCCGACGTCGCCATCCAGCACGAACCCATAGTGTTCGTAGGCCGGCACCGCGTTGAGCGAGGCGCGCACGGTCATCTGCGGGCCGCGTACCTGCGGCAGCACCGCCTGCAGCAGGGCACGACCGATGCCTTGCCCCTGCAGCTCCGGCGCGACGAACAGCATCGCCAGGTGCTGGCCCGCCTTCAGTTCCACCACGCCGACCACACGGCCCTCCTGTTCGGCCACCAGGATGTGGTTGTCGCCCTGCAGGCGCTGGGCGAACGCGCTGGCTGCGGCCACGTTGCCGAACGTGGCGATGCCCTCGGCGGTGAGCATGGGCGCAACGGCTGCGGTGAAGGCCGCCATGCACACCGCGCTGATCGCGGGCACGTCATCGACGTGGGCGGGACGGATCCTGGGCATGCGCTGTACTTCCTGTTGTGGGACGGCATCAATGCCCCACGCTAAGCTGGCGGCATGACTGATTTCAATCCTGCCCATGCACGTCTGTTTCCAGAGCAGGGCTTGAGCCTTGGCCTGATGACGCCGGTGGCCGCACACGGCCTGGCCGATCCACTGGAGGCGCGCCGCGTCGCGCGGCTGGCCGACGATCTGGGTTTTGCCGCGTTGTGGACCCGCGATGTGCCGTTGATGGTGCCGCAGGGGCCGGATGCGACCGCCAGTGCGCTGGATGATCCGTTCCTGTGGCTGGGCATGCTGGCCGCGGCGACCGAACGCATCGTGATCGGCACTGCGGCCATCGTGCTGCCGTTGCGGCAACCGCTGCAGGTGGCGAAATCGGCGCTGACGCTTGACCGGATCAGCGGTGGACGCTTCGTGCTGGGGCTGGGTTCGGGCGATCGACCAGAAGAGTTCGCGGCCTTCGGCGAAGATCTACAGGGCAGGGCGGGCACCTTCCGCGAGCGCTGGTCGCTGCTGCGTGCGGCGCTGTCCCCCGAACCCTCCGAGCGCGCGCCGGTGTTGCAGGCAACTGGTGGATACGACGTACTTCCTACGCCAGCAAGGCGCATTCCGATGCTGGTGGTCGGTACTGCGCGGCAGAGCCTGCAATGGATCGCACGCGAGGCCGAAGGCTGGGCGACCTATCACCGCGAAGAGACCGCGCAGGAAGGGCGCATCGGTCTGTGGCAGCAGGCGCTGGCCCAGAGCGGCGGCGCGCCCAAGCCATTCGTGCAGTCGATGCTGCTGGACCTGCAGGCCGATCCAACTGCGCCGGCGGAGCCGCTGCCGCTGGGCCTGAAGGTGGGCCGCGATGGCCTGCGGGGGTACCTGCGACGCGTACACGCGCAGGGCGTGGCGCATGTGATGTTCAACCTGGTGGACAACGGCCGGCCGGTGGACGACGTACTGGGCGAGATAGGCGAGCACGTCCTGCCCGATACGCATCGGTAGGTGTCCACCTTGGTGGACGCACGGCAGGTATCCGGCATGTTCGCATCTGCGTATCATTCGCATTTGATATCCAGCGCTGGAGCCCTGCGTGACCCACCGTAACCCGCTGCACCCGACCGGGCGCCTTTTCGCCGTCGTCGCCTTCATCGAGGCCATCACCTGGGCCGGTCTGCTGGCCGGCATGTGGCTCAAGTACGGCCCGCAGGCCAACGTCGCGCTGGTGAAGCTGTTCGGGCCGCTGCATGGCGTGGCGTTCCTGGTCTACGTGGCGGTGACGCTGTTTGCGGCGCTGCGCCTGCGCTGGCCATGGTGGGCAACGGGGCTGGCGTTGCTGGCTGCGATTCCGCCGCTGGTGACCCTGCCGCTGGAGTGGTGGTTCACGCGTCGCGGCCTGCTGTCGGTACGCGCAGGGCAGTGATGCACCCGCAGGTGCGTGCCCGTTAAGCGAATGGGTATCAAATGCAAATGCGAGCCGTTATCATTTAAGGATGGCGTCGCCGCCTGACAGGGCGACGTCGCGCGGGGTGCGGATGCGCCCGGCGTTCCCTCCCTGGTTACGGTTGGTGTTCCATGCATGCACGTCCCGTGGTTCCCGGCTTGCCGGCGCTGGTGTTGGCTGCCCTGATCGGCACCATGGCGATGATGTCCTTCGTCGCCGTCATCGGCCCGGTGGTCCGCCTGCTGGGCCTGTCCGAATGGCATGCCGGTCTATCGGTCACGGCCGCGGGCGTGTTGTGGATGCTGGCCGCGCGCCCGTGGGGCCAGCTCAGCGACCGCATCGGCCGCAAGCGCGTGCTGATGCTGGCGATGAGTGCCTACACCGTGGTCTACATCGCGCTGGCGGTGTTCATCGATGTCGCGCTGCAGACAATACCGCCGGTGCTGGTCTCGGTGCTGGTGCTGGTCGGTGCGCGTGGCCTGATCGGCCTGTTCTACGCGGCTGTGCCGCCGACCGCTGCCGCGCTGATCGCCGACAAGGCACCCACCGGCCAACGTGCGAAATTCCTCGCCCGCCTGGGCAGCGCCAACGCGCTGGGGATGGTGCTGGGTCCGGCTGCTGCCGGATGGCTTGCCTACAAGAACCTGCCGCTGGCGCTGTACGTGGCTGCGCTGTTGCCGCTGCTCGCGCTGGGCCTGCTGGCCTGGCGCCTGCCGGCCACGCCGCCGGTGGCAGCCGCACACAGCCGCAACCGCGTACCGCTGTCGCGCCTCGACCGGCGGCTGCGCCTGCCGCAGATGGCCGCGTTCGTGGCGATGGTGTCGGTGACCATCGCCCAGGTCACGGTCGGCTTCTTCGCCATTGATCGTTTCGGCCTGGATGCAGCCGAAGGTGCACGCATGGCCGGCATCGCACTGACTGCAGTCGGCGTGGGCCTGATCCTCGCGCAGGGGCTGGTGATGAAACTTGACGTTCATCCCCGGCGCTGGATCATCCTCGGCGCACTGATCGCAGGCATCGGCTTTGCGTCGGTGGCGGCGGTGCAGCAGACCTGGCAGTTGCCGGCGGCCTACGCGCTTGCAGCGTTCGGCATGGGCTTCGTGTTCCCCTCGTTCCAGGCGTTGGCCGCCGACGCGGTGCAGGCGCACGAACAGGGGGCGGCGGCCGGCACCGTCGCGGCGGCGCAGGGGCTGGGCATGGTGGCCGGGCCGATGCTCGGCACCCTGTTGTATCGCGGCGGCGCCAGCCTGCCTTACCTGCTGGTCGGCGTGCTGCTGCTGGTGCTGTGCGTGCTGGCCGCAGCGTATCGGATGAAGGAGACCCCATGAACGATTCCCTGATGCAGGGCGCGTGGCCGGAGGCTGCGTCGATGCTGCCCGAGCCCACCGCCGAAGCGTCGCTGTTCCTGCTGCGGCAGGCCGATCAGCAGATGCACGCGCGCGGCTGCCGCGCACCCTTGCCGACCGGTGCGCTGGCCACGCTGGCCGAGCGCGTGGCGACGTTCTTCGCGCAGCAGCGCGGTGGGCCGGGCCTGCTGGTCGGCGCGGTGCCGTTCGAGCCGCGCGCCGATGATGCGTTGTACCAGCCCGAGCGCCTGCTGCCGGCGTTGCCCGTGCAGTCGCAGGCGGCGCCGGCGCTGTCCGGAGCGCTGACTGCCGAGCCCTCGGCGCAGGCGTATGCAGCGGCCGTGGCCGACGCAGTCAGCGCGATGCGCGCGCCGGACCCGGAGCTGCACAAGGTGGTACTGGCGCGCAGCCTGTTGGCGCACACGCAGCAGGCGCTGTCACCGGAAATGCTGCTCGCCCGCCTCGGCACCGATCCTTCGGTGGCGACCTACGCCGTGCCGCTGCCGGTGGACGTTGGCCAGGCGCCGGCATGGCTGGTGGGGGCGACGCCGGAGCTGCTGCTGCGCAAACGCGGTGCGCAGGTGCTGTCACATCCGCTGGCCGGTTCGGCCCGGCGCAGCGCCGATCCGGTTGCGGACGAGCGCGCCGCGCAGGCGTTGCTGGCATCGGCGAAGGATCATGACGAACACCGGCATGTGGTCGACGCCATTGTCGATGGCCTGTCGCCCTGGTGCAGCCATATCGAAGCGCAGCCGCGCCCGGTGCTGCACGCCACCGCCAGCATGTGGCATCTGGGTACGCGCATCCACGCCACGCTGAAGGACGCTGCTACGTCGGCGGCGACCCTGCTGGCCGAGCTGCATCCCACCCCGGCCGTCTGCGGTACCCCGCGGCTGCAGGCACTGCAGCGCATCCGTGCGCTGGAGCCGGTGCCGCGCGGCTTCTATGCCGGTGCGGTGGGCTGGCTGGATGCACAGGGGGACGGCGACTGGTATGTGGCGATCCGCTGCGCGCGCCTGCAGGGCACCCAACTGCGCCTGTATGCCGGCGCCGGCATCGTGGCCGACTCGCAACCCGAGGCCGAAGTGGCCGAAACCGCCGCCAAGTTTGCTGCCCTGCTGAACGCATTGGGCGTGCAGGACCCGCTGTCCCTGATCGAGGTATCCGCATGACGCCGTCCACCGTTGATTCGCGCCTGCCGCTGCAACAGCAATGGCCTGAAGCGCTGGTCGCGCGCTATCGGGCCGCAGGTCATTGGCGTGGCGAAACCTTCCCGGGTTTCCTGCGCGAACGCGCCGAGCGCCATGCCGATGACATCGCGGTGGTGGCTGGCGATGTGCGCCTGAGCTATGCGCAGCTCTGGCATGAGGCCGGGCGCATCGGCGCCGGGCTGCTGGCGCGGGGCCTGCAACCCGGTGAGCGCGTGCTGGTGCAGCTGGGCAATACGGCCGGTTTCATCGCGACGGTCTGTGGCCTGTTCCGCGCCGGGCTGGTGCCGGTGTACGCGCTGCCGGCACATCGCATCACCGAGCTGGCCCACTTTGCGCGCAAGGCCGAGGCCAGTGCCTACATCAGTACCGATGTCCATGAAGGCTTCGATCATCGTGGCCTGGCGCGCGCGCTGCAGGCGGAAGTGCCGGCGGTACGCCACGTGCTGATCGACGGCGATGCGGCCGAGTTCGTCGCGCTGGAATCGCTGCAGGGCGATCGCAGCCAGCTGCCGGCCGATCCTGATCCGCAGTCGGTGGCGTTCCTGCAGATCTCCGGTGGCAGCACCGGGCTGTCAAAGCTCATTCCGCGCACGCACGACGATTACATCTACTCGTTCCGCGCCAGCAACGAAATCTGTGGCATCGACCGCGACAGCGTGTACCTGGTTGCGCTGCCGGCAGCACACAACTTCCCGATGAGCTCGCCGGGTTTCTTCGGTGCGCTGTACGCCGGCGCCCGCGTGGTGCTCAGCCCGGGCCCTGGCCCGGATGCGGCATTTCCGTTGATCGCGCGCGAGAAGGTGACCTGCTGTGGTCTGGTGCCGCCCCTGGCGCTGCTGTGGGCGCAGGCGGCGGCGACCAGCCGGCTCGATCTGTCCAGCCTGCGGGTGCTGCAGGTCGGGGGAGCGAAGCTGGTGCCGGAAGCCGCACGGCGGGTCATCGATGGCCTCGGTTGCACGTTGCAGCAGGTGTTCGGCATGGCCGAAGGCCTGGTCAACTACACCCGGCTGGATGACCCGCAGGACCTGGTCGTCGCCTGCCAGGGTCGGCCGATCAGCGAGGATGATGAAGTGCGCGTGGTCGACGACCACGACCAGCCCGTTGCCGAAGGCGAGGTCGGGCATCTGCTCACGCGCGGTCCGTACACCATCCGCAGTTACCACAATGACGGGGCGGCCAACGCGCGCTCGTTCACCGACGACGGCTTCTACCGCACCGGCGACCGCGTGCAGCAGCTGCCCGGCGGCTATCTGGTGGTGCAGGGCCGTGCCGGCGACCACATCAACCGGGCGGGCGAGAAGATCTCCGCCGAGGAGATCGAAGACCATCTGCTGGCCCATCCCGGCGTATTCGACGCCGCCGTGGTCTCCATTCCTGACGACTACCTGGGCGAGCGCAGCTGTGCCTTCGTGATCCAACAGGGCGAGGCCATCAAGGCGCCGGCGCTGAAGGCGTGGATGCGCGGGCGTGGCCTGGCCGCCTTCAAGGTGCCCGATCAGATTGTTTTCGTGGACAGTTTCGACACCACGGCGGTTGGCAAGATCAGCCGCCGCGAACTGCGCGCGCAGCTGCGCGCGCGTCATCTGCAACAGACAGGAGGAACGCGCTGATGGCGCTGCCCCGCATTACCCCGTATTCCCTGCCGACCGCTGCGGAACTGCCGCAGGCGCGAGGCGCTTGGCGCCCCCAGCGTGATCGTGTTGCCTTGCTGGTACACGACATGCAGCGCTATTTCCTCGCCGCATTCGACGCCGGCAACGCGCCGCTGCAGCCGGCGGTGGACAACATCGCGCGCCTGCTGGGACATTGCCGTACGCACGGCATTCCGGTGTTCTACACCGCCCAACACGGCGACCAGGACCGCCGCGACCGCGGCCTGCAGGCAGACCTGTGGGGCCCGGGCATGGGCCGGCGTGCCGACCACGAGCCGATCATAGACGCACTCGCGCCGCAGCCGGGCGAGCATGTGCTGGTCAAGCACCGCTACAGCGCGTTCCAGCGCAGCAATCTGGAAACGCTGATGCGCGTGCGTGGCCGCGACCAGCTGCTGATCACCGGCGTCTACGCGCATATCGGATGCACCGCGACGGCGGTGGAGGCATTCCAGCGTGACATCGAGACGTTCATCGCTGCCGATGCCGTGGCCGATTTCTCGCGTGCCGACCATGACCAAGCGCTGCACTGGATCGCCCGCACCTGCGGCGTACCGATGACCACCGACCAGTTGCTGGAGGCAATGTGATGAACGCGACGACCGAAACCCTGACCCTGGAGCGCATGCGCGCCGACGTCGCCCGCGTGCTGGACTGCCACGCGGCCGACATCGGCGATGATGACAACCTGATCGATCTGGATCTGGATTCGATGCGCATGCTGGGGCTGGTGCTCGCCTGGGGCAACACCGGGCTGCCACTGGAGTTCTCGCAGCTGGCCGAACACACCACGCTGCGCCAGTGGTGGGCGGTGGTGCAGCAGCTGCAGGCCGCGCAGACGGCATGAACGGATCGCCGCTGCCGCTGACCGAGGCGCAGGCCGGGCTGTGGTTTGCCCAGCGGCTGGCACCGCAGAATCCTGCATTCAATACCGCGCACGCGGTGTGGATCGAGGGTCCGCTGGATGTGCCGGCGTTCACCGCTGCCGCCAACCAGGCCGCCGTCGAGGCCGAGGCGCTGGCGTTGCGTTTCGCCGAGGCCGAGGACGGCCAGCCCGTGCAGTGGCACGAGCCCGCGCGGGTGCCATTGCTGCAGCTGCGCGATGTCGCCGCGGCCGATGATCCGCAGCAGACGGCGCGTGCGGCGATGCTGGCTGACCGCTGCAGCGCGGTCGACCCGACCCGCGACCGGCTGAGCCAGCAAGTGCTGTTCAACCTGGGTGGCCAGCGCTGGGCCTGGTACCTGCGCGTGCATCACCTGGCCACCGATGGCTATGGCATGGCGCTGTTCACTGACCGCGTCTGCGCCCTGTATGCGGGGCGCACCGGTAGTGCGCTGCCAGGGTTGGCGGGCGTGCTGGCCGATGATGCCAGCTACCGCAGTGATGCGCGCCGCGACGTCGACCGGCAGTGGTGGTTGCAGGCGCTGCAGGGCGCCCCGGCCTCCACCGGCCTGGCCGGCACCGCCGCGGCCAGTGACGATGCACTGCGCTGGGTGCAGCCGGTGGACCCCGCGTTGCGCGAGCGCCTGCTGCAGGTCTCGGCATCGTGGCTGCAGCCGTGGCCGGATGTGCTTGCCGCGTTGGCCGCCGAGTATGTGCGTCGCATGAGCGCGTCCGAGGAAGTCGTGCTCGGGGTGCCGTACATGGCGCGGCTTGGCAACGCGGCGGCGCGGGTGCCGGCGATGGTGATGAACGTGCTGCCGCTGCGGGTAGCGGGCGGCGAGGGCGGCGTCGAGGAATTCTGCCGGCGCATCGGGCGCCAGCTCAGCCAGAGCCGCAAGCATGGGCGCTACCGTGGCGAACAGCTGCGTCGTGACCTCGGCCTGGTCGGTGCACAGCACCGTCTGCATGGGCCGTTGATCAATGTACAGCCGTTCTACAAGCCGCTGGCGCTGCCGGCTGTGCAGGCCTCACTGGAAGTGCTGAGCACCGGCCCGGTTGACGACCTGACACTGGGCTTCCGTGGCGATGGACAGACCCTGCTGGATCTGGAGATTGAAGCAAACCCGGCCCTGTATGGGCTGGATGACATGAAGGCGCATGCCCGGCGGCTACTGCATTTCGTGTCGGCCGCGCTGCTGGCCGAAGACATCGCGACGGTGCCACTGGCCACGCCGGAAGAATCCAGGCAGGTCGTGCATGGCTTCAATGCCACCACGCATGCGCTGCCTGACACGACCCTGGTCGAACTGCTGCAGCAGGGCATGGACCGCGATCCGTCGGCAGCGGCGCTGGTGTTCGGCGATACGACGCTGGAACATGCTGCGCTGGAGGCGCGCAGCTTCGCCCTGGCCGCGCAGCTTCGCTCGCTGGGCGTGGGCCCGGGCACGGTCGTTGCCGTAGCGCTGCCGCGTTCGCTGGAACTGGTGATTGCGTTGCTGGCGGTGCTGCGCGCAGGCGGCGCGTACCTGCCACTGGACATTGCCCATCCCGCGGAGCGTCTGGCGCGCATCTTGGCGTCGGCGCAACCGGTCTGCGTATTGGCAGAGGCCGGCGTGCAATCCCGTCTTTCAGATGTGCTGGTGCTGCCGCCGGAGCAGTGGACCGATGTGAGCTTTACCGCACCCTGGCCGGGCCCGACGGGCGACGATGCGGCCTATGTGATCTATACCTCCGGTTCGACCGGCGAGCCCAAGGGCGTGGTGATCGAACACCGCGCCATCGTCAATCGCCTGCTGTGGATGCGCGAGCACTATGGCATGGGCGCCGACGACCGGATTCTGCAGAAGACCCCGGCAACGTTCGACGTATCGGTCTGGGAATTCTTCCTGCCACTGCTGTGCGGCGCGACGCTGGTGTTGGCGGGGCCGGACGCACACCGCGACCCGACCGAGCTGGCGCGATTGATCCGCGTGCATGGTGTCACCACCGCACATTTCGTACCGTCGATGCTGGATGCGTTCCTGGCTGCACCGGCCTCACAGGACCTGCGGCTGCGGCGCGTGTTCACCAGTGGCGAGGCGCTGGATGCCGCGCTGCGCGACCGCTTCCATGCGCGGGTGCATGCCGAACTACACAATCTGTATGGGCCGACCGAAGCGGCAGTGGATGTGAGCTGGTGGCCAGCCTCGGCTGATGACCGCTCGCGACCGGTGCCGATCGGTTTCCCGGTCTGGAACACCCGCCTGTATGTGCTGGACGCACGGATGCAGCCCGTGCCGGTGGGCGTGGCCGGTGACCTGTACCTCGGCGGTGTGCAGTTGGCGCGCGGCTATCTCGGCCGCGACGATCTGACTGCCGAGCGCTTCCTGGCGGATCCGTTCCTGCCGGGTGAGCGCATCTACCGCACCGGCGACGTGGCACGCTGGCGGAACGACGGTGCGGTCGAGTACCTGGGGCGCAGCGACCATCAGGTAAAACTGCGCGGCCTGCGCATCGAACTTGGCGAGATTGAAGCAGCGTTGCGCGAGCTGCCTGGAATGGACCGGGTGGAAGTGCTGTTGCGCGATGATCTACCCGGCGAGGCGCGGCTGGTCGCCTATGTGCCGACGGCGCTGCTCGATGCAGCGGCGCTGCGCAGCCATCTGCTGGCGCGGGTGCCGGACTACATGGTGCCGTCTGCGTTCGTGGGCGTGGATCATTGGCCGGTGACCGCCAATGGCAAGCTGGACCGGTCTGCGCTGCCGAAACCGCCGCAGCAGGACGTTGCGGGGCAGGCGCCGCGTACGCCGCTGGAGCAGGAACTGGCCGGGCTGTTCGCACAGGCGCTGGGGCGTGAACTGCCGGTGGCGGTTGATGTGGATTTCTTCAGCATCGGAGGCGACTCCCTGTCGGCCGTGCACCTGCTGCTGGCCATCGAGCAGCGCTGGCGTTGCGAGCTGGGGCTGGGCGCGCTGTTCGCGCAACCGACCGTAGCCGCGCTGGCGGCACGCATTGCCGAGCCGCCCGCACGCGCCGATCACGCGCTGGGGCCGGTGATTGCGCTGTCTGCATCCGACGAGGCAACTGCAGCCCCCCTGTTCGTGCTGCACCCGGCAGGCGGCATTGCCTGGAACTATCGCGCACTGGCCCGGGCGCTGCAGCCAACGCGCGCGGTGTACGGGCTTCAGTCGCCCGCGCTCGACCCCACGCAGCCGCTGCCAGGCAGCATCGAGGCCATGGCCAATGACTATGTGCAGCGGGTGATCACGCTGCAGCCACAGGGGCCGATCCATCTGCTCGGCTGGTCGGTGGGGGGCATCCTCGCGCAGGCGATGGCCGTGCGCCTGCACGACATCGGTCGCGAGGTCGGCGAACTGGTGCTGCTCGATGCCTATCCCAGCGAATGCTGGCGTGCCGAACCGGAGCCCGACCCGATCGCGGCGCTGCGGGCGCTGTTGGCCATCGCCGGGCATGACCCGGACGCGCATCCGGAACTGGACGATCGCGCGCGCATCCTCGCCTTCCTGCGGCGCGGCGGCAGCGCGCTGGGCAGCCTGCCCGAGGTGGTGCTCGACGGCGTGGTACGGGCGGTGACCGGAACCAATCGACTGATCCGCGAACACCAGCACCGACCCTTCGTCGGAACGCTGGCGCATGTGCGGGCCGGACGCGATCATCAGGCACGGCCGCAGTTGCAGTCCGCGCTGTGGAAGGCACATGCGCTGCAGGTGGATGCCATCGAGCTGCCGTTCCTGCACGCCGAATTGACCGGGCGTGATGCGGTGGCGCAGCTGGCACCGTGGTTGTCGGCGCGGCTGCAGCAGTGGGACAGGCAACAGGAGAGCGCAACATGCAGCTGACGGGTTTTGAAGGAAATGTGGCGCTGGTGACCGGCGCAGCCGGCGGTATCGGTGCGGCGCTGGTGGGACAACTGCTGGACGCAGGGTGCCGGGTCGTGGCAACCGATCGCGAGCGACCCGCGCTGGTGACCGACGATGGGCGAGTGCAGGCTTTCGCACTGGACGTCACCGACGGTGCGGCCGTGGACGCCCTGGTAAACCAGGTGGAAGCCACGGTGGGACCGATCATGTTGGCGGCCAGCGTGGCGGGCGTGCTGCATGTCGGCGAGGTCGTGGACACCCGTGACGCGGATTGGCGCAGGGTGTTCGCGGTCAATGCCGATGGTGTGTTCCATGTCGGCCGCGCACTGGCACGGGTGATGTCGCCGCGACGGCAAGGTGCCATCGTGACCGTCAGTTCCAACGCGGCGGGCGTGCCACGGCATGGCATGGCCGCCTATGCTGCCTCGAAGGCGGCGGCGACGATGTTCACCCGCTGCCTGGGCCTGGAGCTGGCGCCGCTGGGCATCCGCTGCAACATCGTTGCGCCGGGCTCCACGCTGACCCCGATGCAGACCGGCATGTGGGAAGACGAGCAGGGCGCGGCACGGGTGATCGCTGGCAATCCCGTGACCTACAAAGCGGGCATTCCCTTGCGCAAGCTGGCCACGCCGGAGGACATCGCGCAGGCGGTGATGTTCCTGCTGTCCGAGCAGGCCGGGCACGTGGCGATGAGTGACCTGTATGTGGATGGTGGCGCCACGCTGCGCGGGTGACGGGGCCGGGCGCCGCCGGGCAGGGTTCATGAGTTGCCGGCCAGCGGCCGGCACTACCAAGGGTTAGCGGCGCGGGATTTTCCTGTCGGGTAGTGCAGGCCGCTGGCCGGCAACCTCAGCCAATCGGCAGGAGGATCCTCATGGAATCTCGCGCTGTTCCCCGACAGCCAATGATGGCCGCTTGATCCACGATGGGCCATGAGCAGCGATCTCCTGCGCCATGGGCGGCGCTCCATCATCGGTCAGGTCTATGTGCTGACCACGACTACATGCCAGCGCCGCCGACGCTTTGAATGCGGCGCTACGGCAGGTTGCGTCTCCAGCCAGTTTGAGGAACTGGAGCGACAAGGCCTGGTCCAGTCACTGGCATGGGTGGTGATGCCGGATCATGTGCATTGGATGTTGCAACTGCGTGCGTCGGGGCTGTCGGGCATCGCCCGTCGGTTCAAGTCATCCAGCGCGTTGGCGTTGAATCGGCTGACCGGTCATCGTGGGTGGTCTGGCAGCCCGGGTACTTCGATCATGCGGTCAGGGCAGAGGAATCGTTGCATCGCCAGGCTCTGTATATCCTGGGCAATCCCATTCGGGCGGGCCTGGCCAGGGAGATTGGCGAGTATCCCTACGCGTGGTCGATCTGGTAGTGCCGGCCGCTGGCCGGCAACCAGGTGGTGCGTCCGGAGGTTCATGAAGTTGCCGGCCAGCGGCCGGCACTACCAAGTGTCGGGGTTTGTGAGATTGCCGGCCAGCGGCCGGCACTACGGCAGGGTGAGCCGATACACCAGCACCCGGTTGTCGTTGTCGTACGCACTGTCGCAGTGCTCGCCCTGCATGCGGCAGTTGCGGGCGGTGAAGTCGTTGTCGTTGCCGATCAGCAGCAGTACGTCGTTCGGGTGCTCTGGATCAAGCGCCGGCAACACATCCATCGCCTCCCATTTCTCCGACAGCAATCCCGGGTGAGGGCCACGCCCTGTGTCCAGGTCCAGCCCGGCCCGGGCCAGCTGCGGCCGGTCGAGCAGGTTCAGCACCTCTTTGACGTTGGCGGGCACGATGCCGGTCTTCAACATGGCGTCAGCGGGATTGGCCAGCACCGATGCCGTGCCGGTCTCATAGGCCGTGTCCACCAGATTGGAGGCCTGCCCCACGTTCACCAGCAGCACCGATTTATAGACGATCGGGTCGTTGCCCTCCTTGCCCAGTCCATTGCCATCGCGCGCCAGCATCAGGAAACGCTCGTTGTCCAGCGCACGCAGTTCGCTCTGTGCAGCGGTACGGTCGAGCTTGCCTTTGCCGTCGTGGGCGTAGGCGGGCAGGATCATCACATGGTGGCCCACCGGTTGCGTCGGCGTCGGGTTGGCAGACACGTCGTAGACCAGCACGCGGGTGTTGATGCGGCCGGCGGCATTGCCCGCCGCGCTGTCCTGCATCAGCGCGCTCTGCAGGGCAACGAACAGCCGTGTGCCGTCGGGCGACAGGCCCATGCCTTCCACGCCCTGGTTGTTGCGGCGCCCGGTCTGTGGCGGGGCCAACGATCCAAAGGCAGGCTTGCCATCACGTTGTGGCTGGATCGCCTGCGGCGGCACGATCACGCCCTGCAGCTGGCCCTGTGCGTTGAAGTAATAGACGTTGGCGGTGTACTCGTCGCCGATGTAGAAGTGGCCGTCCGCAGTGAACTGCAACGATTCGGCATCAAGTGCGACTTTGCCGGCCCCCGCGCCCACGGCCGGCGAGGGCAGCACAACGCCACGCTGGATGATGGTGTGATCACCCGGGTCGGCACCGGTGAATGGCTGGCCGTTGTAGTCCTTCAGCACCAGCCCCTTTTCCGGCTTCATCGTCAGCCTGCCGAAGCTCTCTGGCGTGTCCGCAGGCCAGTCGATGCGCAGCTGCATGCGCTCCAGGCGGCCGGCGTAGTCGTAGAACAGGCCGGCTTCCGGATCGTTGCGACCGCGGTCGGGCAGCGTCCACAGCACTCCTTCATAGCCACGCGCGGTGCGCCGCCACGTGCCCGGCTGTACCGCCAACGACGAGAACGAGCCCAGCGTATCGCCGAGGAAGTCCACGGTGCCGGCCGGCAATCGTCCGGCGGCGACCAATCCCTTGTCCACGTAAGTGAAGCTGGCCACGTCCACCGCGCGTGGTGGCACGCCGCGGGCTTCATGCGGTGCGTTGTAGCCGCTGACCGAGAGCGCGACCAACAGCAGGGCAGTAACGGGCATCAATGGACTCCTCGGCCGGCGATCAGAAACGGATGTCGATGGTACCGAACACCTGGCGAGGTGCCGACGCATGGAACACATACAGCTTGCCGGCCGGGTCGCTGGGGGCGAACACGCTCGAGTCCAGGTTGCTGGCGTAGCGCTTGTCACCCACGTTGGTCACGTTCAGCGACAGGCGCACGCCCTTGGCGAAGCCAACCTGACCGAAATCGTAGCCACCGGCCAGGTCGAACACGGTGAAGCCACCAAAGCCCTGGTCGTTGGTATAGGTGTAGAAGCGTTCGCCGGTGTACTTGCCGCGCAGGCTGGCGAACCAGCCGTTGTCGCGCCAGGTGATTTCGGTGGCCAGCAGCTGCTTGGGCGTGTCGGTCTGGATCTTGCCCTTGATCTGCTGCTCGACGCCGGTCTGGGTGTAGTTGGAGGCATATGTCGAGCGGTTCAGCGATGCCGAGGTGTACCAGCTGAAGTGCTCGTTCGGTGTCCACAGCACGGTCAGTTCAGCACCGCGACTGTCGACGCCGCCGACATTGTAGAAACGGTTGCCGCAGGTGGGGCCGACCGGCTGCCGCGAATCGCAGGGGTTGTACTGCAGCAGGCGATTGTCGAAGCGCACGCTGTAGGCAGCGACCGATGCCTGCAACGTATCGGTGACGAAGCGATAGCCCGCTTCCAGCGAGCGTGATTCTTCCGGCTTCAGGTTGCCCTGCGCGTTCCAGGTGGCTTGGCTGACCGCTTGTGGGCCAAGTTTGAAGCCGCCCTGGAACATGGCGATGTTCTCGGCGTAGCTGGCGAACACTTCGTGATGCTCGCTGAGGCGGAAGTTGGCACCCACGCTGGGCAGGAAATTCCTGCTGGCCTTCAGCGAACCGGTGGCGAACTGGTTGTTCGAGCTCGGCAGGATCGGTGTCTTCGCATCGCCCGGCAGCGCCTGCGCATCGGAGGTGGCGTGCGGGCTCTTGGCGCCGAATTCCAAGGTCAGGCGGTCATCGAGCAGGCGCCAGGTGTCCTTCAGGAAGAACTGGTGGGTCTTCCAGCGCGTACGCTGGGCGAACACGCCCACATCCGAGGGCAGGGTGTTCATGCCGCTGAGGTCGCGTGGACCGTCTACCGCCGTCTGGTAGCGTTCGGCGCTGCTGGTATTGCGTTCGTACCAGACGCCACCTTCGAGGCGGTGTGCGCCCAGCTCCCAATCGAAGGACAGCGTGCCGCCATCGCGGTCGATGGTGTAGATGGTGTTGCGGAAGATGATCGGGATTTCCTGCGCGGTGCCTTTGTTCGACCACGCACCGCTGTTCCAGTTGTGGCCTTCGCCGCGGTCATCGTGGTGGTAAGCCAGTGCCCGCAGGCTGAAGCCATCGGCCAGGAAGAAATCACCGGCCAGGTAGTACAGGTTGTCATCGCGCAGGATCTGCCCGGCGGTGAATGCGCCGTCGGCGTCCTTGTCCGGACCGCTGTTGTCGCACTTCTTCGCGTTGAGGCTGGCGGTGTTGCAGTAGGCCTTGGCCACGGCCTTGTTCCAGTCCGGCGCGTAGCCGCCCCAGTCCCAGCCCAGGCCGCGGGACATCTCGTCCTTGGACAGGTAGAAGTAGTCCGCCTGGCTGGTGCGCGAGGTGTCGACGAAGCCGGTGATCTGGCCGCTGCCGAAGTTCCACACACCCTTCGCGTTGAACTGCTTGGTAGTGGATTTGTTGTACGCGGTCTGGTCGTTCCACAGGTCGGAGACGGCGTTCATGCCCGACACGTAGCCGGAGAATCCGTTGTATTCGCCGCTGTCCACGCGCACGAAGGTGCGGCGGTTGGCATCGCTGCCGAAGGTCTGCACCACGCGGCCGCCCAGTTCCTGCGCCGGTCGGTCGGAGGTATAGGAAATGGTGCCGCCGAGGTTGCTGGTGGACGGCGTGCCGAGGCTGCCGATGCCCACCGCCAGTTCGGCGCCCGCCATGTTCTCGCTGATCAGCGCACGGTTGATGGTCAGGCCGTTGTAGTTGTTGTACGCACCATCGCCCAGAGGAACGCCGTCCAGCGTGTAGCCCAGGCGGGTGGAGTTGAAACCGCGCAGGCTCAGGGTCATCGACTGTTCGTTGGTGCCCAGCGCGTCGGCCGACTGCGCGTTGACGCCGGGCAGCAGGTTGAGTGTCTTCTGCAGGCTGGTACCCGGCGGCAGGATGTCCAGGTTCTCGCGGGTGATGCGCTGCACCTGGCGCGCCTCGCCACTGCCGATGACTGAAACCGCATCGAGTTCGGTGGCCGACGGCGCCTGCTGCGCCCACGCGGTCGGTGCAAGGGCCAGGGACAACGCAGCAGCCAACAGGGTCTTGGTCATGGAACAGGCACTCAGGCAAGCGCGAGCCGCCGCATGGAAGCGGAGCTCAGGCAGATGAAAGGGGAAACACGCGATGCGATCACGGGCGCCTTGGGCGCCGCGCGATCATCGTGAAAATGGTGCGCTAGACAGATGACTGTCTGGTGACATGGTCAACTGCGGACATCACGCGCGGGTAGTGCCGGCCGCTGGCCGGCAGCTGCAGGATGCTGCGGAGGGTTCATGAGGCTGCCGGCCAGCGGCCGGCACTACCGGTATCGGTCAACCCGCGTTGCGCGGCTTGCGTGTGCGTTTGGGTTTTGCTGCATCACCGCCGCTGGCGGCACCATCCTGCAACGCCTGCAGCCACGACAGCGTATCGACATAGTCGATGAAGTGGCGCAGATACCCGGGGCTGGTCGCCTGCATCGTGTCCAGCATGCGCTGCACCAGCACCGCCGAGTTCAGCGGGCCACCATCCGCCGGGGCTTCGGTGCGCAGCGAGCGGCGCACCTGCAGTTCGCTGCGCAGCTCGGACCACTCGCGGCGCACGTCGTCCAGCATCGGCACCTGCGGGTAGTGCAGCAGCGATCGCGACCCGGTGTCGAGGTCGCGCACCAGGGCACGCAATCCCTCCAAAGGCGAGGACTCAGCTGCCATTGCCGTTCTTCTCGCCCGGCGCAGCAGCCTTGGGCTTGGGAATCGGCGCGATCTCCACACGGCGGTTGCGCGCGCGGCCATCTTCGTTGGCATTGGAGCTGACCGGCTGCTCGCTGCCGAACGCGGCGGCGAACACCGCATCGGCCGGTACGCCGTCGGCGATCAGGGTACGGGTCACCGTCAGCGAGCGCTGCGCGGACAGCTCCCAGTTGTCGGCAAAACGGCGGTTGCCTTCCCGCACCGGTGCGTCATCGGTGAAACCGCTGACCATCAGGATCTCTTCGCGCGTGCCGAGATAGGCCGCCAGCGGCGCGGCCAGGCTGCGCAGCAGTTCCTGGCCTTCCGGCTGCAACTGGTCCGAGTTCAGCGCGAACAGCACGCTGCCGCTGATGCCGATGCGGCCATTCACCAGCGTCACCCGGCCGGCGGCGAGCGGGCCGGCCAGCGCCTGTTCCAGCGTCTGCAGGCGCTTGGCTTCGGCCTGGCGCTGCTTGACCTCCTGGTCCAGGCGCTGCGACAACTCCAGCTGCACGGCGACCACGCCGACCAGGATCAGCACGAACGCGCCCAGCAGCACCGACATCAGATCGCCGAATGCCGCCCAGATCGGGGCGTGTGAGCCGCCGTCGACCTCCAGCTCGTCGCTCATGCGCTGCCGGCCTTGCCGCGGCGCGCGGCCAGCTGCTGCAGTTCTTCCATCACCTGCTTCTGCGACAGCAGGCTGAGGTCGACCACCTCGCGCGCCTGTGCCACGTAGTACGCCAACTGCTCATCGCTGCGCGCCAGCGAGGCGTCCAGCGCACCGCCAATCTGCTCCAGGCGCCCGGAGAGCTCTGCCGAAGCGGTGCCGAACTGCTCGACGGCAGCCCCGAAGGTGCCGGCCAGCTGGCCCACTTCACCGGCACTGCCATTGAGCAACGTGGCGATGCCATCGAGCTTGCCGGTCTCGGCCGCGATATGGTCGCTGAAACGGCTACCGACGCGTTCCAGCAGTTCGGCCGAGCCTCCGACCAGTGCATCCACAGCGGTGCGCTGCTCGTGCGAGGCGTGGTTGATCGCGTCCAGCAGGGTCTGCACGGTGGCCAGCAGGTGGCCGCGTTCTTCCAGCATCTTGTTGTCGCGCACCAGGCTTTCGGACAGGGTGCTGCGCAGTTCGTTGATGACCTCGGCGGCTGCCTTCGGTGCCGCGGCCGCAGTCTGCAGCAGGGTGGACACTTCGGCCAGCGTGGCGCTGGCCTGGGCACGGCCGTTCTCGCCGATCTGCTGCGCGGTCTGTGCCAACGTGTCGCAGACCTGCTGCTGCTGTTCGGCAAGGCGCTGGCCATTGGCCTGCAGGCGCTCGGCCAGATCGGCCGAAACGCTCTGCAACGCATCGCTCCAGCGCTGCAGGCGCTGTTCGTCGCCTGCCAGCAGCTGGGCCTGCAACGCCGCGTGCGCCTGCTGCAGCTCGGTACTTACCGCGTCCCAACGCAGCTGGCGCTGCTGTTCGCGTGCATCCAGGCCCGCCTGCAGTTCGGCATGCGCCGTGGCGGTGGCGGCCTGTGCGGCCTGCCAATCCTGCAGGCGCTGTTGTTCGTGTTCCTGCAGCAGCGACTGGCCGGCGGCGTGGCGCTCATCCAGTGCCTGCAGCAGCGCCTGCGCACGGTCATCCAGGTGGCTGCTGGCATGCTGCAGCGCCTGCTGCTGGCGCTCGACCAGTTCACTGTTCAATGCATGCTGCTGTTCGGCAGCAGCGCGCCAGGCCTCGGCGTTGCTGCTGGCATCGGCCTGCAGGCGCTCGCCGATGCGTGCCACCAGGGCTTCACCCTGCGTGCTCTGGCCTTCGCTGAAGGACTGCAGATGCTGGCGCAGTTCGGCAACCAGCGCCTGCTGCGCGCCGGTCTGCTCGGCCACTACCTTGGCCCAGCTCGCTTCGGTCGCCACGCGGCTGCGCTCGAAGCCCTCGGCCAGACCATTCAACTGCTGCTGCACGGCCTGTTCGACACGCGAATGCAGCGCCTGGCCGTGGCTGGCCAGACCGGCCAAGGTGGTTTCGGCCATCGGTTGCAGCGCGCCACCAATGGCCGCAGCACTGGCTTCGGCCCCCTCGCGCAGCGACTGCTGCAGCGAGGTCGCCAGGCGTTCCTGCAACGCCTGGCTCTGCGTCAGGAACTCGGCCTGACCGGCCAGCAGGCGCTCATTGGCGGCCGCGCTGTGCTGTTCGAAGGTGCTGGTCATCGCCTGCAGGCGATCGATCAGCGTAGGCAGCGCCGCAGACTGCGACTGCAGCAGGCGCAGCGACTCGGCACGCTGCCAGGCTTGTGAATACGGATGCAGGTCAGTGGCGATGGCGCGGTCCAGCTGCTGCACCACCTGCAGGCGGTCACGGCGCAGCAGTGCCGACAGCAGGCCCAGCATGGCCGAGCTGGCCACGCCGGCGATGGACGTGCCGAAGGCCACCGCCAGGCCCTGCACCGGCGAGGCCAGCGAGCCGCGGATGGCCGCCATGTCGGTGGCGCTCTGCAGCGCCAGGCCGGTGCCGCGCAGGGTGTCCATCATGCCCAGCAGCGTGCCGAGCATGCCCAGCAGCACCAGCAGGCCTACCAGATAGGGCGTCAGCACCGGCGAGGGCAGGGCGGTGCGTTCGCCTTCCACGCGCAGGCGCACGGCATTGCGCAGGCCCAGCGGCACACGCTCCAGCCACGGTGCCAGGCTTTCCTTGGCCAGCGAAAGGTCAGCGAGTGCGGCGCGCAGGCCATTGCTGGCCTGCCGGTAGCGGTACAGCTCCACGCCACCGGCGATGTAGCAGGCTGCGATGATCGCTGCCACGGCTGCACCCAGCGGGTGCACCGAGACATAGCCGACGCCGATCCAGCACACGGCCAGCAGGCCAGCAAGGAAGACAAGGACGTGGAAAACAGTTCTGGACATGGTGTTCCGGTCAGTGTGAGCGCAGGGCGGCAAGCAGCCCCTGGATCGGGTGGAAGCGCAGTTGCAGCTCGGCGAGCAGCAGCGTGCGCATGTCGTGGCGGAAGGACGCGCGCCAGCCGGGCTGGCCGTGCACGCGTTCGAATCGGGCACCCAGCACCGCCGGGGCGGTGGCAAGCAGGCTGTGCTCGCGCGGGCTCAAGGTCTGTTCCATCACCGCATCGACCTCGGCCAGCCGCGCCAGCTCCGGTGACGCCTGCACCAGCTGGTCGCGCAGGCGGCCGCGCAGGCGGCCGGTAGCGGTCTGGATGGCCTGCTGCAGCACCCGGTAGCGCTGCCGCAACGAAGCGAAGTTCGGCGCGGCGGCGGCCTCGGCCAGGTCCAGCAGCCGCTCGGCCTCGGCATCCTCGCTCAGCGAGGCCAACAGGCTCGCTTCGGCCTGGGCGCAATCGGCCAGCAGGTCATCCAGCGCTTCGGCGGCCTCGGCCGGTTCAGCCAGGCGGCCATCCAGCGCCCCGGCAAGGGCCACGGCACGGCTCCAGTCCACCCACTGGCCGAGGCGATCGGTCAGGGCGGGACTGGAGGCCGGCATCGCGCCGTCGCTGAGACGGGCGAGCAGACGGAGGAAGTCCGGTCCATCCACGACCGGCTGCGCTGCGTTCGCCATCAAGGGGGTGGGGGCCAAAAACCGTTGATTTTACAACCAGATGAGGCCGGCCGTATGAAGGCGGGGGCGAGGGGCAGCACCGATCGGGCCACAAGGCTTAAAATGGTCGGCTGTACCACCGCACCCCGACTTCTGGAGCTTGAGATGACCGTTGCGCAGTTCTACCCGATCGGCACCCCCGGACAGCCCTGGGGCGACGCCGAACGCGCGCAGTGGCGGGCCCGCCAGCAGCGGCAGCGCAGCTACCACGAAGACGTGGTGACCGCGCTGGAGCGGCTGGACGAGCGCTTCGACGTGGTGCAGTACGGCCAGCTGGACTACGCCCCGGACCACTACCCGCTGTTTGCGGTGGTGAACCACGACTGGAACCCGGCCCTGCCGACCGCGCTGGTCACCGGCGGCGTGCATGGCTACGAAACCAGCGGCGTGCATGGCGCCCTGCAGTTCCTGGAGCAGCACGCCGAGCGATACCTGGGCCGCTTCAACCTGATCGTGGCCCCGTGCGTCAGCCCGTGGGGCTATGAGCGCATCCAGCGCTGGAACCCCAACGCCATCGATCCCAACCGCAGCTTCCGTGACGGCGGCCTGATCGAGGAAGCCGCCTCGCTGATGCGCTGGGTGGCCGAACGCAAGGCCAACATCCGGGTCCACCTGGACCTGCACGAGACCACCGACAGCGATCTGCACGAGTTCGACCCGGCCCGCTGCGCCCGCGACGGCAAGCCGTTCGAGCGCGACACCATTCCCGATGGCTTCTATGTGATTGGCAACAGCGAAGACCCGCAGCACGAATTCCAGAAGGCGCTGATCGCCGCCGTGGCTCCGATCACCCACATTGCCCCGGCCGACGCCGAAGGCAATCTGGTGGGCATGCCGCTGCAGTCGCTGGGCGTGGTGTGGGGCGAGTCGCGTTCCATTGGTGCATGTGCCGGCTTCACCGATGCGCTGTATGCCACCACCACCGAGGTGTACCCGGACAGCCCGCGCACCAACCCGCAGGAATGCAACGACGCCCAGGTGGCGGCGGTGTGCGCGGGGTTGGATTTCGCCCTGGCCAACTGATCGAGTACCGCATTGCGGCGCCGAGCCTTTGCTCGGCCGTTGCAGTGCGCAGCCGGGCCAGTCAGCTCCTTCTGCCCGCTGACGACGACTGTTGGACGCGTCGACCAAGCCGGGCACCGACGCCAGCGGGCAACCGCGCAGAGGTGCCGTCTTCGCCACGAGCATGGCTTCACGGCCCGCGAGCGATGCAATCGCGATGATGTTCTCTCCAGCGAAGCTGCGTGAGACACCATCGGGAATGCTCCAGAATCTGCTTCACCTTGCACCTCTGATCACCGCCGCCATGACCTGCGTAACGGCGCTGATCTGGGTGGTCTATCTGAGCGTGTTCCTGCGCAGCTACCGCCGCCAGCAGCGGCCATCCATTCTGATCACCTCCGGTGCGGGCAAGCATCTGGATGCGCACTGTTTTGTGACCAACCTTGGGTTGGAGCCGGTGTATCTGCTGGATGTGGTCATCGATCTGATCGAGCCGGGCGGCAAGGTCGTCCGCGCAGTCATTCCCGAGCGCACTGAACATTGGAACAACGCTGTCCCCGGAGAGGAGGAGGACATCCGGCGCGCCACCAACGTGGGGCCGCTCAGCAGCGGCGGAGAACGCGACCTGGGCCGCTTCCGCACGCTCATTGACCGTGCCGGCACTGAGAACCCGGACATCAAGGCGGATATCGCCTTCACCAGCCTGGAGGTGACCGTGGTCATCGTGACCGCCAGCCAGGCCGAGCTCTGTGGCGCCTCGCGCTGCTACCACATCGACCACACCGTGGAAGGCGCGCCCTGCCTCATGGCCAAGACCATCAAGGCCAAGCAACTGCAGGGCTGGTTGGCACGCAGGACCCTGACACGTCTGTTGAGTGCCCAGCTCAGGGCCAGCGGCGAAAGCTGAAGCAGCGCCCCTCTGCTTGGACAGCCGATCACGGCAACTCTCCGCTCTTCAGCGCATCACGATCCCGTGAACATCCTCACGACGTGGCACGCACCTTGTTGAACCGTTCACTGCCCCAGCGCCAGACGATGCATCCGGCCATCGGCTTGCGGCGTATGCCCTCATGCACGCAACGCTGTTGCCCTGCTGCTACGGATGCCCTGCATTCCCGCATGGCTGCAAGGCGGTGCAGTGATGGCAGCGAACGCTGCGCATTTCCCAGCCCGGTTGGGCTATCAACGAGGACACGAACATGCGTACCCAGATCCAGCGCCTGACCCTTGCCGCCACCGTCGCGGTTGCCTGCGCAACTGCCCCGGCCGCCTTTGCCGCCGACAACCCGATGGTGGGTGGCGTGCCGATGTACGCGAACAAGACCATTGTCGAAAACGCCTCCACCGCCCAGAACCTGAGCACCTTGGTGACTGCGGTGAAGGCGGCCGGGCTCGTTGACACGCTCAGCGGCAAGGGTCCGTTCACCGTATTTGCTCCGGACAACCAGGCGTTCGCCAAGCTGCCCGCAGGCACCGTGGAAACGCTGCTGAAGCCGGAAAACAAGGCCAAGCTGACCCAGGTCCTGACTTATCACGTGGTGCCGGGCACCTACACCTCCACCCAGCTGACCGCAGCAGCGCGCAGCCACGGTGGCAGCAGCACGCTGAAAACGGTGCAGGGTGAAGCGCTGACGGTGAAGCTGCAGGATGGCAAGGTCTGGGTGGTCGACGCCAAAGGTGGCAAGTCTGCGGTGACCACGGCCGACGTAAGGCAGTCCAACGGCGTGGTGCATGTGGTCGATTCGGTGCTGATGCCGAAGTAGGCCCAGGGCCGCAACATCGATGGCAGTGCGGGAGCGGCTGGTTTCACAGGCCAGCCGCTCACGATTGAGCGCGGTTCAGCGATCAAGCGCGTCGGGCGTTGTGCCTGCCGCCCAGCCCCCACCCAGCGCCAGGAACAGATCCACCTGACGATCCCCCAGCTGCGCGCGCGATGCTGCCAGCGCGGACTCTGCATCGGCCAGCGCGGCCTCGGCAGACAGCACGTCGATGAAGTCGATCCTGCCGAACCGGTACAACTGCCCAGCCTGATCGCTGGCATGTGCCGCGTCGTCGCGGGCGAGGGCAAGGCTGTGCTCGCGATCGATCTCCTGCGCGTAGGCCGACAGCGCGGTTTCGGTCTGCCGCAGCGCGTCCAGCACCACGCCATCGAACGATGCCAGCGCAGCATCGGCGTTGGCCCCGGCAGCGTCGATCCGTGCGTGGGTTGCGCGGCGGTTCGGCCAGCGCCACGACAGCAGCGGTCCGAAGGACGCGCCGACGCTGTCGCTGTTCAGCAGCTGCTTGAATGAACCTGCCGTGCCGGCGGACGCGCCGATGCTTACCTGCGGGTACAGGGCTGCAGTTTCCACGCCGATCATCGCGGTGGCGGCCGCCAGGCTGCGCTCGGCCGCGCGGACTTCTGGGCGGCGCTGGATCAGCTGGCCACCATCGCCGACCGGAACCGGCTGCTGCAGGCGCGGCGGTTGCTGGCAGTTGGCGACGTCCTGCGGATAGTCGGCTGGTACGCGTCCCATCAGCGCCGCCAGCGCGAACAGGGCCGCCTGCCGCTCGGCAACCAGATGCGGCACCGCCGCCGCGCTGCGGTTGACCGCCGCGCGCGCCCGGCTTACGTCGAACTCGGTTCCGCGTCCGCCGGCCGCCAAGCGGGTGGTGGCGTCCAGCGTAGCGCGCTGCGTAGCGAGCACCCGCTGCGTCGCCGCCAGGGTGAGGTTGGTCGAACAGATGCCGACATAGGCGCGGGTGACAGCGGCGGCGACCACCACCCGCACCTGGTCACTTGCTGCAGCGACAGCCTCTGCATCGGCGCTGGCAGCCTCGATACCGCGGCGGATGCCACCTGCCAGATCCAGTGGGTAGGACAGGTGGATGCCGAGCGCATACACCTGCGGTGGCGAGGTGGGCGAGGTATATCCCCCGGCATGGGCCAGTGTGGCCGATGCATCTGCGTCGGTGCTTGCCGAGCGCTCGGCCCGGTACTGCAGCACCACCGCTGTGGCGCGGCGCAGGTTGGCATCGGCCGCGCGCAGATCGGTGTTGGCCCGCAGTGCTTCGCTGACATAGGCATCGAGCCCTGGATCGTCATACAGCTGCCACCATCGGTCCGGCAGCTCGGTCTGTGCGTAGGCCGCTTGGTGGCTGGATACGAATGCGCGGCGAGCTGCCGGCGCGGCGGCAACCGCGTTGGCCGGCAGCGTGTAGTCCGGGCCGGACACACAGCCGGCCAGCGACAGCGCACAGGCGAGCACGCCCACGCGTGATGCGGTACCGATCACTTGCAGGCTCCCTGCGCGCGCGGAGTGATGGTCACGCTGGCGGTTCTGCCGACGATCAGGCGTGTATCCGGTGCCACGTCGTCCAAGTGGATGCGCACCGGTATCCGCTGCGCCAGCCGCACCCAGGTATACGTTGACGCAACTGATGGCAGCAGGTTGTGGGTGCTCGCGCGCTGATCGTCGGCAATGCCGGCGGCGATGCTCTCCACATGCCCATGCACGTCGCGGCCATCGCCCATCAGGCGGGCGACAGCGGCATCGCCTTCATTGATGCAGTTGAGCTTGGTTTCTTCGAAATAGCCTTCGACCCGGAGGCTGGCGCCGTCGATCAGCGCCAGCGCCTGGGCACCCGGCTGCAGGAAGTCGCCCGGGTGCAGGTCGAGGTTGGTGACGATGCCATCGGCACTGGCGCGCACTTCGGTGCGCTGCACGTTCAGCAGCGCCACCCGCCGCTCCGCACGGGCCTGTGCAAGACCGGCCACTTCGGTATCGACCTTGGCGGCATTGCGTTCCCGCGTTTCCGAAGCCACCAGGTTGCCCAGCGCGATGTCCCGCTTCGATTCACGGCGGGCAAGGGCAAGCGTGGCCTGCGCGCTGCTCACTGCGGCATCGGCCTTGTCCAGCGCGGCGGCGTAGCGCGGCTGGTCCAGCACCAGCAGCAGCTGCCCGGCTTTCACCCGCTGGTTGTCCTGCACCAGCACCTGGGTGACCAGCCCGCCCATGTCCGACGCCACGCGGATCACGTCCGCGCGCACGCGGCCGTCGCGCGTCCACGGCTGCGTTTCGTAACGGTTCCACAGGGACAGGGCCGCGATGACGGCAACGACGAACAGGCAGAGCGTTGCGCTCCAGCGTCCAATGACACTCAACAGGTGCTTCATTTCAGTTTCTCAAGCAGGGGCGCGAGCTGGATCAGCAGCTCCGCCAGGATCACGAACAGCGAAAGGCCCACCAGCGGGCGATAGGCGAACAGCCGGTAAAGGCCGAGGCTTGCCAGCAGCCGCGAGGCCATCATCGACAGCGCCAGTGCGATGAGTGCCACCGCCAGCAGGCCGGGAACGAAGACGCCGTCAATGGAGATATCGGAGAACATCGACTCAGTCCCCATGTACGATCAACGGAGCGATCAGGTCGCGGCGCAGGCCGCAGAGCAGCGGAAGAACACGTTCGGATGCGCCGTTGTTGCCAGCGATGATCACCTCGCGTGTGCGCTCGAGTGATTCCAGCAGCCGCGTATCCACTGTGCGGCATGTGGAGGTACGGATACGGAAGTGGGCCGACGCGCTGTGCAGCAACTGCGCCAGGCAGTCGTGGCTGCGGCGATCACTCAACGCCCCGCCAATTACGCGAAGTTCGGCCACGGCACTGGCCGCGCGCATGTCCGCAAACAGCGTCCGCAACGTGGGGGCTGCATCCGGATGGCCGCGCAGGCGAGGGGCAAGCAGCGCAAGCCGATCCACCATGCGGCTTGTCCAGTCGCTGGCATTTCGCACCTGCCCGGCGGCGCGGCGTGCGATGTCCCGCCGGATCACATCCTGCAGGCGCGCGCGGCTGCGATTGCTGTCCAGCGTCTGCAACAGCGACATGCTGCACAGCGCCGCCGCCGTACCCACGAACAGCGCGACGCTGCTGTTGAGCGCGCCCGCGATGTGGGTGGCATTGGTGGCGCCCAACCCGGCGATGAGGGGGAAGGTGAGCACTACCCCCAATGCGCCCATGATGAACGGCGGGCGGGCGAGGAACGAGCCACACACCAGCAGTGCCGGCGCCAGTGCCATGGCCAGGCCGACGAAATCGGACAGGCCCGGAAAGATAACCAGCGCGTAGAACAGCCCGATGACCACGCCGATGGTCGACCCGATCAGATAGCGCATGACATGCCCGGCAGGTGCCTCGGTGGTCCCGAACAACACGCAGGCCGTACCGATGATGGAGACGGCGGTTGCACCATCGGACCACGCGGTAATGATCCACAGCGCGCAGGCCAGTACGATGCCAACGAAGGCACCCAAGGCGCTGCGCAGGGCGATCCGGTGGTCACGATGCAGCACATGACCGCTCGCCTTCCTGGCAAGGTGCGCGGGCACATGCCGGCGCCAGTCCGGGCGGGCAGCGTGCAGCTGCTCTTCCAGCAGCCGGCAGTCGTGATGCGCAGCATCGAGTTCGGCCTGACGTGCGCAGAGATCTGCACGCATCAATTCCTGCCAAGTGGTGTGCGCCGTGCCAGCGGGCTGCGCGCGCAGCTGGGCCAGTGATTCGTCCACGGCGCTGGACAGCATCAGCACATCGAGCATCCGGTCATGCAGTGCGCGCAGGATCTGCACCTGGGCGACGCCGTGCACACTGTCGAACGGCAGGTGGATGGACAGCGTGTGCAGGTCGAGGAGGTCCGCGGCTACCTTGGAGCGATCCGCAGCCAGTACCGTTTCGTTTGCGCCAGCGCGCATGTCCCGCGTCCAGCGCTCCGCATCGGCGAGGATCGATGCCACGCGCGCGTGCACACGCGGCGAGACCCGGCGTGGCCACAGCAGGCCATGGACCAGCGTCGCCGCAAGAATGCCGATGGAGATTTCCTGCACGCGGGTGATGGCGATGGTGAAGACGTCATCGGGCACCATCACCGCCGGGAAACCAATCAGGCTGGTGGTGTACCCGGCCAGCAGGAAGGCGTACGCACGCGGTGTGCGGTCAAGCATGGCCAAATACAGGCACAGGCCCATCCAGGCGGCCAGTACCACGCTCAACACCATCGGCGCGTTGGCGAACCGCGGCACCAGCAGCACCGTAGCAACCGCACCGCCGACCGTTCCCAGCAGCCGGAACAGGCCACGGCTGAGTGTCGCGCCGGACATCGGCTGCGACACCAGGTACACAGTGCCGATCACCCAGAACGGGCGGGTCAGGCCGATGCGCAGCGAGACATACAGCCCGAGGATCGCGGCGAGCAGGCATTTGAGCGAGAACAGCACCGCTTCGCCGTCGCCCTTCAATGCGGGCGACGTCAACAGCGCGATGGGGCGCGAAAGCCAAGGGCGGGTAGGGGCGGGGATGTGCATGGCGCCATCGTATTCAGCGAGCCCCGCCGCCGAATTTCGCTAGAATGTCACTCTATCGCTGAATCCGGTCATCGAGAATGACTCGCATTTCACTGCCTGGCTTTGATCTGGACCCGGACGCGACGGATCGGCCGGCAGTGGCCAGCCGCCTGCAGGTGGCCGACCACGATGCCGAGATTCCAGTGCATAACCACCGCAAGGGACAGCTGATCCTGGCACTTCATGGCGCGGTGACCTGCGAGGTGGCCAATGCGTTGTGGATCGTGCCGCCACAGTGCGGCGTGTGGATTCCGGGCAGCATGCCGCACAGCAACCGGGCCACCGCCAACGCCCGCCTGTGCTATCTGTTCGTCGAGCCGGGCGTTGTCGACCTGCCACTGCACTGCGTGACGCTGTCGATCTCGCCGATGGTGCGCGAGATGATCCTGCACCTGGCCGATGCGCCGCAGGACTACCCGCGCGGCGGGCACACCGATCGCCTGGCGCGAGTGCTGCTGGACGAACTGGTGCAGATGCCGGCCGAGCGGTTGTACCTGCCGGTGAGCGACCACCCCAAGATCCGTGCGCTGGCTGCGGCGCTGTCGGCCAATCCGGCCGATCGCAGCACCATCAGCGAGTGGGCCAAGCGCCTGGCGTTGGGTGAGCGCACGTTGACGCGGCTGATTGATCGGGAAACCGGACTGTCGTTCGGGCGCTGGCGGCAGCAGCTGCATCTGCTGGTTGCGATTCGCGAGCTTGCCGGCGGCGCGGCTGTGCAGCGGGTGTCTGAAACCCTGGGCTATGAATCGGTGACGGCGTTCATCACGATGTTCAAGAAGGCGCTGGGGCAATCGCCTACGCGGTATTTTGCGGCGCGGTTGCGGAATCAGGATTCTGCTGCTCGTGGTGGTTGATGGTGACTGGCATGAGCGCGGTGAAACAGTGTGGTCGTGGTGATGGCTTTGCCGACAGGGATTAGTGTTGTCGGCTCCCGCGCCAACTTCAGCGAGGCCAGCCTAGAGCCTCGCCTCAGCAGCCTGCCGCATGGCTTCAAGTTTCTTGAAACTAGGCTCGGTCCGGGACTCCGTCGAATGACTGCCGTCTGGGTAAAGGAACACTGTGCTTTCGCCTTTTCGCTTCACCTTGGGACCAATGGATCGGACGAGGAACTGGGGATGGAAGATAGGTTCAAAGTGGACTGCACGTGCGTTCGGTGCTCGGAACCTGATGAATATGTCTGCGTCCGTCGTCAGGCTGATGCTCTTTCTATCTCCGCCAAGAAAGCGTTCGTGCAACCAAGGGTAATAGTTCTGCTTCACTGAGGCGACGCCTTCAGCGCTGATGCTGGCTTTGAAGTTGGGGCCGCCGTGTGCGGAGGCAGATTCATCAAACATTACGATGAGGCCGCCTCCCGCGCCCAATTTCACGTCGCTGCCAAACTTGGATGGATCTCTGTAACTGACGCCAAAAATCGCGTTGCTGAGTCTCCAGCGGCACGCTCCGCCTCCATTCACTGCCAGCGTGGCCTCGTAAAGGTCTGTTCCGGGCCGACGTACAGGTTGAAGATGAAGTCCCGCATAATTGTCTCGCGTGCGCTTCTCCCAATCCAGCATGGAACGGTACGTCGTGGTGCATTTCGTCGAGCGGTAGATCACCTGCATGTCTCTCGCTACAAGCTCCTCTGGCACCTTGATCGTCACCTGGATCGTGCCAGCCTCTGGCTTGGGTGAAAGAGTGCTGTTGCGAGCGAGTTGACAGCCGCTGAGAAACAGGAGTGCAAGAACTGTTGTTGCGATGGAAGATCTCATCTGCTGGAGTCTTGGCATGCTGACTCCTTATGAATGCTGAGGACGCCATTGGCATCCTCCTTGAAGCAGAATGTCGCTTCGTATATTGCAGTAGGCATGTACCAGAGAATTGGAATGTCTCGCCCCATTTGGAAATAGTAGAGCGTGTTCAATCTGAAATGGAAATTCTCCGCATCGTCTTCGTCTGGGTCGTGCTGGTACCCGTCAGGCATTGAACTATATGAAATGCACTTGCCAGGCCTGAGTTTCATCGGCTTGGCATCGTCCTTAAGACTGATGGCCCACCTTCCTGTATGGAGTGTATGGGGCTCCATCAGCAGGAGGCTTGAAACCGGAAACGACCGCCATGCTTTTTGCGGAATGCAGATGGCAGGGATGCCGTCTACCAGCCTGACATCTGCCTCTTCTTTCGCCAGCTGATACGCGTGCACTGCGTAGGGCGCGGAACAGCAACCGGCTGCGACGAGCAACGCCAAAGTGCTCTTGATGATTTTCATTGACCTTCTGATGTCTCCATCTGCCCAAGACTGAGGGGTTGAGCGATTTCGCTACCCTTATCTGCCCTGTCAGCATTGTCGTGCCCGCAAAAGGCAAAGAAGATGCGTGGCGGCGTGGAGCGGTCACAGGACCGAGGATAGTGGGAAGAGCGTCATAATTGCGCGGGCGAGAGGAAGGGGGAGTCCGGGGCAATTACGACATCGGCAGAAGCGACTACTCGCTCACCTGCAACCGCCCCACAGCCTGCGCACTCAACGCCAGGCACGCCAGCATCAGCCCCTCCATCACCCGGTCGCCCACGTAGTCCTCGGGCTCGCCGTTCTGCCGGGTCCGCTCTGCCGCCAGCAGCACTTCCTGTACCACCCGCAACCCGGCCAACGCGCAATCCGAATCGGCAAGCGCCATGCAGCGCCCGGGCAGCTGGTGTCGCTCCGGCCAGGGCTGCCCCCCGGCGGCGGCGCCTTTGCCGATGCGTCTCAGGTTGGCACTCAGGGTGTTCGCATCCGCACAGGGCACAGCCTCTGCCAGGTCATCGGCGTTGGCCGGGTCGCTGTAGGCGTGCAGGTGAGGCAGGTCAGATCCGTTCATGGCGAGGCTCCGTGCAAGGCAATCGGTAGCCGCCACACAGAAAGGTGGCGGACGGTACGTGGTTCGAATCCCGGAGCTCTACGCATACACCGGCGGGCATCAAGCCCCCACGCACCGCCCGCCATAGCCGGCAGACGGATTGCCAGCCGGCGCCACGCAAGGTGACGCCGGCTGGCAAGCGTAAACAACGCATAGAGCATCACGGGGATTCGAAGCCCGGCCACCCGTTTTCGGTGGCACGCCATCTGAGCCCGCGTCGCTGTGCAATGCCAATCAGAAGAGTTGCAAATAGCTCACGATTGGAGACGCTTTCGGCATTGAACCACGCTGTTAAGTACCGGCACTGCTGGCTGCCGCGATGACCCACCGCGACCAGGCAATCTGCGACAGGTGTCGTGATTGAGTGAAGAAGCGAGACGTAGCAGCCGGTTCGAAAACGACAGGGTTGAAGGCCGTACCCTCCAGCGCCACCGCAGTCGAGCTCCGGGTTGACGCTTCCAGCGCTCCGGCGCACTCTGAGGGCTCGGGTCGACAACCTGTTCAGGCGCCCAGCGGCATGGTGGGCTCAGGAGTGAAACAGCCATGAGCCAACTCACCGACGGGTTCGGACGCCGCTTCCCGTATCTGCGCCTGTCATTGACCGAGGCCTGCAACTTCCGTTGCAGTTATTGCCTGCCCGATGGCTACCAGGCCGACGGCCGCCCGCGCTTCCTGGCGGTGGACGAGATCGCGCGCCTGGTGCGTGCCTTTGCCATGCTGGGGATGACCAAGATCCGCCTGACCGGGGGCGAGCCCAGCCTGCGCAGGGATCTGGACGAAATCATCGCTGCGGTGGCGGCCGTGCCGGGCATCCGCAAGGTGGCCATCACCACCAATGGCACGCTGCTGCCGCGGCGCCTGCCGGGCTGGCACCGGTCCGGCCTGACCGCGCTGAACGTGAGCATGGACAGCCTGCAGCGCGAGCGCTTCAGCACCATCACTGGCCATGACCGCCTGCCGGAAATCCAGCAGGGGCTGGAGATGGCACAGGCATTGGGCCTGCCAGCCATCAAGCTCAATGCGGTGCTGCTGCGCGGCCTGAACGACGACGAGCTGCCGCAGTGGATGGCGTTCCTGCGCGACCGCCCTTTCAGCGTGCGCTTCATCGAACTGATGCGCACCGGCGACAACGAAGCCTATTTCCAGCGCCACCATCTGCGCGCCGATGTGGTGATCGAACAGCTGCTGGCCGCTGGCTGGCACGAGCGCCCGCGCGCGGACGATGCCGGCCCGGCGCGCGAGTTCAGCCACCCGCAGCATCGCGGCACGGTGGGCATCATCGCCCCGTACTCGCGTGACTTCTGCAAGGGCTGCAACCGCCTGCGGGTGACCGCCAAGGGTGACCTGCGGCTGTGCCTGTTCGGCGAATTCGGCGTGCCGCTGCGCCCGCTGTTGCAGAGCGACGACGACCAGGACGCGCTGCTGGCACGCATCACCACACAGCTTGGCCTGAAAGCGGCCGGGCACGGATTGCACCAGGGACAGACCGGGTTGACCCCGCATCTGGCTTCGATTGGAGGATGAGGAACACGATGAGTGGTGAATTGACTGCGGCCTTCCACATGGCCGATGTGCGTGACAAGCGCGTTACCCGCCGCCGCGCGGTAGCGGTGGGCGAGCTGCATGCCGGGCCAGTGGCCTACCCGCTGATTGTCGAGCGCCGGTTGCCCAAGGGCGATGCGCTGGTGATGGCCGAGATCGCCGGGCTGCAGGGCGCCAAGATGGCCTCGATGCTGATGCCGCTGTGCCACCCGTTGCCGCTGGAACTGGTGCAGGTGTACTGCGCGCCGGTGCCGGAGCGGCAGGCGATACGCGTGTGGTGCGAGTGCGCCAGCGAGGCCCGCACCGGTGTGGAGATGGAGGCGCTTGCCGGCGTCAACGCGGCACTGCTGACCCTGTACGACCTGAGCAAGCCGGTGGAGCCGGCACTGCGCATCGAGGGCATCCGCCTGCTGTTCAAGGAAGGCGGCAAGCGCGGCCTGTGGCTGCACCCTGAAGGCATGGACGAGAGTGAGCGCGAGCGCTTCAGACCGCGCCCGCCGAAGGGCCTGAGCGGTGCGGCCTGCGCGGTGATCACCCTGAGTGATCGTGCCAGCGAGGGTAGCTATGCCGACGAGTCCGGCCCGAAGCTGGTGAGCGGGCTGCAGGCGCTCGGTGGCGAGGTGGTGGCTGTCGAGGTACTGCCCGATGGTGTCGAACCGCTTGCGGGCCGGCTGCGTGCGCTGGCGGGCGAGGGCGTACGCCTGTGCCTGTGTACCGGCGGCACCGGGCTAGGCCCGCGCGACTTGACCCCGGAGGCGCTGCGTTCGTTGAATGCGCGACCGGTGCACGGCTTGGCGCAGATGGTGCGCGCGTTGAGTGCGCAGCACACGCCGATGGCCTGGCTCAGCCGGGCCGAGGTGGTGCAGCTGGATGACATGCTGGTGTTTGCGCTGCCGGGCAGCCCGCGTGCGGCCGCGCAGTGCCTGGACATTCTGGCGCCGGTGCTGGGCCACGCATTGGCGATGGTCGATGGCGGTGGCCACGCATGATTGCCTACAGCGAAGCACTGCAGCATCTGATGGAAGCGGCTGCACCGCTGCCGGCCGAGCGGCTGGCATTGCATGAGGCTGCGGGTCGCATCCTGGCCACGGACATCATCAGCGGGCAGTCGTTGCCGCCGTTCGACAACTCGGCGATGGACGGCTTCGCGCTGCGCGCCAATGGCACGCCGTTCGAAAGCGATACCGAATTTGTGGTGCAGGGCTGGCAGGCGGCGGGCGACGTCGGTGCCGAGGGCGGCGACGGCGCCTGGGAAATCATGACTGGCGCGCGCATGCCGGTTGGGCTGGATACGGTGGTGCCGATCGAGAACGTGGAGATCCTTGCCAGCGAGCAGGGTCGCCCGACCCGCATTGCGTTGAAGAGCGGGGTGAAACCTGGCCAGAACGTGCGCCTGCGCGGACAGGACGTGGAAGAAGGCGAGCGCGTGCTGCAGGCCGGGCAGGCGCTGGACATCAATGCACGCACCCTGCTGCACGCCATCGGCGTGGCCGAGGTGGCGGTGGTGGCACGGCCGAAGGTCGCGGTCATTGCCACCGGCAAGGAGCTGGTGACCGAAGCGGCGCAGGCGCTGGAGTCCGGACAGATCCGTGACAGCAACCGGCCCTATCTGATCAGCCGCCTGCAGGCCGCCGGTGCCGAGGTGGTGTGGCAGGGCACGGTGGGCGATGACGTGGCTGCCTTCGATGCGGTGCTGGACGACGCGCTGGCTGCGGGTGCGAAGGTGCTGATCAGCACCGGCGCGGTGTCGGCCGGCCGCTACGACTTCATTCCCGATGCGCTGCGCGCCCGCGGCGCCCGCATCGTGTTCCACAAGGTGGCGATCCGCCCGGGCAAGCCGCTGCTGTTTGCAGTGCTGCCCGATGGCGCGCTGTATTTCGGCCTGCCGGGCAACCCGGTGTCGGCGGCGGTGGGGCAGCGTTTCTTCGTTGAACCGGTGTTGCGTCGCCTGCTGGGCCTGGTCGCAGAGCCGCTGCTGCAGCTGCCGTTGCAGGCCGATGTGCGCAAACCGCCGGGCCTGCGCTTCCACGCGCGTGCGCGGGTGGACGTGGACGCGCAGGGGCGCTTGAGCGCGCGCGTGCTGTCTGGGCAGGAATCGTTCCGTTTGAAATCGATGCTGCAGGCCAACGCCTGGGTGGTGCTGGAGGGCGAGGGTGACCTCGTCGCGGCCGGCACACCGGTGCGCGTGCAGGGCTGGGGCCATCAGGACCCGCTGCAGCTGGCAACCCAGGAGTCATGATGAAACAGGTGAATCTGCAGTTGTTCGGTGCATTTTCCGATCTGGATGCCAGCCGCGAGATCGCGCTGGAGGTGGCCGGTGGCACGGTGGCCGATCTGCGCCAGGCGCTGCGTGAGCTGTTGCCGGTGCGCTTTCCCGGTTTCCGCGCCGGGTTGCTGGACTATTCGGCCTTTGCCGACCAGCAGCGCGTGCTGCGTGACCACGAGGCGCTGCCTGCCGATGGCAAGGTGGCGATCCTGCCGCCGGTGAGCGGGGGCTGAGCCATGAGCAGCAACGTGACTGCCAAGGTGGTGGACCGCGCGCAGCGCGCCATCGACCCGGCCGAAGGCATCGCGGCGGTGTCCGACCCGGCATTCGGCGGCATCGATGTGTTCATCGGCAAGGTGCGCGACTTCAATGTGGGGCGGCCGGTGACCGGCATCACCTATGACCTGTTCGAACCGCTGGTGCTGAACGAGATCCAGCGCTTTGCGGCGGAGATCGAAGCGACGTTCGGGCCGAAGCTGAAGCTGTATGTGGCGCATGCCAAGGGCCGCCTGGGCATTGGCGATGTTGCGGTGGTGGTGGCTGCGGGCAGCCCGCACCGTGATGAAGCGTTCCGCGCGTGCCGGCAGTTGATCGAGGCGGTGAAACACCAGTGCCCGATCTGGAAGCAGGAACATTACGAGGACGGCGACAGCGAGTGGAGCGAAGGCTGCACGCTGTGCCACGCCGACGGTGAACCGGCGCATGATCATCATTGACTCGGGTAGATCCACGCCATGCGTGGATGGAGCCTTCCCCTCGCGCCCGACAGGAGCGGTCACGCATGGCGTGGTCGGGTTTCCCGCGTGAAAACGCCCATCGCCGGCATCGTGCTGGCCGGTGGCCTGTCCAGCCGGATGGGCCGTGACAAGGCGCTGCTGCCCTGGCAGGGGCGCACGCTGCTGGAGCACATGCGCGGCACGTTGCGGCTGGCCGGGGCAGATCGGGTCTGGGTCAGCGGACGCTATCCGGCGTTCGGCGGCGTGCCGGACCAGATCACGCGCTGCGGGCCACTGGGTGGCCTGTACAGCGTGGCGGTGCAGATGCCCGATGGCCCTGCCTGGGTGGTGCCGGTGGATACACCCCGGTTGACCTCGGAGCTATTGCAGCAGTTGCGTGAGCGACATCGCGGCGCTTGCACGATCTTTGACGGGCATCCGCTTCCGATGCTGTTTAATGTAGGCAATGAAAGCCGCACGATCCTCGAAACCATGATCCACGATCCCCTCGGCCCGCGCTCCCTGCAGGCCCTGCAACACCGGCTGGACGCACAGGCACTGCGCCTGGCCCACGCCGATGAAAGCGCCCTGATCAACTGCAATACCCCCACCCAATGGGAGGACGTTGCCTCATGAAGGTGCAGTTGCAGGAACAGACAATGCGCTTGCGCCTGGACGAGGCCGAGCTGGCCACGCTGCTGGCCGGTGAAACGGTGGAGAACCTGACCCGATTCGGTGGCAGCGGCGGTTGGGGCACGGCCGTTTCGTTGCACGGCGGTGAAAGCGCTGTGCTGCTCGACAGCGGCACCGATTGCCGCCTGGTATTGCCCCGGTCTTCCGTGGAGGACCTGGCTGGACGCCTGCCATGCCGCGATGGCCTGGCCTTTGCGCTGTATCTGGACGACGGCACCACGCTGCAACTGCAGTTCGATGTGGATGTGCGCGACAGCGTGCGCCAGCGCGGCGCAGGCCGGCGCAGCACGTCACCTGCGGCGTGACCCGTGCAGTGCACGGAAGGCGATGGGGCCGTGCCGTATGATGGAGGCTTCCGTTCGAGCGTTGCCGTGATGTCTTCGATTCCGTCCCCTCAGCCGCGCCCCGGCCGGGCCACGCCGAATCCTGCCGCCGCCGATGATGGCGACGCGCTGCATTTCTGCAGCACCTGTGCCTTCTCCGATGCCTGCATGTCGCAGGGCTATGACAAGACGGCGCTGGGCGAACTGCATGTGCTGGTCGACCACGTCGGGCCGTTCCATGCGGGGGAATACATCTTCCGTGCGGGTGAGGCCTTCGATTCCATCGCCGCTGTGCGCGCAGGCATGGTCAAGACCTTCGTCGACGACAGCCAGGGCAACGAGCAGGTGCTGGGTTTTGCTCTGCCGGGCGAGGTGATCGGGCTCAACGCGATTCACGGTTCGCGCTTCCCCTGCAATGCGGTGGCACTGGATACGGTGCACCTGTGCCGCATTTCGTTCCCCAAGCTGAGCCTGCTGGCCACCCGCATGCCGGGGCTGCAGGCCAAGCTGTTCAGCCTGCTCAGTGCGGAGATCGGCAAGGTCGCCACGCTGGCGGCCAACCACCGTACCGACGAGCGCATGGCCGCCTTTCTGATGGACATGTCCGAGCGCTATGCACGGCGCGGGTTCTCCGCGACCCGCTTCAACCTGACCATGGCCCGCACCGAGATCGCCAACTACCTGCGGATGGCGCCGGAGACGGTCAGCCGGGTGCTGCGGCGGCTGAGCGAGGAGGGTGTCATCGCAGTCAACCAACGTGAGATGCTGCTGCTGCAACCCGAGCGGCTGGCGGCGCTGGCCGTGGCCAGGGATTCCGAACCGGATTGAACACGGCCAAGGAGCCGATATGAAGACGCTGGGCGTGTTGTTGCTGGGGATGGTGGCTGCGCTGCCAGCGTGGTCGGCCGAACTTACGGTGTCGGCGGCATCCAGCCTTACCGAGGGCTTCCGCGAGCTGGGCGCAGCCTATGAGAAGGCGAACCCGGGCAGCAGGGTCGACTTCAACTTTGCTGCCTCCGGGGTGTTGCTGCAGCAGATCGCGCGCGGCGCGCCGGTGGATGTGTTCGCCTCCGCCGATGAAAAAACGATGGACCAGGCCGCGCAGCAGAAGCTGCTGGCAGCGGGTACGCGCGAGGTCTTCGCAGTGAACGCGCTGTGGGTGGTCGTGCCGCCGCAGGCGAAAGCGCCGCCGCGCGCACTGGCCGATCTGGCGGGTGCCGCTGTGCAGCGCATCGCACTGGGCAACCCGGAAAGCGTGCCGGTGGGTCGCTACGCGCAGGGGGCGTTGCAGGCCGCCAAGCTGTGGCCGGCCGTGCAGGGCAAGGTGATCAGTACGCAGAACGTGCGGCAGTCGCTGGATTACGTGGCGCGGGGCGAGGTGGATGCGGGGTTTGTCTACGCCACCGACGCGCAGGCAATGCCTGATCGCGTGCGGCGCGCGTTCCAGGTTCCGGTTGCCGGACGCATCGCCTATCCGCTGGCGGTGGTGCAGGCCAGCACGCAGCCGGTGGAAGCCAGGCGCTTCGCGGCGTTCGTGCGCTCGGCGCAGGGCCAGGCGATCCTGCACAAGCACGGGTTCGGCAAGCCCTGACGGATGGACCTGGACTGGAGCGCACTGGGATTGTCGTTGAAGGTGGCCGGCTGGGCCACGGCGATCAATCTTGTTGCCGGCGTGGCACTTGGCGCGCTGCTGGCCCGACGGCGCTTTCCCGGTCGGGAACTGCTGGATTCGATACTGACCCTGCCGATGGTGCTGCCGCCGACGGTGCTGGGCTATTACCTGCTGGTGCTGATCGGGCGCAATGGCCCGATCGGCGCCTGGTTGCAGTCGTGGTTCGGCATCAACCTGGTATTTACCTGGCAGGCGGCGGTGATCGCTGCTGCGGTGGCGTCGTTTCCGCTGGTGTTCAAGCCAGCACGCGCTGCATTCGAGGAAGTGGACGGTCAGTTGGAGCAGGCCGCGCGCACGCTGGGCGTGTCCGAAGCGGCGGTGTTCTTCCGCATCACCCTGCCGCTGGCATGGCGCGGGATTCTGGCGGGCCTGCTGCTGGCGTTCGCACGGGCGATGGGTGAGTTCGGCGCCACGCTGATGGTGGCCGGCAGCATTCCGGGCCGCACGCAGACCTTGTCGATCGCCATCTATGAAGCGGTGCAGGCGGGGCAGGATGGCAAGGCCAATGCGCTGGTGATCCTGACGTCGGTGGTGTGCATCGTGATCCTGCTGCTGGCCGCGCGCCTGGTGGGTGGGCGCCGCCGGGAGCTGCGCGATGTGGCTTGACCTGCAGGTGCAGCGGCGATTGCAGGCGTCCGGCCAGACGTTCGAGCTGGACGTTGCACTGCAGTGCACGCAGCGGCAGGTGGTGCTGTTCGGGCCTTCCGGCGCTGGCAAGAGCCTGACGCTGAAAGCGGTGGCCGGCCTGCTACGACCGGAGCAAGGGCATGTGCGCCTGCACGGGCAGGCACTGTTCGATGCGGGAGCGGGGGTCGATCTGCCACCGCAGCGTCGTCGCCTGGGATATGTGTTCCAGGACTACGCGCTGTTTCCGCACCTGAGCGTGCGTCAGAACGTGGCGTTCGGGCTGCAGCGGGGCTGGTTGAATCCACCACGTGGCACCCGTATCGAGGCAGTGGAGCAGTGGCTGCAGGCATTCCGGATCGAGCACGTGGCGGATCTGCTGCCGTCGCAGGTATCGGGCGGACAGCGCCAGCGCACGGCGTTGGCGCGTGCACTGGTGACCCGGCCGCAGGCGCTGCTGCTGGACGAACCGTTCGCAGCGCTCGACCACGACCTGCGCCAGCACCTGCGGCAGGAGCTGGAAACCGTGCTGGATGAAACCGGTATTCCGCTGCTGCTGATCAGCCACGACCCGCAGGATGTGGCGGTGTTCGGCCAGCAGGTGGCGCGGGTGGTGGACGGGCGCGTCGTCGGCGGATGACGCGCGGCGTTTGTGACGGGCCATATCCTGGCGCGCCATGTATCCACGCAGGTAGTGCCGGCCGCTGGCCGGCAGCGTCGTAGCGCCAACAGCAGCCGGCCAGCGCCCGGCTCTACCCGAGGGACGGTTCAATACAGCTCGCAGTGGGTGCGACCCTCACTGCGCAGGGCATCCCAATGGCCTTCGCCGCCGATCGCGTCGATGGCTTCGCGCATCGCACCTTCCAGGTGGCTCTTGTTGCCACACAGGTAGATGTGGCCGCCACGGGCCAGCACATCCCGCATCTGCGTGGCCTGCTGCTGCAGCACATGCTGCACATAGACCTTCTGCGCAGCATCGCGCGAGAACGCTGTGTGCAGGCTGGCCAGTACGCCACGCGCCTGCCAGTCCTGCAACTGCTCGCGGTACAGGAAGTCATGCTCGCGGTGCTTCTCGCCGAACACCAGATGGACCTCCCGCGCATCGCCGGTGGCCTGCAGTTCCTGCATCAGACCCATCAGCGGCGCGATGCCGGTACCGGTGCCCACCAGCAGCAGGGGCGCGTCGCCGCCTTCGGGCAGGTGGAAGCCCGGATTGGAGCGGCAGTACACACGCGCCGTGTCGCCGCCGTGCAGCAGGCTGCCCGTGGCGGTGCCGAAGCGTTCGCGGCCACGCAGGGCGTAGCGCACTTCGCGTACACACAGGCTCAGCTGGTCATCGCGCGGATGCGAGGCAATCGAGTAGGCGCGCGGCAGGCAGGGTGAGAGTAGCTCGCGCAATCGCGCCAGCGGAACCGACTGCGGGGTGGCGTGGTCCTGCAGCACGTCCAGCAGGTCCAGGCCATGCAGGTAGGCGTCCAGTTCGCGTTTCTGGCTGATCTTCAGCAGGCTTTTCAGTACGTCGCTACCCCCCAGCCTGGCCAGTTCGCGCAGTACGCCCTTGCTGAGCAGGCGCAGTTCGCGGTCGCGCAGCGCGTCGACGGCGCTGGAATCGCCATACCAGCTGGCCAGGGCCTGCAGCAGCGCAGGATCGTTTTCTGCAACCAGATGCAGGGTGTCGCCGGCCCGGTAGGCCATGCCGCTGCCCGCGATGTCCAGCTGCAGGTGCCAGGCGGCGGGGGTGCTGTGATTCAGTCGGCGCCGTTCGACAATGCCGGCGGCGAACGCGTTGTCTTCGCCGTAGGCCGTCACCTGCAGGCGCAGATCCTGGCCGGCGGTCGCATCACCGTCCAGTACTTGGCCCAGCACCGGCCGCCACTGCTGGAAGAACTGTTCGTAGCCGAGGTCGGCGTCGACACGGTGCAGTAGTGGCTGCGCCTGACGATCACTCAACGCTGCATCCAGCGCCTTGGTGAAACCGCAGAAGCTGGGGTAGCCGGTATCCCCCAGGCCGAACACCGCGTAGCGCAGTCCGGGCAGGGCGGGCGCCTGTCGCAGCGACTCGAAGAAGCGCTCGCCATTGGCCGGTGGCTCGCCGTCGCCGAACGAGCTGGAGATGGCCAGCAGCACATCGCCGTGGCCGAGGCCGGCCACATCGATGTCATTGAACGGCAGGACCTGCGGTCCATGCGGCTGCAGTTCCGGGTCCGCACCCAGGCGTTGGGCCAGGGCGCGGGCGTTGCCCGACTCGGAGGCGAAACCCAGCAGCAGCCGGCTGATGGGCCTGCGTGTGGGGATGGCGTTCACGCAGCCTCGTAGAAGTCGTCGAACGTTTCCTTGCTGAACTCGACCAGGTCGTAGTTCTGCATCAGGTCGTTCACCACGCGGCGGATGCTGATGTACGAGGTGATGTTGCCATCGGCGTCGAACAGCGGCTGCACGGTGGTGTCGACCACGTAGAGCACGCCGCCCTTGCCAAGGTTGGGCACGATGCCGGTCCAGGTCTTGCCGACCTTGATGGTGTCCCACATGTCCTTGTAGACGGCCTTGGGTACGTCCGGATGGCGGACGATGCTGTGCGGCTGGCCGATCAGTTCCTCGCGCGCGAACCCGGTGAGCGTGCAGAACAGGTCGTTGGCATAGGTGATGTTGCCCTGCAGGTCGGTGGTGGAAATCACCATCACGTTCTGCATGGCGTTGAGCAGCTGGGCGGTGTCGGGGGTGTAGCTCATCGCAGGTCCTTTGGATGCCGGTGACGCCGGCGTATTGGGTTCCTGCATAGAGATACGCGCCCGTGGCGTGGGGCGGATTGATATAGGTCAAGCGTGTGCCCGGAGGGGGCTGCGACCGGCTGTCGCAGGGAGGGGCGGCGCTAGCGGGGGCTCACCCCATCACATACCGCAGCACACCCGCCGATACCACGCCGATCAGCACCGTCGGCAGCATCGACAGCCGCGTGGCCGCAAGCAACGTGATCGCCAGTGCAGCCAGGTCGGCCGGCTTGTCGGCCACGAAGTCCGGGGCGATCACCGAGATCAGCACGCAGCCCGGGGCGGCTTCCATCACCGTCACCGCGCGCTTGCTCAGGGTGCGGTTGCGCAGCGCGAGGAAACCGATGATGCGGGTGAGATAGGTGGCGGCGGCCATCAGGATGATGGTCAGCACCGAGGTCCAGTGGATCAGGCCGTTGAAGATCATGCGGCGTCCTCGGCCAGCAGCCACGCAGCGGCCAGACCGGCCAGCGCGCCGCTGGCGACGTACCAAGCGCCGGGCACCAGCAGGTAGGTGCCCGCTGCCACCACCAGGCTGACCAGCCATGGCCGGGCGGCGCGCATGCCTTGCCACATGCCGCGCAGCAACACCAGGAACACGGCGGGGAAGGCCATGTCGAAGCCATAGGCGTGGATGTCACCGAGCAGTGGGCCGACGATCGCGCCCAGCGCGGTGCACAGTACCCACACGGTGTACAGGCCGGCCGACACGCCGAGGTAGTAGGACAGGCTGAAGCCCAGTGCCCGACGGCGCGCATCGGCCACGCCCAGTGCCCAGCTTTCATCGCACATGAAGAACAGCGCCGGCAGCACGCGACGGCGCGGCAGGTGCTGCAGCAGCGGCGCCAGGCTGGCGCCCATCAACAGGTGGCGGCTGTTGACCAGTGCGGTGATCGCTACGATCAGCGCGATGTGTGGCGGCGAAGTCCACAGTTCGACCGCGGCGAATTCAGAGCCACCGGCAAAGTTGAGGCCGGTCATCAGCGGCACTTCCAGCGCCGACAGGCCCTTCTGGGCGGCTTGGGCACCGAGCACCAGGGCGAAAGGAATGAAGCCGATCATCACCGGCACGGCGGCGCGCAGGCCGCGCAGGAATTCGGCGCGCGGTGCTGTGTCGCACGCGGGATCAGGCAGGGGCAGGGTGGTTCGGGCGTCCATGGATCAACAACGGGTGGGGGTGGCCCATGCTAACGGTCCGATCACGAAATCGGGTTGCGTTGATGCCATTGAGCCGACGGAATGTGGAATATCATGCGGCCATCAGCCTGATGGGTGAAATTTCATGCAGTACCAGCTCGACAACCTGGACCGCCGCATCCTCGACGCCCTGCAGCGCGATGGTCGCCTGCAGAACCTGGAGCTTTCGCGACAGGTGGGGCTGTCGCCGTCCGCCTGCCTGCGCCGGGTCCGCCTGCTGGAAGAGGGCGGCTACATCGATCGCTACGTGGCCCTGCTCAACGCGGCGAGGATCGGGCGTGGGTTCACGGTGTTCGTCCGCGTGTGGCTGCGTGGCCAGGACGAAGACACCACCAACCACTTCATCAACAGCATCAAGTCCTTCCCGGAAGTGCTTGAATGCCATCTGATGGCGGGCGACTGCGACTTCCTGCTGCGGGTGGCCGTGGCCGACCTTGATGCGTACCGGCAGTTCCAGATACAGCACCTCAACCGGATCGCCGGGGTGCAGAACACCAAGACCGAAATCCCCATGCAGCGGATCAAGCAGACCACTGAACTGCCGGTCTGAACGGCCCGGCGCGTCCCCTGCGCGCCGCCGTCATCGCAATGACACGTGACGCCGCTACGGTTTGACCCGCTTGCCGGCCGTGCGCAGGTCGACCCGCCTGGTCGCACCGCGCTTCGCCGCTGCAGCTGATGTCGCTGCCGAGGGTCATGTGTTCTACGTCAGGGGGCTGAATGGACAGCATGCGATCAGACGTTGGAGGGTGGCGGCCGCCGCCGGGTTGCTGTTCGCCTTCGCTGCCGCCGCACAGGACGACATCCGCGCCTATGACATTCCCGCGCAGCCGCTGGAACAGGCGGTCGAGCGCTTCAGTGTCGTCAGCGGGTGGTCGGTGATGTATCCCGGCGACCTCGGCACGGGCCGCAGCAGCCATCCGCTGCAGGCCAGCCTGCCGCCACTGCAGGCGCTGCAGGTGGTGCTGCAGGATACGGGTGTCGAGGCCGAGCTGATCGGTGCGCAGCGCGTGGTACTGCGCCGCGGCGCACACGCGGGCACCGATGCCTCCCCGACCGATGTGACCACCGACCTCGGGCAGCGTCGCCGCTTCGGCGACCTGCAGCAGCGGCTGCGCACTGCATTCTGTGGCGACCCTGACCTTGCACCGGGCGCCTATGCGGCGACGCTGCGCTTCCGCATTGCCAACGACGGCCAGGTGCAGGAACCCGAACTGCTTGCCGGCAGCGGCAGCCCCCGCCGCGATGCGCGTCTTCTGCAGGCGATGCAGGTGCTGCGGCTGGACGCCGATGCTGCCGCGCTGCCGCAGCCGGTGACACTGCAGATCCGTCCTTCCAGCGCGAGCCACGACTGTGGCCGGCGCCCGCCCCAACCATGACGTCAAGGAATCGAACATGAGCAACAGCACGGCTGGGGCGGTAGACCTGATGGACCATCTACTGGGCGCGTACGACGAACTGAAGCGCCGCTTGGTGCGCAAGCTGGGCTCGGAAGAGCTGGCGGGCGACGCGCTGCAGGACACCTGGATGCGCCTGAGCACGCGTCGTGATCGCCTGGACCCGGTACAGAACCCCGCCGCGTACCTGCTGCGCATGGCGATGAACACCGTGATCGACCGCCAGCGCGCCGACCATCGCCTGCTGAGCCTGGAAGAAGTGGATACGTTGATGGACATGGCCGATCCCGGCCCCGGGCCCGCACAGGCGGCCGAGCAGGAGATGGCGCTGGAAGACATGGTCGGCCTGCTGCAGCGGATGCCCGAGCGCCGCCGTCGGATACTGCTGGCGATCCGTGTGGACGGCCTGCAGCAGCGCGATGTGGCCGAGCACCTGGGCGTCTCGTTGCGGCTGGTGCAGCGTGAGCTGAAAGCCGCACAGGATTACCTGGCCGAACGCAGCGGGCAGGGACGGCAGGTGCGGTTCTGAGGCACGGCATCCGTCTACACTTTGACGCCGAGCAGAACCCCGCAGCGTGCGGGGACGGCAAGAGCCCTCATGGACGCTGACGATCAACCGCACCGCCCGCTCGACGCCGTGGAGCGCCAGGCCCACGCGTGGGTGGTACGGTTGACCTCGGGCGAAGCCACTGCGGCCGATGCCAGGAAATTCCGCCAATGGTGCGAGGCCGATCCCGGCCATCGGCACGCCTTTGCGCGCGCGAAACGGCAATGGGAACAGGTACGCCTGGCCGGTGAGCAGCTGCCTGCCGCTGCGCGCCAGCCGCAGCCTGCAACCCCGGCACAACGCTGGAGCCGGCGCGCATTCCTGGGTGCGGCCGTGGCGGCACCTGCGAGCCTGGCCGTGGTGGCTGCGCTGCACCCGCCACTGGGCCTGTGGCCTTCGGTGACGGCGATGACCGCCGATTTCCATACCGGTACCGGCGAGCGGCTGCAGATTGCGCCGACGCCGCACCTAAAGATCGAACTGGATACGCAGAGCAGCCTGCGCCGGCGCAGTGATGCCCAGGGTGAAGGCTTCGAGCTGGTGCAGGGACAGGCGGCGATCGAGGCCGCTGCGGGAGCGCGCCTGGCGCTGTTCGCCGGGCCGGGTTGCCTGGTGGCCGACGAGGGCGCAGCACGCCTGGATGTGCGCAATACCGATGGCCAGGTGCGCGTGACCTGCCTGCGCGGCAGCGTGCGCATTGAGCATCCGCAAGGTCGCCTGCAGCTGCAGGCCGGCCAGCAGACGGTGTATGACGAGCGCCTCAGTGGTGTGGTGGCCGAAGCCGTGGCGGCCGAAGTCAGCGCCTGGACCGAAGGCATGCTGGTGTTCCGCCGCGCGCCACTGCGTGAGGTGGTGGCCGAGATCAACCGCTACCGGCGCGGCAAGGTGCTGCTGGGCGAATCCGCATTGGCGCGGGCGCCGGTCAGTGGTCGCTTCCGCATTGATGATCCGGATGCCGCACTGGAGCAGCTCGGGCAGACGCTGTCACTCGGCCTGCGTCGCTTTCCCGGTGGAATTGCCGTCTTGGGGTAAGACCCTGGCTGCGCGCGACGCGCACGCCCGCTGCATGCATGGAGAGGCCAAGGATGCGCAACGAGACCATCGGTGTGTTGGATCTGCGCCGCAATCTGTCGGCGCTGCTGGAAACCACCCAGCGGCGGCCGCTGATGGTGCACCGCTATGGCGCGCCGTGGGTATGCGTGGTGTCCGACCCGCAGTGGCGGCAGCAGGCGGTGCTGCTGGAGTTCGAGCCACAGGACCATCCGTTGGCGATGCTGCTGCGGTTGCAGCGGCAGGCGCTGCCACTTTCGGAATCGGGAACGCTGCCTGCCGCTGCACTGGCACGTGCCTTGTTGCTGATGGCCATGCACGGCATCGAGGGTCTGGCGGCACTTCACGATCACGTGCGCTACCACCGGTTGTGGCACTGGTTCGTGGCCGCCAGCGATGCACAGATGGAGGGATGGCAGCTGCCACTGCTGCAGGCGATGACGGCGGCGCTGCTGGATGACCCGGACGCGATGCACGCGCTGGCGGCATTCGCGCAGCGCAGCGACGTTGCCGTGCTGGCCCGGCGGTGTGGCGGACAGGCGCCCCGCCTGGACCTGCAAGCCTGCAGGCGGATGACGTTGCGGTGACATTCCCGCGATGCTGCCACGCACTGCTCAACATCGCATTCGTGCTGTCGCTTCGGTTGCCTTGCTGACGTCTTCTGCAGAGTACGACGCTCCCGCGTCGCGGAGCGCAGGCGACGCCGATGAACGACAGTCGCAGGATCAGCATGCTGGAGCTGGACCGCCACCTGAGCCAGTCGCTGGAGCAGGCACGGCATGCGCCAGTGAATGTGCAGCGCTATGGGCAGCCGTGGGTGTGGATGCTGTCCAGCGATGCCTGGGCCGATGCGGCAAGGTGGTCAGCGCTGGATGTCAGCGGCCATCCGCTGATGCTGCTGCGGCAGGCGCTGGACGCATGCCTGCAGCCGTGGCCTGAAGCGGCCTTGGCCACGCTTGCGCAGGAGAGCGCGGAAGTGCGCATGGTGCAGCGTGCGGTGCTGCTGATCGCGCTGTGCGCCCCTGGCAGCGTGCAGCGCCTGCACGACGATCTGCGCTATCACCAAGTGTACCGGCAATTCATCGGCTTCGACCATGGCATGGCCTGGTCGCCCCCGCAGTGCATGCGCCTCCTGCAGGCGTGTGCCGCGCCACTGCTGCAGCACTGCGTGGAGGAAACGCTTGCGCGCGTTCCGTCTTCGCTGCTGGACGCTGCCTGCGTAGCGAACGCGTGCCGTGTGGGTGATCGGCTGCAGGAACGGCCGATTTCCGCAGGATGTTTATCGTACTGACACATGTGCCGCTGACCATGGGGCGGCGGTCTCTTCCAGGATGATGAGGGCGGAACAATGGCAACGCAGATGGGTGGTCGCAGGGCTCGGCAGCAGGGCTTCAGCCTGATCGAGATCATGGTGGTGGTGGTCATCATCGGCATTCTGGCTGCACTGATCGTGCCGCGGCTGATGGATCGCCCCGACCAGGCCCGCGTGGTGGCGGCACGCCAGGACATCGCCGCGCTGATGCAGGCCATGAAGCTGTACCGGTTGGACAATGGCCGTTATCCCAGCGCCGAGCAGGGCTTGCAGGGGTTGGTGAAGCCGCCGCAGGGCAGCGGCGCGATGCCGGTCACACCATACCTCGACCGCCTGCCGGATGACCCGTGGGGGCATCCCTACCAGTACCAGAATCCCGGCACGCACGGTGATATCGACGTGTTCTCGCTGGGGGCCGACAGCAAGCCCGGCGGTGAGGCTGGCAATGCGGACATCGGCTCCTGGCAGTTGTGAGGCCGAACAATGGCACGCCGGAAAATTCCAGGTACGTTTGCCCGCCAGCAGGGCATGGCGGTGATCGTGGCGATGCTGGTGGTGGCACTGGTGGCGGTGATCGCCACTGCACTGCTGACCCGTCAGGCAGCACAGTTGCGTGCGGTACGCAGCGATCAGCTGCGCATGCAGGTGCGCATGGCGGTAGATGCAACGCTGGAGCGCGCAGCGCAGCAGTTGCGTGACGACGCACGCGAGCAGTTGACCACCGTCGGCAACGGGCGCTGGGCACGGCCACTGCAGCTGCAGGCGCCACTGCCGGTGCACCTGCAGCTGGTGGACGCGCAGTCGAGGTTCAACCTGCGCACGCTGCTGGCTGACGGCCAACCTGCCGCAGAGGCACTGCGTGCGTTCACTTCGCTGTGTGTGGGGCAGGGGCTGCCCCACGCGGCCTGTGCCAGCGCCGCAACCCATATCCAGTCGCGCCTGCGCGATGGTGATCGGCAGGCGCGTGCACCGTTGCCGCGTGAGTCGCTGATCGAACAGGTGCTGGCAGGTGCCGATCCGGTGGCGGTACAGGCACTGGCGCGGCGTACGGTGGTGCTGCCAGCGCAGACCCTGGTCAACGCCAATACAAGTGATATCGCCGTACTGCAGGCGATTGCACCCGGGGTGGATGCAGGGCGCCTGCAGGCGCTGCTGGGCGAGCGCGATCGTGGCCACTGGCTGCTCAATCGCGGCGACATCGCCAACCGGCTGCAACTGAGCAATGAACAGATGGCGCTGATGCCGCTGGGTATCCACAGCGAGTGGTTCCTGGCGGTAGGCCAGGTACAGGCAGACGGCGCATCCGTGGATTTCCGCGCATTGATCTGGCGCGAGTACCGTGACGACAGCGTGCGTGTGCAACGGGTATGGACAAGGATCGGTGCATGAGCCTGCAGCTGAGAGTGCGCCTGCCGGCGCTGGAACGATTGGATGGGGACAGCGCGGTTGAGTGGGCGCAGCTGCACAAGGACCGCGTGCTGGCCACGGGCAGCGACCCTCTGTCGACGCTGGGCCAGCGCTTTCCGCAGGCGAGGGTGCATGCGAGCCTTGATCCGCAGGACCTAATCCTGCTTGAGCTGCAGCTGCCGCCGCTGCCCGGACGACGCCTGCAGGCGGCCCTGCAGGGTGAAGTGGAAGCGATGCTGCTGGATGATCTGCAGGAGGTGGCGCTGGGCCATGGCACCCAGGCGGTCGATGGCACGGTGGCGGTGGCGTGGCTTGGCCTGCAGGCGATTGCGCGCGTACAGCAGCAGCTGCAGGAGTGCGGGCTGCAGTTGCAGGCGCTGCACCCAACGCCCTTGCTGCTGCCGTGGACGGTGGGGCAGGCCACCCTGCAGCTGTGTGGTGAGCAGGTACTGGTCCGCTGTGGCCGTGATCGTGGCTTCGTGCAGTGGTGCGGTGGGCGTGACCTGGCCTCGGTGATGCAGGTGCTGGCCGTGCGCTTGCAGCAGGCCGGGGTGCAGGCAGTGCAGTGGATCGATGCCGTGCCGCCCGCTTGGGCCGAGCGTCTGCCGGCGAGCGTGCTGACGCAGGCGGTTCAGTGCAGCGGTCCGCTGCCTGGCTGGTCACTGCCGTTGCCGGCCTCGCGTGCGGGTGCGCCACGCGTGGCCATCGGTCTTGCGCTGGCGGCGGCAGTGCTGGCTGCGCTGGGCCTGCAACTGCAGGTGTCGCGCTGGCACAGCGAGGGTGAAGCCCTGCAGCATGACATGGCGCGGCAGTTCAGCACGCACTTCCCCGAGATCGACGATGTGGTCGATCCGGTGGTGCAGGCACGGCGGGCACTGGCGGTGCCGGCAGCGCCACGGGCGCTTCCTGCCGTGCAGCAGCAGGTTGCCGGCGTGCTGCAGGCCATCCCCGAGTTGGCTGGCCAGGTTCGCAGCCTGCGCTATCAACCGGGCCAGATGGACTTGGAACTGGACGCCGACGCACAGGCGTTGGCCGAGGACGCGCAGCGGCTGGAGCGCTGGCAGCAGGCGATGCAGGCACAAGGGCTGCAGCTTGCGCACGAAGCCGGTGGCCGCTTGCGGATCAGCAGCGGGACTGCTCCGTGACCACAGCGGAACTACGGCCGGCGGGCTTCGTGCGCGGACTGTCGCAGCGTTGGCAGCGGCTGGCGGCGCGCGAGCGCGCGATGCTGCTGTTGATGTCTGCAGCGATAGCGGCGGCCGCACTGTGGCTGGGCTGGCTGCAGCCGCTGCTTAAGCAGCGCAGCCATTGGCAGGCTGAGCTTCCACGGCTGCAGGCGCAGGCGGCAGCACTTGCACCGCTGCTGCGCGCCCGTGAACAGCAGCAGGCGCAAGTCCGGCGGCCGACACTTGCAGGCCTGCGCCAACAGATCACCGCTGCGGGCCTGGCCGGCAGCCTGCATATCGAAACGCGTGACGGGCGCTGGCACCTGCAGGTGCGCAGTGTGCCCGCCGATACGCTCTGGAACTGGCTGCTGCCCTTGCTGGCCGACCCGGCCATCGAACTGCAGCAACTGCAACTGCAACGAACAGGGGACGCGAACATGCCGGCGGCACGGATTTCCGGAAACATCGTGATGGCCGCCCAGGGCGGTGGCCATCCATGAAGGCGATGCGCAGCCTGGGCTGCAGCGCGGCATTGGCACTGGTGGTGGGCCTGGCCCATCTTCCGGCGCCGGTGCAGGCGCAGGACGCCAATGGCGAACCGGTGCAGCTGAACCTGGTGGACACCGATATCGGTGGGGTGCTGCGCATGGCGGCACGCTTCACCGGCCGCCAGTTCCTGGTCGACCCCCGGGTGAGCGGCAAGATGACCGTGGTCTCCGATGGGCCGGTCAGCCGCGTGCAGGCTTACCAGCTGCTGCTGGGTGCATTGCGCATGCGCGGTTTTGCCGTGGTTGAAAGCGGGGGCGTCAGCCGGGTGGTGCCGCAGGCCGATGCCAAGCTGCTGGGCGGCCGCGTTGGTGCCGGTGGTGCGGGCGGCGAGATAGCCACGCGCACATTTGCCCTGCGCTACGAGAGTGCCGCGGCGCTGGTGGCGGTGCTGCGACCGATGATCACCGCGGACAATCCGATCACCGCGAACCCCGGCAACAACACGCTGGTCATCACTGACTACGCCGACAACCTGGAGCGCATCGCGCGGGTCATCGCCAGCGTGGATACACCGGCCGGCATGGACACCGACGTGGTGAAGCTGCAGCAGGGCATTGCCGTGGACGTGGCGGCGATGGTCGCACCGCTGCTGGATGCGCAGGGAGCGGAGCCGGCGCAGAAGGTGGTGGTGATGGCCGACCCGCGCAGCAACAGCGTGCTGCTGCGTTCCAGCAGCCCGGGCCGCACGCGCCTGGCGCGGCAGCTGGTGGAGAAGCTGGACAAGGCCCAAGACGAGTCCGGCAACCTGCATGTGGTGTACCTGCGCAACGCCCAGGCGACCCAGCTGGCCGGGGTGCTGCGTGGCGTGGTGGCAGGGCAGAGCGATGCGCCCGCGATGGGCAGCGCCGACGGCATCACCGCATTGCCGGGCGAGACCAACCGCAGCGCCAGCACGCCAGCGCAACCTGCGCAGGGCAAGAGCAAGGGCAATGCGCTGGAATCGCCACGGCTTGATCCGGGCCGTCGTGATCCGATCGATGCCGGCAGCACCGGTTTCAGCCAGAACGGCATCTCGGTGCAGGCTGACATCGCCACCAATACCCTGCTGATCTCCGCGCCGGAGCCGGTGTACCGCAACCTGCGGCGGGTGATCGACCAGCTGGACCAGCGTCGCGCGCAGGTGCTGGTGGAGAGCCTGATCGTGGAGGTCAACCAGACCGACGCCGCCGAACTGGGCGTGCAATGGATGCTGGGCAACGGCCGCACCTTTGGCGGCACCCACTTCGGCGGTACCACCGGCGGCAGTGGGCTGAACACCACCGCGCGCACCACGCTGGATGTGCTGCCGAAAGACGGCCTGAACATCGGCGTGATCGACGGCACGATCAACCTGCCAGGCGTCGGCCAGATCCTCAACATGAAGGCGCTGGCCAATGCGCTGCAGAGCAAAGGCGGCGCCAACATCCTCTCTACACCCAACCTGATGACCTTGGACAACGAGGCGGCCAGCATCATGGTCGGGCAGACCGTGCCTTTCGTCAGTGGCCGCTATGTGACCGATGGTGGCGGTGGCAGCAACAATCCGTTCCAGACCATCGAACGCGAGGACGTGGGCCTGAAGCTGCGGGTGCGCCCGCAGATTTCCGAGGGCGGCACGGTGAAGCTGGACATCTACCAGGAAGTCAGCAGCATCGATGCGCAGAGCTCGGGCAGCGCCGGCATCATCACCAACAAGCGCGCGCTGGATACCAGCGTGCTGCTCGATGACGGCCAGATCATGGTGCTGGGCGGCCTGCTGGAAGACAGCGTCAGCCACGGCCGCGATGCCGTGCCGGGGCTTGGGAAGATCCCGGTGCTGGGCGCGCTGTTCCGCAGCGATACGCGCAAGCGGGCCAAGACCAACCTGATGGTGTTCCTGCGCCCGCACGTGGTGCGCGACCCGGCCGCCGGACAGCGCCTGACCCGCGATCGCTACGACTACATGCGCAATGCACAGGCCGCTGCGCAGCCGGTACAGAGCTGGGCGTTGCCGGCACTGTCGGCACCGCAGCTGCCGCCGCAGGACCTGTCGGTGCTGGGCCAGGGCAATGCACGTGATGGCCAGGGCCAGCCGCTGCAGAACGGCAGCCTTGCGGCGTTGTATCCGGCCAGCGAGGGCACTGTGCAGGTGGTGCAGTTCGCGCAGGGGCTGGATGCAGCGCGTGCCACGCAGGCCGTGGCACAGGTGCGCGCGCTTGGCCTGCAGGCCTATGCCGAAACCACGCCGGGCGAAACTGGACAGCGACTGCGGGTGCGGGTGGCACGCGACCCGGCCACGCTCGACCCGGCGCTGCAGCAGCTACGTGGGCTGGGCTACACCCCGGAACTGGTCATCGGCCCATGAGCATGGCCACGCCGCCGCCAGCGCTGCCGTATGCCTGGGTGCGCAGCCACGGGGTCATGCTGGTCGAAGCAGGCGGAGCGCCGGTACTTCTGGGGACCGCCGAGACCGCTGCCTGGGCAGTGGCCGAGCTGCGCCGCCGGCACGGGCCGCTGCCGTTCCAGGTGCTGGATGCGGCGGCCTGGCAGCAGCGGTTGGGCGAGCAGTATCGTGACGGTGGCGATGCCGCTGCGGTGGTGGGCGCGGCCGAAAGTGAAGTCGATCTCGACCGGCTGATGCAGGACATGCCCGAGGTGACCGATCTGCTGGATGCACAGGACGACGCGCCGGTGATCCGCATGATCAACGCGTTGCTGGCGCAGGCCGCGCGTGACGGCGCCAGCGACCTGCACATCGAACCTTTCGAAACGCATTCGGTGGTGCGCTACCGCGTCGATGGCACCCTGCGTGACATGGTGCAGCCACGACGTGCGTTGCACGCGGCGCTGGTCTCGCGCATCAAGATCATGGCCCACCTGGATATCGCCGAGAAACGCCTGCCGCAGGATGGGCGCATTGCGATCCGCGTGGGCGGCCGGCCGCTGGATATCCGCGTCTCCACCGTGCCCACCGGGCACGGCGAACGGGCGGTGCTGCGCCTGCTGGAAAAGGATGCCGGGCGGTTGCAACTGCAACGCCTCGGCATGGCCGACGATACGCTGGCCACCTTCAACGGGTTGATCCGCCAGCCGCATGGCATCGTGCTGGTGACCGGGCCGACCGGCAGCGGCAAGACCACATCGCTGTATGCGGCACTGGGGCAGCTCGACAGCAACACCAGCAACATCCTCACCGTGGAGGACCCGGTGGAGTACGACTTCGCCGGCATCGGCCAGATCCAGGTCAACGCGCGCATCGGCATGAGTTTCGGCACGGCATTGCGCGCCATCCTGCGCCAGGATCCGGACACCATCATGATCGGTGAGATCCGCGACCTGGAAACGGCGCAGATCGCGGTGCAGTCGTCGCTGACCGGTCACGGCGTGCTGGCGTCGCTGCATACCAACGATGCGATCTCGGCGGTGACCCGCCTGGCCGACATGGGCGTGGAACCGTTCCTGCTGGCCTCATCGTTGCGGGGCGTGCTGGCGCAGCGGCTGGTACGCAGGCTGTGCCTGCACTGCCGGCGTGACGAACTCGATACCGAGGGGCGCACCGTGTGGCGGGCCGTAGGCTGCTCCGCCTGCGCGAACAGCGGCTACCGCGGGCGCACCGGCATCCATGAGCTGTTCGTGGTGGATGAGCGCGTGCGGGCGTTGATCCATGAAGGGCAGGGCGAACCCGCGCTGCGTGAGGCCGCGCGCCGTGCCGGCATGCGCACCCTGCGCCAGGACGGGCAGCGCTGGGTCGACAGCGGGGTGACCACGCTGGAGGAAATCCTGCGCGTGACCGGCGACGACTGAGGCGCGCATGGCACTGTTCGACTACCAGGCCGCCAACGCACAGGGGCGCATGGAGAAGGGGCAGCTGGACGCCGACAGTGCGCGCGGCGTACGCCAGCAACTGCGTGGGCGTGGGCTGACACCGGTACAGGTGTCGGCCGCACGCAGTGCCGGCGGTGGCTGGGGCGCGCGCAGGCTGTCGGCCAGCGAACTGGCCTGGGCCACGCGGCAACTGGCCAGCCTGCTGGCCGCCAGCCTGCCGCTGGAAAGCGCATTGAGCGCGGTGATCGAACAGGCAGAACGGCCACATGTCGCGCAGGCACTCACTGCGGTGCGTGCCGATGTGCGCGGCGGCCAACGGTTGACCGTGGCGTTGGCGGCACGGCCGCGCGACTTTCCCGCGATCTATCGTGCCCTGGTGGGTGCCGGCGAGGATTCCGGCGATCTGGCACGGGTGATGGAGCGACTGGCCGACTACATCGAAGAGCGCAACGCGCTGCAGGCGAAGGTGCTGACGGCATTCATCTACCCGGCAGCGATCAGCCTGGTGTCGGTGGCGATCGTGATCTTCCTGCTCAGCTACGTGGTGCCCCAGGTGGTGACGGCGTTCGTGCAGGCGCGGCAGACGTTGCCGATGCTGACCCAGGTGATGCTGGCGGCCAGTGCTTTCGTACGCGCGTGGGGCGTATGGACGGGGATCGGTATCGGCGCATTGGTGGTGGGCTGGCGGCTGGCCCTGCGGCAACCGGAGCTGCGCCTGCGCTGGGACAGCCTGCTGCTGCGCGTACCGATGGTGGGGCGCTTCGTGCTGGGCGTGAACAGCGCACGCTTCGCATCGACACTGGCGATCCTGCTTGATGCCGGTGTGCCCTTGCTGCGCGCACTGGACGCCGCACGACAGACACTGGGCAACGCGCTGCTGGCGCGCTGTGCCGATGATGTGGCCGCACGCGTGCGCGAAGGTACTTCGCTTGGCGCTGCGCTGAAGGTGCAGAAAGTGTATCCGCCGATCCTGGTGCATCTGGTGGCCAGTGGCGAGAAGACCGGTTCATTGGCGCCGTTGCTCGACCGCGCTGCACAGACCATCTCGCGCGAGATTGAACGCCGCGCGATGGCACTCACTGCATTGCTGGAGCCAACGATGATCCTGGTGATGGGTGGCGTGGTGCTGACCATCGTGCTGGCCGTGCTGATGCCGATCATGGAAATGAACCAACTGGTGCAGTAGATCCATGCCATGCGTGGGTGAAGCGTCACGCGCGCGATGCGCGGCGCATCCACGCATGGCGTGGATCTACTGATACCCGGTTTTCTCCAGACAATTCTCCACACCTTTTTCCGATCTTCCACAGGTTTCTTAAGCGGCCTGTCATCGGCGACGGCCAGCATGTCCCTGTCGCCGCAGAGTGGGCTGGGAGGCCCTCGGCGGCAGCAGGCGTGTAGTGACCGTTCCTCCCTTGGTGTTTCACCTTCGCAGTAAACCCTTCAGGAGAAGATCATGAACAAGTACAAGACCCTGGCCGCGCTGGTTGCTACCGCGCTTCTCGCCACTGCCGGTGCCGCCTCGGCGCAGACCGTTACCGGTGGTGGCGCTTCGCTGCCGGCCGACCTCTACAAGGGTCAGGCGGACAGCATCCTGCCGAGCAACTTCAGCTACGCCGTGACCGGTTCGGGCACTGGTAAGAAGGCCTTCCTGCAGAATGATTCGCAGCTGTTCTCGACCACCGGCACCGTGCACTTTGCCGGCAGCGACTCGGTGTTGAGCTCGACCGAACTGAGCACCTACACCACCAACTACAACCAGACCAGCAATGCCAACCGCTATGGCAACCTGATCCAGGTGCCGTCGGTGGCTACCTCGGTGACCATTCCGTTCAACAAGGCCGGCTCGGCGGTTGACCTGAGCGTGGCACAGATCTGCGGTGTGTTCTCCGGTGCGATCACCGACTGGTCGACCATCGATGCCAACCGTAGTGGCCCGATCCAGGTGGTCTACCGTCCGGAAAGCAGCGGCACCAGCGAGATGTTCACCCGCTTCCTGACCGCCGCCTGTGCGCCGGAAGTGGCTGCCACTTCGAACCTGGTCGATGGCAAGTTCGCCATCAAGTCGACCTTTGCCGATCTGTACAAGCGTGATGCCAACAACAACCTGCCGGCTTTCCTCGTGGCCGCGCCGGCCACCGGTGGCACCTCGCTGTACAACGCCGTGTACGCGCAGGCCGGCCGCATCGGCTATGTGGGTCCGGACGTGATCCCGAGCCTGACCGATGCCACCAAGGTTGCAAAGGTCAAGGGCTTCTCGCCGGACCAGGTGAGCGTGCAGGCCACCCTGGAAACCGTCGCGCCGCCGACCGGCACCGCTGCCGAGAACCCGGCCAACTGGGTGCCGGTGTTCGGCAATCCGTCGGCTGGCTATCCGATCGCCGGCTACACCAACCTGGTCATCGGCCAGTGCTACAAGGATTCGACCGTCGCCAACAGCCTGCGTGGCTTCCTGATGCGCCACTACGCCACTGACTACACCGCCACCCCGGCGCTGGTGGCCCATGCCAAGGCGATCACTGACCACGGTTTCATCCCGCTGACCAAGGCTTGGCGCGATGCGATCCGCAACCGCTTCGTGCTCGCCGGCAACGCCGCTGGCCTGAACAACCCGAGCACCTGCGCTGGCATCGGCCGTCCGCTGTAATCGCGCCCGTTGGTTGCAATCTGTGTTGACCGACGCCGGCCCCTTGGGCCGGCGTCTCCTTTTCGGCGACGGTGCGGGCCGGTGCAGCGCATTGCTGTCGGCTTCATGTCACGTGAACCGTCTATCAGTGGCAGGGCATGCGTTGCGCGTGCCTCCCGATCGCTGCCGCAGCTGCGGCCCACCAGGTTGATGAGGTTCCGATGTCGCTCCCGCACACGTCCGCTGTTCATTCGGCCGCGCCGATGCGCCGCAACCACCCGATGGCCTGGGCCATCGCGGTGGCATTGGGAACCCTGGCTGCCCCCGCCAGCCATGCGCAACAGGCATTCAGCCCGGGCTGGTTCGCCGACCGCGGCGCGGCGCAGGGTGCGGCCGCACAGAGCGGGCGCATGCCCAATGGCGTGCCCATCCAGTTCCAGTTGCCCGCGCAGCAGCAGGACGCCGCGCGGCAGAAGCTGCAGCAGTCGATCGACAACCTGGGCACCGCGGCGCAGGCGATCGCCCTGCAGCAACGCATGCAGGAACAGGCCCGGCAGGCGCGTCGCGAGGCCGGCTTCGTGGTGGCCGATGGATTGGGCAAGGATGGACTGAAGGTCGATGAGAACCCCCTGACGCGCGGCTGGGTGAATGCGCGCGAGGCGATCCAGTCGCAGGGCAGCGATGGCCGCGTACAGGTCAGCATCGAGCAGACTGCGGACCAGGCGATCCTGAACTGGGAAACCTTCAACATCGGTGGCAACACCACCCTGAACTTCCTGCAGAACCCCGACTGGGCGGTGTTGAACCGGGTCAACGACCCCAACGCGCGGCCCAGCCAGATCCTGGGCCAGCTGAAGGCCAACGGCACGGTGTTCGTTGCCAACCGCAACGGCGTGGTGTTCGGCAACAACAGCCAGGTCAACGTCCGCAACCTGGTTGCTGCTGCTGCACGCATCAGCGACGCGCAGTTCCGTGACAACGGCCTGTACAGCGCCGACACGAGCACCTCGGCCCTCACCGATGCAGTGGGCAAGGTCATGGTTGAACGTGGCGCGCGCATCACCACGCATGAACCAACCAGCGCAACGCGTGGCGGCGGCTATGTGTTGCTGGCCGGCCACAGTGTGGAGAACGCTGGCCAGATCGAGACGCGCAAGGGCCAGGTCCAGCTGGCGGCCGGCGACAGCTTCGTGATCCGCCGTGGCGTGGGTACTGCGGCCAATACCGCTTCGACCACACGCGGCAACGAAATCGCGCCGCGCCTGGTCAACGACAGTAGCGCCGGCAGCGTCCGCAATACTGGCCTGCTGCTGGCCCGCGAGGGCGACATCACCCTGGCCGGACGCAGCGTCGAGCAGGCAGGTGTGGCCGTGGCCAGCACCACGCTGGGCCAACGCGGCACCGTGCACCTGCTGGCCTCGGCCAGTGACACCCGGGCCAAGGTCACCTTGGCCGAAGGCTCGACCACAGCGGTGCTGATCGAAGACGATGGCAAGGCCAGCGCACTGGATACCCAGCGCGATGCACTGCTGAAGGAGTCGGCCGAACAGGATGCGCTTCGTGCAGCGTCGCGGACGACGACCTTCGACAATCTGTCCCTGCACAGCGATCGGCGCGACCAGTCGCGGGTGGAGATCGTTTCCGGGGGCGACATCCATTTCCAGGGCAACTCGCTGACGTTGGCTACCGGCGGCCAGGTGATCGCCGATGCCGGTCGCCGCAGCCAGCTGGACAACGGCGCCCGTGTGGATGTCTCCGGCGCGGTAGGTGTGCATGTGGCTATGGAAAGCAACAACGTACAGGTCAAGGTGCAGGGCAATGAACTGCGCGATTCGCCCGACAACCGCGACAGCGGCAAGCTGACCAGCAGCGAAGTATGGATCGACCGCCGGCAGCTGATCCACGTGCCGGCGGGCACCGGCGGCCACGAAGGCGATCGCTGGTATGCCGCCGGGGGCCTGCTGGAGGTGGGCGGCTATCTGGACAACCAGGGCCACTCCATCAGCGAATGGGCTGCGCAGGGCGGCACCGTGTTGCTGGGCGGCAGCGAGGTGGTCGCGGCCGCGGGCTCGCGGATCAATCTGGCAGGCGGCAGTCTGGATGTGCAGAGCGGGGCGATACAGCAGAGCTGGTTGCGCGGCATCGATGGGCAGGTATACCGGCTGGACGACGCGCCGGCGGAGATGCTGTTCGATGGTCTGTACAAGGGCTACGAGGTGAAGCAGGAGCGCTGGGGTGTCACCGAGGCGTTCCGCAATCCCATCGTTTTCGCTGCGCAGCGGACTGACAACGGCTACACCGTCGGCCGCGATGCCGGGCGCCTTGTAGTGTCCGCGCCGACCGCGTTGCTGGACGGCCAGGTGGAGACCACGACCTTCCAGGGCGCGCAGCAGGGGCGACGGCCGGATGCTGCGCTGGAAGGCTATGCGCAGGCGCAGACGGCGGTGGCGCGCAACGCAGGGCTGTATCTGGGGCGCTATGACGCCCAGGGTCGCAACGGCGTGTTCGATTCGGACGTGCATGTGCGCAGCGCGACGACAGGGACAGCGACAGCGGGTGTGTCGCTGCAGTCGCCGATCGTCAGTGAGCGGCGCAATACGGTCTGGCTGGATGCCGGGCTGGTCAACGCGCAGCAGTGGGGCTCCATGGACCTCGCCAGCGCAGGCAGCGTCGCGGTCGATGCACCGCTGGCGCTGCAGGCGGGCGGCGCACTCAACCTGATCGGCAGCACGGTGAACGTGGCCGGTGACATCCGCATTGTCGGTGGCCAGCTGCAGGCGGGCAATCTGCTGGACGTGCTGGGGCGGCCGACAGCGCTGCTGCGCGATGGCCGCGCCAGCGTCGCCATCGCCGACGGTACCCGCATCGATCTTGCCGGTGGCTGGAGCAATGCGTCGTTCGGTGCCGGGCAGGACAGTGGCCGTGCATGGATCGACGGTGGCAGCCTGCGCCTGCAGAGCAGCCATGACGTCACTGTGGGCAGCCGGGTGGCCGTCGATGTCGACGCCGGTGCTGCGCTGGACATGCAGGGCAAGGGCCGCATCGGCAAGGGCGGAGGCGTGAGCCTGCAGGCCAACACCGCCGAGGTGGCTACCGACGGCAGTGGTCGCGTGCGATTGGGTGAAGGCAGCTATTTCAGCGGCCGTGGCGAGGGCGGCGGCACGTTCGCGTTGGGTACCGGAGGCAAGGCGGTCGTCGGCGCAGCGGAGCAGGACGTGACGGTGGTGCAGCTTGACACCGCGTTGTTCGGCAGTGGTTTCGCGCAGTACGACATCAACGCGCACCAGGGCCTGGACGTCGCCGACGGTACCCAGCTGGTCGCGCGCATGCCGGGTCTGCGCCTGGCTGAAGACGCACGCACGGCGCGGGATCGTGCCTCCGCGCTGCAGCCGTGGTCGGCACCGTTGTATGCCGCCGATCCGCAGAGTGGGCGCATCCGGCAGCGCAGCGGGGCCAGCATCACCCTGCGCTCGGACCGCAACAGCGTGGGCGGCGACCTTCGGGTGGGCCGCGATGCGCGGGTCGCCGTCGATCCGGGCCAGGCGATCACCCTGCTCGGTGCGGGCAACATCGACGTGGAGGGGACGCTGCAGGCACGAGGCGGCCGCATCAGCATCGACGATGTGCGCCCGGATACGGCGCTGTACGCCGGCCAGCGCAGCGAGCGCACCTGGCGGATCGATGACGGTGCGGTACTGGACGCCAGCGCCGATTCGGTGTCGATGGTCGATGCTGCTGGCCGCCTGCGCGGCCAGGTGCGGACGGGTGGGCGCATCGAGATCGGTGGCGCGCTCGACTGGGAGACGTCGGCTTTCGTCGACAACCGGCCGCCGGAAGCCTTCATCGTGGTCGAGCGGGGCGCGCGCCTGGACGCACGCGGCGCTTCGGCCGAGCTGGACATCGACGGCCAGGGCCGTACCCGGGTCGACAGCGACGGGGGCCAGATAGTGCTGCGTTCGGCCAATGCGCTGTACCTGCAAGGGGCGATGGATGCGGCGGCCGGTGGCAGTGGGGCGCGTGGTGGCACGCTGGGCCTCGCCTTCGGCGGCAGCGTGCATGCACGCGGAGCAACCGAGGAGGTGCTGCGCGAACGGGTGATCACGCTCAGCCAGCAGACTGCGGCCGAGACGTCGCTGCCAGCGCGGCTGGACTATGGGCACGCCGCACTGTCGGTGCAGCAGATCCAGGCCGGCGGATTCGACAACCTGTCGGTCTTCGGCGACATCCGCACGCTCGGCAATGTCGACCTGCGCATGGCCGAGTCCCTGCGCATCCATGGGCAGGGGCAGTCCAGCCTGGGCGTGGCGGCAGGCGCGAGCACCCCCAGCGCGATATCGCTGTCGGCGCCGTATGTGCGCCTTGCGCAGGCGCGCTGGAAGCAGCTGTCGGGCGAGAGCCTGCAGTTCACCCAGGGTGCGGTGTCAGCTACTGCGGGCGATCATGCGCTGGCGGTCAACGGCGATCTCATCGATCTTCGCGATGTCACCTGGCTGCCCAGTTTCGACCATCTCTCGTTGAACAGCCGCAGCGATGTGCGCCTTCTTTCCAGCATCGCCAGCAACGCTGCGGTCAGTTCGCTGCTGGCACCGGGCTCGATCGACCTGACCGCGGCGCGCCTGTATCCGACGTTCGGGGCGGCGGGCCGGGTGGTGGCGGGTGCATCGGCGCAGACCGTGGACACCGTCGACTACTGGGCGAACCCGGATGCGGTGCTGCGCATCCAGGGCAACGGCACGGCATCGGGTGTCCCTGCATCGGCGTTCGGTTCGCTTCGACTGGTGGCCGCTACCGTGCAGCAGGGCGGTGCGGTGTGGGCGCCGATGGGAACACTGCAACTGGGTGGTCTGGCCGTGGGCGGTACTGCCGGCGGACGGGTGGAACTGCTGCCCGGCAGCATCACCTCCACCAGCGGTGCCGGCCTGGCGCTGCCCTATGGCGGTACCGCCGATGGCGTCAACTGGCGGATCGGCAGCCGAAGCGTGGATTCCTTGACCGCTGGTGGCATCAGCTCGATGGGCGTCACCCTGAAAGCCAACCAAGTGAACGTGAGCCCGGACGCGCTGCTGGACATGTCCGGTGGCGGCGACCTGACCGGTGCAGCATTCATCTCCGGGCGGGGCGGTTCGGTGGACGTACTGCGCACCGCGTTGGCCGATGCCAATCCCCGCTATGCGTTCAGTGCCTCGGGCAACCCGGTGTATGCCATCGTGCCCGGCTATACGGGCGCGTTCGCGCCCACCAGCACCGACGGCTTCGCCGCGCCCGGCATCGGTCAGCAGATCACCGTGCCGGCGGGTGTTCCCGGATTGCCAGCGGGCACCTACACCCTGCTGCCGGCCAACTTCGCCCTGCAGCCCGGTGCGTTCCGTGTCGAGCTTGGCGCGACCGGTGCGTCCGGCATCTCCCGGCCGCTGCAGACCGGCACCGGCACCTGGCGTGTGTCCGGCCACCAGCGTGGCGATCTGGGCGGCGTGGAATCGCCACTTCTGACCGACCTGCTGTTGACACCGGCGGCGGTGGTGCGGCGGCATTCGGGTTACAACGAAACCAGCTACAACGCCTTCGTGCAGGCAACGGCCGACCGCCGCGGCGAATCGCGCGGCTGGCAGACCATCGATGCGCTGGGCCTGACCCTGGCGCTGGGCGAGGGCGCCGGACGCCAGGGCGCGGCGGCGATCGACTTCGCCGGTACCGCGCGGTTTGCCGCCGCCAACGACAAGGGACGGGGCGGCACCCTGGTTGCTTCGATGGCCAACCCGGCCATCGGCACGCTGGAGGTCATCGGTGCGGACGGCGTGGCGCAGGCGCGCGATCGCGGCGTGACCTTCACCGACCAGGCACTCAATGCGTTCCAGCCCGCGCGCATTGTGATCGGTGGTCAGATCAACCAGGCGGCGTCGCAGGTGGCAGTGACCGGCCAGGCCCGCAGCGTGGCGATCCGTTCCGGGGCCACGCTGCAGGCGCCGGAAGTCCTGGTGGCAGCAGCCTCCGGTGGCAGTGGCATCCTGGTCGAAGCCGGGGCGACCGTGGACACATTGCCCTACGCACGCGCTGGTGGCGACGCCGTCGACACGCTGCCCTACCAGGTCACGGGCGGCCTGCTGGCGGTGTCCAACCAGCGGCTGAACCTGATCACCGGTTCCACAGGCGTTGCCGCCGGCCCGGTGGCGATCGATATCGGCGGCTGCCAGGACGCGTGCGAGGGACAAGCGCGCCTGGTGTCCGACGGCAGCATCGCCGTCGCCACCGACGGCACCCTGCAACTGCGCGATTCGGCCAGCTACGGCACGCGCCAGCTGGGCGTCAGCATGGCTGCATTGAACCTGGGCAGCGCCGAAGCCATCGCACAGGCGGCAGCAGCGGGTGCACTGCCCGCCGGCATGACCATGAACCAGATGGTGCTGCAGCAACTGTTGCGTGGCAACGTGGCTACCGGCGCACCTGCGCTGGACACGCTGAGCCTGGTGGCGCGCGATTCGGTGAATGTGTTCGGCAGCGTCGACCTGGATGCGCGCGACAGCGCCACCGGCGTTGGCAGCCTGCGCACGCTGGTGCTGGGTGCGCAGGCGATCCACGGCTATGGGAACGCCAGCGACCGTGCGCGCATCCTGGTGGATACGCTGGTGTGGGATGGTGCGCTGGCGGCCACGCAGGCCACGGGCAGCAACGTGGCCGTGCCGCCGTCAGAGCCGATGGTGGATCGCTTGGGCGACGGCCAGCTGGATATCGTCACGCGCACCCTGACGCTGGGGCGTGCGCCGTACAGCAGGCCCAGCTCCGAGGTCGCGGCCAACCGTCAGGTACTTGGCTTCAGCGCGTTGAACCTCGGGGCTTCGGAACAGATGGTGTTCTCGGCGAAGGGAACACTGGATGTGTACCAGCAGCGCGGCGAGTACCTGGCAGACAAGGGCTGGCAGTACAGCGGCGGCAGCGTGGCCATCAGCACGCCCCTGCTGACCGCCGACCCCGGCGCGCAGCTGGCCCTGCGCACCGGCGGCAGCTTCGCCCTGCATGGAGGCAACGGCAAGGCCGGTGGTGATGCGCTGGGCAGCGAACTCAGCATCGACGCCGATCGCATCCTGCTGGACAGCACGATTGCGCTGGCCTCCGGCCGCCTGTCGGCCAGTGCACGCCAGGGCATCGGCGTGGGTGCGCATGCGGCGCTGGATCTGGCGGGTCGTAAGGTCAGCCTGTTCGACGTGGACAAATACAGCTGGGGCGGCGATGTGCTGCTGTCCAGCGACAGTGGCGAGGTGACCACCGATGCCGCCTCGCGCATCGATGTGTCGGCGCGCAACAACCGCGGTGGACGATTGACGGTCAATGCCCTGGCCGGTCGCGCGGATCTGGCCGGACGTGTGGACGGCGCGGCCAGCGGCCGCTACGACGCTGGTGGCACCGTGGTGCCCTACGACGCGAGCGAACTGGTGGTGCGTGCACGCCAGCTGCTGGATTTCGCAGGGTTGAACCAGCGGCTGAACAGCGGCGGCGTGACCGGCGCGCGCACCTTCCAGATCGGCGAGGGTGACCTGCAGATCGGCGACGAGGTGAAGGCGCGCCGGGTCGACATCAGCGTGGACAAGGGTAGCCTGACCGTGGCCGGGCGCATCGACGCCAGCGGCGAGCAGGTCGGCAGCATCCGCCTGTACGCCCGTGATGCGCTGCAGGTGAACGGCACGCTCGACGCGCATGGCAGCGGCCTGCGCGTGGACAGCTACGGCAAGATCATCGACAGCGCCAACCGGGCGACGGTCGAACTGGGCAGCGCGGCGGGCCAGGTCAGCATCGGCGCTGGCGCCGCGATCGACCTGCGTGCCGGCAGCGGGGTCGCCGTGGGCAGCCAGCGCGGGCAGAACGATGGCGTTGCGCGCGGTACGCTGAAAATCGATGTGCCGCGGATCGGCACCGATGACGCGGCCATTGCCGTTGCCGACGGTGTGCGCATCACCGGTGCGGCCGACATCCAGGTCAACGGCGTGCGCCGCTATGACGATGCACCGCTGGCCTCCAGCGTGGATGTGCACGGCAACCGGGCGCAGGTCGTGACCCAGCAGTGGCTGGACCAGATCGTCGATCCGGATAACCGCACGTGGATGGACGGGGCGCTGGCCAATGCCGATCTGCAGCAGCGCACCACAGCGCTTGGCAGCCACCGGCTACGTCCGGGCGTGCAGGTGGTGGCGCGCCGTAGTGCGGACAACCCCGGTGGCGACCTGACGGTTTCCGGTGACATCGACCTGTCTGGCTACCGCTACGGTCCCGATGCCGACCGTCTCGACCCGGCGCGGCGCGGGTTTGGCGAATCGGCCTCGCTGGTGCTTCGGGCCGAAGGCAACCTCAACATCCATGGCAGCATCAACGATGGCTTCGCGCCACCGCCCGCCAACCCGGATGAAGCCGGCTGGGAACTGATCGAGGGTCGCAGCAGTGGTGCCGCCAACACACCGTTCGGTGGCAGCCTGGTGGTGCCAGTGGAAGGCGTACAGCTGCAGCCGGGTACCGAATTCCCGGCGGGCGCCACGCTGAACTATGCGGTACCGGTGGAATCGGCTGTGCTGCCGGCCGGTACCGTGCTGCCCGCAGCGATGACACTCGCCGACAGCTTGCGACTGCCTGCCGGCACCGTGCTCGGTGCGGCGGTGACCACCCGTGATGGGCAGACCTTCGCCGCCGGCACCCTGCTTGACCAGCCGTTGCAGCTGGAGGCAGGGGCGCGCCTGGGTGGTGGCTTCCGTCTGCGCAGCAGCGTGCAGATGGCTGCACAGGATTGGCCCGCCGGTGCTGTGCTGCCGATCGCGTTGCGTCTGGCACGGGCGGTGGACCTGAAAGTGGGCGCATACATTCCCTCCATGACCAAGGTGGAGCTGGCCGCCGATGCGCCGGTGAAGCTGCGACCTGCCGATGCCAATGGCAACCAGGGCCGCAACTGGGCGCTGGCGCCGATGCTGGCGGAAGGCACGACGTCGTGGGACCTGACCGCTGTGGCCGGCGCGGACAGCGACGCTGCCGATCCGCGCACGCGTCGCTGGGGCAGTGACGGCAGCGTGGTGCTGGCCGATACCCATCAGGGATCGGTGGGCACGGTGAAGACCGAGATCATTTTCGTGGGCGACCGTGTGCTGACCGAGCAGGCCTCGCTGGACTGGATGGGGGACACCTCCTACGCCGGCCGCCCGATCGCCGAACTGGCCGATATCTTCGGTTACACCGAAGAGGAGTTCTGTGCACTGGCAGACGGTTACTGCGGCCCCGCGCCGCGGCAGGTGGCCGCACAGGGCTCGCTGGATTTCTGGGGCGACGAATCCTACGTCGGCACGTCGGCCAAGGACTTCGCGGCGATCTTCGGCATGACCGAAGACGAGTTCTGCGGATCGGCACCCACCTATTGCTTCGGCGGAGGCACGCAGACCGAGGTGACCACCTACGGCAAGCGCCCCGGCACACCCGCGTGGAGCGTGCTGCGCACCGGCAAGGGAGATCTGGAACTGCTGGCGGCCGGCGACGTGGTGATGAAATCAGGATTCGGCGTCTACACCGCAGGGACACCCACCTCGCTCGGCAACGGTCGTGATGCGGACTTTAATTCGCCGCGTGCGCCGGCGCCCTGGAACAGCGCTCTGCTCGGAAAGGGCGTGGTGCCAGGCAGCTACGACGCCGCACTGGCGGGCTACCAGGCGTGGTATCCGGACCATGGTGGCAACCTGCGCGTGGAGGCCGGGCGAGACATCGTCGGCGATGTGTGGACCGCGCGCGCCGAGTCGGGCAGCACCGACCGGGACATGGCCCTGCATGGCAGTGCCGCAGTGGGCAACTGGCTCTGGCGGCAGGGCACCGGCAGCACCGCCGGGGTGAAGCCGGTCCCGACCAGCTGGTGGGTGAACTTCGGCACCTACGCCAATGTCTCGGCCACCGCAGGCAGCACGCCGCGGATGGTGGGTTTCACCGGCTTCGGTACGCTCGGTGGCGGCAATCTCACGCTTGACGCCGGCCGCAACGCCGGTGTGCGCGAGGCGATGGGCGATGCTCTGGGGTTCATGACCGCACCGCACTCGGGTGCGATCGTTGCCGCGGTCGGTTCCACCGGACGGGTCAGTGATGGCCAGCTGTACCTGACCGGCGGTGGCGATCTGCGCTTGCGCACCGGGGGTGTGCTGAATCCGGAGCTGACGGCCACGTTCTCCAGCCTCAACACCGCCAGGGCAGCGCAGGACCTCGATCTCAACGGCACCTTCACCAACCTGCGGGGCAGCCTGCTGCTGGAGGCCGGTCGCATCGGTGGCATGGGCGTGACGCTGGAGAACTACGGCACACTCGGTCGCCAGCGTGCGGCCGACCTGTTCGCCGCCGACAGTGCACGTGCGATGGGCGGTCCGGTGCTGGTGCTGGGCGATGCCACGGCATCGCTGCAGGCGCGCGGTGACGTAGTGCTGGGTGGTGTTGGCGATGCTGGCCGGGTAGCGGTGGCGAACTACAGCGGTGTGACCCAGGACAACGGCAGCCGCGCCGCCGGTACCACGTGGTTCTCGCTGTGGACCGCATCCACCGCCGTGGACCTTTTCAGCGCCGGAGGCGATCTTTCGCCGGGCGTGGCCGGACCCCTGAATCTCAGCGGCAGCAACCTCGGCGCCGAGCAGGTGCAGCTGCAAGCCGGCGGGCGCGATCTACTGCAGTACTGGCTCTATCCTTCGCGGTTCAGCGCGGTTGCCGCACAGGGCAACATCACCTTCGACCGCCTTAGCATGCAGGACAACACCCAGGACGTACTGCTGCTGGCACCCTCGGCCAGTGGTCGCCTGGATGTACTGGCCGGCGGCGGCATCTTCGCCCAGCCGGGCGCCACCCAGATCGCGCGTTCGGCCGCGGATACACGTATGCCGGGGCCGTTCGATCCAGCCTTCATGGCCCAGGTGGGCGATGGCAACGGCAACCTCACCCGGCCGCACCACAATCTGTCGGTGGATGGCCATTCGGCGACGCCGGAGGCGGCATTGCCGCTGTTCGCGTTCGGTCCCAATACACCGTTGTCGAATCTGCCGGGTGCACTATCGCCCAGCCGCTTCTATGCCGTGGGCGGCGACATCATCGGCCTGCAATCGGGTGCGCAGCGTACCTTGGATCGCTCCGGCAGCCAGCGCACGCAGTTTGCTCTGTTCGAGGCGGCCGGTGCGGTGCAGATGCGCGCCGGGCGCGACATCCTGGGTGTTTCGCTGACCGCCCTGAACAGCACAGCCACCGATGTGTCGGTGGTGGACGCAGGGCGCGACATCGTACACCTGGATGCCGTGGTGGCCGGTCCCGGCAATCTGGAGGTCAGTGCGGGTCGTCAGCTGCGGCAGGAGGACGTGGGCAGCATCGTGACGCTGGGCGGTATCGTGCAGGGCGATGCCCGCTCGGGGGCGAGTGTCGGCCTGACCGCCGGCAACCAGCAGATCGACTTCGCCGCACTGCGCGCGCGCTATCTCGACCCGGCCAACCTCGCCGATCCAGCGCAGTCGCTGGCGGCGCAGCCGGGCAAGGCGGTGAAGATCTATGACAAGGAACTGAAGCAGTGGCTGCAGCAGCGCTTCGGTACCTCCAGCGAAGGCTCGGATGCACTGGCCGCGTTCGACGCGTTGCCGAAGGAACAGCAGCGCATCTTCCTGCGCGAGGTCTACTACGCCGAGCTGCGCGAAGGTGGTCGTGAGTACACCCATGCGGAAGGGCCGCGTTTCGGTTCCTACCTGCGCGGTCGCGAAGCGATCGCCACGCTGATGCCGGACAAGGATGCGAATGGCGCAACCATCAACCGCGCTGGCGATATCGTGATGTACGGCGGTTCCGGTGTGCGCACCGAGGCCGGCGGCAACATCGAGTTGATGGCCCCGGGCGGGCAGATCGTGGTGGGCGTGCAGGGCGTGGTGCCTCCCGCAAGTGCGGGCCTGGTCACCCAGGGTCAGGGTGACATCCGTCTGTTCAGCCAGGACAGCGTGCTGCTGGGCCTGTCGCGGGTGATGACCACCTTTGGCGGCGACATCGTGGCATGGTCCGAGCAGGGCGACATCAATGCCGGACGTGGTTCGCAGACCACGCTGCTGTACACCCCGCCGCGTCGCGTCTATGACACCTGGGGCAACGTGATCCTCTCGCCGCAGGCACCGGCCAGCGGCGCCGGCATTGCAACGCTGAACCCGATCGCCGAAGTGGCACCCGGCGATGTCGACCTGATCGCACCGTTGGGCACCATCGATGCAGGCGAGGCGGGTATCCGCGTGTCGGGCAACATCAACCTGGCGGCATTGCAGGTGCTCAACGCCGCCAACATCCAGGTGCAGGGCGACAGCAAGGGCCTGCCGGTGCTGGCCTCGGTGAACGTCAACGCGCTGGCGTCGGCAAGCGCTGCGGCCAACAGCGCCAGCCAGGCCGCACAGGACGTGATGCGCAAGAGCCAGGACGATGCGCGGCGCAACCAGCCGTCGGTGATCAGCGTGCAGATTCTCGGCTTCGGCAGTGCCAGCAGCAGCATCGACCCGCCAGCACGCGGAAACAGGGCCGCCGCCAGCGGCTACGACGTCAACAGCGCCTTCCAGTTCCCGCAGGCGCGGGCAGACGCGGGCAAGCAGCAGGTGCAGTAGATCCATGCCATGCGTGGATGGAGGAACGGTGCGGACCAAGGACCGCACCCACCACGCGCAGAACACAGGATCGGGCCAGCTGCCAGGGAACGGTGGCGGCCCCAGCCAGGACGGCACCGAGGGCAGGGAGCAGCCATCAGCGGTGAGGACCACCGACACGGCGCCGCCGGGCGCGGGACAGCGCCCGGCGGCAGGAGGGCGGTAGATCCACGCCACGCGTGGATGCCTCTCGGTAGATCCACGCCATGCGTGGATGCCTCTCAGTAGATCCACGCCGCGCGTGGACGCCTCTCAGTAGATCCACGCCATGCGTGGATGGCTGGGTCAGCTTCAGTGCCGACCAACGGTCGGCACCCACCAGAGCAGGCTTGGCAGCAGAAGCAGGCCTGGCAGTAGATCCACGCCATGCGTGGATGCTCCTCTCAGAGCGCCAACACCCGCCGGTAGCTCAACGGCCCGCGCCCATCACGCAACCCCAACCGCAACTCCAGACCGGTCGCCGGCAAAACCTCCCCTTGGCTGGGCAGCATCGCCCAACCCACCCCGGGCTGCCATGCCCGCACCTCAAAGCGCTGCACATCACGGGCCACCAGCAACCCGCGCGTCGGCTCGGGCGCCGGCAGCGGATAGTGATCGGACGGCGTACCGCTGGCGCGCCACAACGTGCTGCCTTGCCGCCACCAGCGAACGCGCTGCCACTGCAGCCCATCACTACCGACGCTGCGGGTGATCTCCAGCGTGAAGCCACCATCGGGGTGGCGCTCACTGGTCAACGACGGCGGCAGCAGCCGCGCGGGTTGATCGGCCGGCCGCACCGCGCCGTTCATCAGCGCATCGTCAGCGCGCATCTCGATATCGCGCTGGAACTGCTGCAGCACCCGCATCGCCGTGCTGGTCTCGGCATCCGCCTGGCGCAGGCGCTGGTCCGTATTGGCAACGCTGTCCAGTGCGCGCCAGCAGATCACCGCAAGCACGCCCATGATGGTGATGGCGATCATCACCTCGATCAGGGTGAAACCGCCCGCCGCGCGTTTCATGGCGCCGCCGTCCACGGCAACTGCAGGCGCGTCAGCGATTGCTTCGGCGCATCTTCGGCCACCACGCTCAACTCCAGCTGCGGTTGCCCGTCCATACCACTGCCCAGGTGCTGCTGCACCAGGAAGCGGGTGCGCCCCTGCAGGCACAGCAGGCGCGCATCGCTGGGTGGCTGTGCGGACAGACGCAGCTCCTGCCAGCGGTCCTGCGCGCACAGCAGGGCCAGCCGGCGGTCCCGCAGGCGCGACTGGTCATCGGTCGCCACCGCCACCGAGCGCATCACCGCTGCCAGCGCGATGGCCACGATGGCCAACGCGATCAGCACCTCGATCAACGTGAATCCGTGTTGCTGCCGCTTCACTGCATGACCTGCAATTGTCCACTGCCATCATCACGAAGACGCAGTCGACGACCGTCCAGCGACAACGCCAGCTCCCACGGCACACCAATCCATTCGGGGCTCAGCTCGATGGCGGCCGTGGGTTGCACGGTGATGCCACGGGTCTGCCACTGCTGGGGGCGCAGCAGGTCATCGCGCCGCAGCTCGACCCAGCCCTGGCTGTCGCGGCGGCTGAAGCGGTAGCCCTCCGCAGTGGCCTGCCAGCGGATCGGCCGACCATCGATGCGAGCTTCGTCGCGAGCGACCTGCAGGCGCTGCGCCAGCCGCTCGGATTCCTGCCGCAGCTGCCGCGCGGGGTCGAGCAGGCTGCCCAGGCCGAGGCCGATACCCGCCGTGCAGATGCCGATGATGACCAGCACCACCATCAGTTCGATCAGGGTGAAACCGCGTGGCCTGCGTTGCATCGCACATCGCCTCCCGTCCTTGCCGATAGCTGCCAGCCTAGATGCGGATGATGAAACAAAAGCGTCAGCGGCGGCTGCTAGCGTGGCCGCACAGGAACCTGGCGAAGGTGCAGAACATGGACGGCTGGCGTTGGGATCGCAATCGCATGTTGACCCTGCTGGCGGCCATGCTGCTGCTGACCGTGGCGGGATACTGGGGCATGGCCCTGTTCATGGCGCCGGCTCGCGCTGCCGCCGCCACGATGCAGGTCGCCGTACCCGCTGCCCCGACCTTCGACGACGCTGCGAGCGCACCGCTGGTGCGGCTGCTCTCGCCCGGCGCGGTGCAGACCGACGTGACCGTGCTGGGCGTAATGGCCGGGCAGCAGGCGCCGCTGGCGCTGCTGTCGGTGGATGGGGCGCCTGCACAGGCCTATGCACCGGGCCAGCGTCTCGGCCCATCCACGGTACTGGCAGCAATCAGCGCGAACGCGGTTGAACTGCAACAGGCAGGCCAGCCGCGCTCGCTGCCCGTGCCCGAACTGCCGCCCATGCCTACCGATGGCATCGTCCCCACCGCGCTGGGGCGGCACTGAACACGACTCAGCGCGCTGGGCGCTGTGGCACCACCGAACGCCCGAACGCATCGCCCATGCGTTGCCGCGTGCCCTCCAGGTTGTACTGCAGCAACTGGTTGCCGGGCTTGCGCAGCAAGCGTTCGGCTTCGGGAAGGTCGGGGCGGGCGGCCGTGCCTGCTGCCGGCGCCAGCTTGCGTTGCAGGCAGTCCCAGGCGGGGATGCGCTCGCCGTTGACCTGTACTTCGATGCATGGCGCTGCATCTGCCTGTTTGGCAGCCTGCTCAGCCCGCGCCCAGGGCGCAGCCAGAGCCAGAACCAACGCCACACAGAGGGCAGGGCGGTTTGGTGTAGCCAGGGTGGCGTGCATCTTGAATCTCCCGAGGCAGCAGGCGCTTTGCAATGAAGACGTGTGCCAGGCGAAGTGTCCGCCTGCGCCTGTTTCAGCATCGTCAACAGATGACAGCGCTGTCACAAAACTGTTGGCGGTTTTGACGCGGCCTGCACGTCCTGTTGGTAGACCCACGCGCCGCTCCCTGGCCATTCCCTTCGATACGACGCGATGCCTTCGATGACTCCCGTTCCGTGCCGTGCCGTTCGCCTTCCGCTGCGCCTGCATCCTTTGCTGCTGGCCCTGTCGTCGTTGCCATTTCCAGCGCTCGCGCAGGACGCCGCACCAGCGTCCACGGTGAACATCAACGAGTACATCGTGCGCGGCAACACCGTGCTTGATGCGCGCCAGATCGAACGTGCAGTCGAACCGTTCCTCGGCCCCGGCAGGACGCTGGCCGATGTCGAGAAGGCACGCGATGCAGTCAACGCGCTGTACCAGCAGGGCGGCTACCAATCGGTCTATGTGGAGCTGCCCGAGCAGCAGGTCAACGCAGGCGTGGTGCTGCTGAAGGTGCAGCAGACGCCCATTGGCCAGCTGCGCGTGGTCGGTGCCCGCCATGACTCACCCGAGCGCATCCGCGAACGGGTACCGGCATTGGCTGAAGGGCGCGTGCCCGACTTCGACCAGGCACAGAAGGAACTGACGGCGCTGAACGAAGGGGGCCGCCGCCAGGTGCTGCCGCTGGTACGCGAAGGCCAGGTGCCCGGCACCATGGATGTGGACCTGCAGGTAGAAGAAAAGTCACCTTGGCGTGCCAGTGCAGCGCTCAACAACGACCACAGCGCCGATACCGAGAAGCTGCGCCTGAGTGCATCGCTGGCCCACGACAACCTGTGGCGGCGAGGACACAGCGCGAGCATCGGCGTGTTCATCGCGCCGGAAGACACCGACCAGGCAAAGGTGTTCTCCGCGTCCTACACGGTCCCCTTCGAGGGCACGCCGTGGAGCCTGGAAGCATCGGGCTACAAGTCCGACAGCCGCGTACTCAATGCCGGCGGGCAAGGCGGCGCGGGCACGGGCACCGGCACCAACGTGATCGGCAACGGTCATTCGATCGGTCTCAAGCTCAACTACCGCCTGCCGGGCAGCAGCGCTTGGTGGCGCCAGCTCAGCCTCGGCGTGGACTTCAAGGACACCGAAGAAGACACGCAGATGGGCAAGGACAGCCTGAAAACGCCGTTGAAGTACGCGCCGGTCACCCTGGCCTTCGTCGGCGTGCGCCAGGGCGAGAACGATCAGCTGAGCATCAACACGCAGCTGGTGGCGGGAACCCGGCGTCTATTCGGTTACGGCAGCAACGCCACTGATTTCGGTCAGAAGCGCTACTGGGCCGATCCGAGTTTCGTGGCGTTCAAGGCCGATGTCTCCAACACGCACACCTTCGGCAACGACTGGCAGTGGTATGCGCGTGGCTCGCTGCAGGCGACCGACGCGCCGCTGGTCTCGGCCGAACAGTTCGCCGCCGGCGGCATGTACACCGTGCGTGGCTACCTGTCGGCCGAAGCAATCGGCGACTACGGTGGCCTGGTCAACCTGGAATGGCGCACCCCGGCGTGGTCGCTGTGGAGCGGTACCGACCTGCGGCTGTACAGCTTCGCCGACGCGGCCTACCTGCGCCTGCGTCAGCCGCTGCCGGAACAGCGCGACAAATACAACCTGGCGTCGGTCGGGCTGGGCGCGCAGCTGCGCCTGGGCGAACACCTGCAGCTGCGCCTGGACTACGCCTGGCCATACGCCGATGGCCCGGTTACGCGCAAGGACGACCCGCGGCTGCATTTCAACATCAGCACCAGCTACTGACCCTTCCCTTGAGATGCGTTCTCCGGAGACCTTTTGCATGGACCGTCTGCTTTCCCGAATGTTGCTGCTGTTGGCTGCGCTGATCGCGCTGCCCGCCGCCGCGGCCGATGCCAACTGGTGGCAGGCCGAATGGAAGTACCGCAAGCCGATCACCGTCGACGCAGGCCCACAGGGCGCGGGGTTGACCGGCAACCCCGGGCGTACGCCGCTGCTGCTGCGCCTGCATACCGGCAACTTCGGCTTTGATGGCACCCAGGAGGGTGGCAACGACCTGCGTTTCGTTTCTGCCGACGGTCGCACCGTGCTGGCCCATCAGATCGAGCAGTTCGACCCGAACCTGGGCCTGGCCCTGGTCTGGGTGGACGTTCCGGTACTGACTGCCAGCGCGCCGCAGACGATCTGGATGTACTACGGCAACGCGAAGGCGCCGGCCAGCGGCAATGGCCAGCAGGTGTTCGATCCGGACTACACGCTGGTCTACCACTTTGCCGAAGCCAACGCGCCGGCGCGTGATACCACGGCCTACGGCAACACGGCCGGTGCGGTAGTGCCTGCGGCGGAAAGTACGGTGATCGGGCGTGGCGCGCAGCTGGGCGCCAGCCCGCTGGCGCTGCCGGGCAGCGCGTCGCTGGCACAGGAAGCGGGTGCGCCGCTTACCGTTTCTGCCTGGATCAAACCGGGCGCGCTGACCACCGCGCAGGCGATCTATGCGCGCCGCGACGGCAGCGCCGAGCTGGTGGTGGGTATCGACAACCGGGTGCCGTTCGTGCAGCTCAACGGTCAACGCAGCACGCCGGCGCAGCCGATTCCGGAAGGGCAGTGGGCGCATGTTGCGGTTACCGCCGAGAAGGGCTCGCTGCAGCTGTATCTGAACGGTCGCGTGGTGGCCCAGCTCAGTCGTGAGCTGCCGGCACTGACCACCGCAGCGGTGGTGGGTGCCGATGCGCCGGGCGCGGCGCAACCGCTGGCCAACTTCGATGGCGCGCTGGATGAACTGCGCATCTCACGCGTAGCACGCCCGGCGGCGCTCCTGCTGGCCGATGCCACCGCGCAGGGCGCCGATTCGCGCTTGATCAGCTACGGCGCCGACGAGCAGTCGGCCGGGCAGAGCCACTTCGCCTTCATCCTCAAGGCGATGCCGTTCGATGCCTGGGTGGTGGTCGCCATCCTCGGCCTGATGATGCTGTTGTCCTGGGCGATCATGATCGCCAAGAGCCGTCATTTCGGCCGCACCAGCAAGGCCAATGCGGTGTTCACCGAGAGCTTCAGCAAGCTCTCCGGCGTGCCGCTGCGCACGTTGTCCGAGATGGACCGGCAGGGCAAGGTACCGACGGCGATGCACGACGGCTCGCTGTGGCGCATCTACCAGGTGGCCATCGATGAGATGCAGCAGCGTCATCAGCGCGATGGCAACTCCGGCTACCTGAGCGCGGCCACCATCGCCGCCATCCGCGCGTCGATGGATGCGGTGATGGTGCGCGAACAGGAGGCGATGGCGAGGCGCATGAACTGGCTGTCGACCACCATCGAGGGCGCACCGTATGTCGGTCTGTTCGGCACCGTGATCGGCATCATGCTGGTGTTCGTGGTGGCGGCGATGGCCGGTGCGGTGGACATCAACTCGGTGGCCCCGGGCATGGCGGCAGCGCTGCTGTGTACCGCCGCCGGCCTGGGCGTCGCGATTCCTGCGCTGTTCGGCTACAACTGGCTGGGCGCACGCGCCGAAGCGATCGGCGCCGACATGGCGGTGTTCATCGACGAGTTCGCCGCCCGCCTGGCCGAAGAGCAGGACGGGCGCGGCCCGGCCGCGGTCCAGGGCTGAGGGGCCTGCCATGGCCTACAAGGCGAAGTTTGGCGTCAAAAAGCGCGAGAAGGGCATCAACGTGACGCCCTTCGTCGACGTGCTGCTGGTGGTGCTGGTGATCTTCATCCTGACCAGCAACGCCTCCATTCCCGGCATCGAGGTCAATCTACCGAAGGCCAGCAACAGCACGGCACTGGAGAAGCCCAAGACCAAGGCGATCACCATCGACCCCAGCGGCCAGGTGTTCCTGGATGCGTACCCGGTGACGATGGCCGAGCTGGAGGACCGCCTGCGTACCGAACGGGCAACCTCGCCGGATTTCCCGGTGATCGTGCGCGGTGATGCGCAGGTGCAGTACGCGCGCGTGGTCGAGGTGCTGGATCTGCTGCGCCGGCTGGAGCTGGCCCAGGTCGGCCTGGTCACCGGCAAGGCGCAGGGCTGAGGCATGGCCGGTCATCGACCACCCCTGCAGGAGCCCGGTACGCGCGGACGCCAGTTGCTGGTGACGATCGCGCTGGTGCTGGCGGCGCTGCTGGTACTGGGTGTTGCCGTGTGGTGGCTGCTGTTCAAGGACACCGCCAGCACCCGCCGGCCGGTGGTGCAACCGCCGATGCTGGCGTTGCCACCACCGCCGCCGCCTCCACCACCACCGGAAAAGCCGCCTGAGCCGGAGACGCCACCGGAAGAGACCGTGCCCGAGCCGGAGCCGCTGGAGCAGCCAACGCCGGCCGAAGAACCGACGCCGACGCCGGACAATGCCGACCCGGTGACCATGGACGCCGATGCGCAGGCCGGCGGTGACAACTTCGGCATCCAGTCGGGCAGCGGCGGTGGCTCGTCCGGCGTTGGCCGTGGCGGTGCCGGCAACGCCAGCTATGGCCGCTACCTGGGCTATCTGATGCAGCAGGCGATTTCGCGCGATGCGCGGGTCAAGCGCCTGGCGTTCCAGCTGCAGGTCAATGTCTGGCTGGCGCCCGATGGCCGGCTGGAGAAGGTCGAGCTGGTGCGTGGCAGCGGCAACGAAGAGGCCGACGTGGCCGTGCTTGAAGCACTGCGACAGATCGGCAAGGTCGACCAGATGCCACCGGCGTCGCTGGATTTCCCCGCGCGCGTGCTGATCCAAGGGCGCCGTCCCGGCGCGTGACCGATGAATTCCGTGATTTCCCTTCTTTCGATGAGAACCGTGATGAACGACCACGACCGCGCTCGAACCGCATCCCGCCGCCCACGGCCGGCCCGACGGGCGCTGCTGTGCTGCGCCGTACTGCTCAGCCTGACCGTTCCGGCCAGTGCGATGGCGGCCGAAACCACCATGGTCAAGTTGATCAAGGGATTGATCGCCAGTGGCGCGCTCAAGCCCGAAGACGGCCAGGCCCTGCTGGTGCAGGCCGAAGCAGAAGCGGCGGCTGCGCAACGCGGCACCGCCGGCAGCACAGGCAGCAGCGGCGGGGTGGCGCTGGAGGCCGGTGATGTGCGCGTGCCGTACGTGCCGCAGAGCGTGCGCGATGGAATCCGTGATGAGGTACGCCAGGACGTGATGGCGCAGGCCAAAGCCGAGGGCTGGGCCGCGCCGAACGAGGTGGCCGAGTGGACCAAGCGCATCAAGGTCAGCGGTGACATGCGTGTGCGCAGCGAATCGCGCTTCTACTCCGAGCGCAACAGCGACATCGAGACCAACTGGGCCTCGGTGAACGCCGGCAACGGCTTCGATACCAACAACAACACCAACCTGCAGCTGCCGCCGCTGCTCAACACCCGCCAGGACCGCCGCAACCTGTGGCGCATCCGCGCACGGCTGGGCATCGAAGCGATGATCGGCCAGCACACCACCGCAGGCGTGCGCCTTGCCAGCGGCAGCAGCAACGGGCCGGTGTCCACCACCGAACAGCTTGGCGGTGGCCTGGGCAAGAAGGACGTGTGGCTGGATCAGGCATGGCTGGCCTACAGCCCGTCCGACTGGGTGACGGTGCGCGGCGGACGCTTCGGCAATCCGTTCTGGACCAGCGACACCCTGTTCTCCAACGATCTGAACTTCGACGGCCTGGCGGCCAATCTCAGGTACGACCTCGCCGAGGACGTCGGCCTGTTCGGCAACCTGGCGGTGGTGCCGTTGGAGTACACCTCCGACAGCGCGCCCAGCCAGAGCCGGGTGAAGACGCCCAACGAGAACAAGTGGCTGTCCGGTGCGCAGGTGGGGGTGAACTGGCGCTTCAACGATGACAACAGCCTGCGCGCGGCACTGGGCTACTACGATTTCAAGAACATCAGCGGTCGTCTGTCGTCCCCGTGCGCGCTGTATGCCGGCGCGGTCGGTTGCGATACCGACTGGTCGCGGCCGGCATTCATGCAGAAGGGCAACACCCTGATGCTGATCCGCGACATCGCCCGCAACCCGCTGGATCCGGCCAACACGCCCACGCCGCAGTACGTGGGCCTGGCTTCTGCCTTCCGCCTGGCGACCTTCAACCTGCGCTGGGATACACAGCTTGCGCAGGACATCGGCATGCGCCTGGATGCGGACTACATCCGCAATCTGGCCTATGACAAGCAGGCCATGTTCGCGCGGGCCAACAACGGCATCGTCAACAACTACGGTGCCGGTGGCAGTGCCAGCATCGACACCTTCCGCAGCGGCGACACCGCCTGGATGCTGCAAGCCACCTTCGGCGCCACCGAGCTGAAGGAGAAGGGCCAGTGGCAGGCCCTGCTGGGCTACAAGCGGATCGAGGCCGATGCACTGCCCGATGCCTACAACGATCCGAACTTCCACCTGGGCGGCACCAATGCGCGCGGCTACTACGTGGGCGGCGCCTATGCGCTGGACGCGCGCAGCTGGATCAGCGGCAAGTGGATGGCGGCCAAGGAAGTGTCGGGCCCGCCGTTGTCGATCGATGTGTTCCAGCTGGAGTTCAATACCGGTTTCTGATCGGACAGCGTGACCACAGTCACGACACGTGTGGCGGGGGCGCGGCAATGCGCCCGTCTAGGAAAGGAGACCACGCGTTGCACAAAGGAGGAGTGGATGAGTCGTCGCAAACTGTTCGAGAGTTCCGAGCCCGCCGCGCAGGCACTGGGCATTGGGCCGGCCTATGTCTCGGTGGAGGGGTTGCGCCAGCACCTGGCCGAATTCCTGCTGTATGCAGGGCGGCCGGTCGTCATCATGCGCGGGCGCAGCGAGGTTGGCTATTTCCTGCCGGCACGCTGCTGGCGCCAGCGCGAGGATGATCCGCTGGCTGCCGCCGCGGCCGATCAGCTGCTCGATGCCGCCGGCTTCCAGATCGAAGACATCCAGCAGGTCGAACAGGAGTTCAACGCCATGCGCCAGCGCACCGTGCTGCATTCAAGGCGTTGAGGGGCCAGTAGATCCACGCCATGCGTGGATGCGCTTATGCTGCCGCCCCGCGCTCGCTGGTGATCCGTGCACCCTCGCGCATCACCAGCGTCACCGGGGTCTTCTCCACCACCTCCAGCAGGCGCTGCCACTGCGCATCACTCAGCTCGGCGGTGGCATGCAGCACGCGGTGCACATGGAAGCGTCCATCCGCATCACGTTCGGAACGCAGCTCGGCGTGGAACTCGCCCAGCTCCCAGCCCTTGCGCTGGGCGTACATGCGCAGGGTGATGGCGGTACACGCGGCCAGCGAGGCCAGGTACAGGTCGAACGGGGCGAAGCCCTTGCCCTGGCCGCCGAGTGAAGCGGGTTCATCGGCCGCGACATCGAAGTGGCCGTTGCTGATGTGGTGCAGGTAGTTGTCGGCGGTCGAAACAATGCGTGCGTAGGCCATGGGAATCCCCGGTTGTAGGGCCGAGCCATGCTCGGTTGCAGGAAAAGGCGGCGCCAGCCGGAGCCGGAGCCGCCAAGGAATCACTCGCTACGATCGTACGAGAACTGGATGCCGGCCGTGCCACCGGTTTCGATGAAGAGATTCATGAAGGCCGGCACGGTCTCCGCCCGCATCCAGTCGCGCTGCAGTTCGCAGAACAGCTGCGTCACGCTGATCAACTGGCCGCCAGCCTGTTCGATGCGGCGCAGCGCGGCATCATGCGCGGCCAGCGACGTGCCGCCCACCGCATCGACCACCACGTAGACCTCATAGCCTTCCTTCAGTGCATCCAGCGCGGGGAAGGTCAGACAGGCTTCGGTCCACAGCGCGGTCATGATCAGTTTCCTGCGGCCGGTGGCCTCCACCGCCTTGCGGAACTCGACATCTTCCCAGGAGTTGATGGTGGTGCGGTCGTAGGTCGGGTAGTCGCCCAGCACCTTGCGCAGCTGCGCGATCGGCGGCTTGTTCAGGCCGGTCTGCACGTTCACGGTCGAATGCACGATCGGCAGGCCGTAGGCGACCGCCGCCTTGGCACTGCCGACGATGTTGTTGACCAGCAGCTGGCGGTCCATCGAGGCAATGGAGTTCACCTGTACCGGCTGGTAGTCGATGATGATGAAGGCGGAATTCTGCGGGGTCAGCAGGTGGTCGCTGACGGGGTCGCGGATCGGTTCACTGGCCATGGGGGGTGTCCTGGTCGGGGTTGGCTTGCGGTGGAGCCGGCGGCGTGCCGGCAGGCGGAAATCGCCGTGGATGCAGCGGGCTCAGCTACGCTGGGAATCCAGCTGCTCATGGTTCTTCTGCACGTCCTGCGCTTTCTGGTAGCTCTCGATCAGCAGCTGGTAGTTGGGGAAGATCTGCGTGTAGACCTCTGCCCACTGCTGGGCGTCCTCGCGGTTCCAGGTGCGCTGGATTTCCGAGGCGACCGCAGCGGTGTCCATCGGCACCACACCGGCCTGCACCACGCGCGCCAGGGTGATTTCCTCGGCCATCTTCGAATAGGTGCCGGAGGCGTCGACCACCGCGAACACCTGGTAGCCGTCGGCGACGGCGGCAATCGAGGGGAAGGCCATGCAGACGCTGGTGATGGTGCCGGCGATGATCAGCTGCCTGCGGCCGGTGGCCTTCACCGCGGCGACGAACTCGGCGTTGTCCCACGCGTTGATCTCGCCGCGGCGCGCCACGTACTGCGCATGTGGTGCGGCGTCATGGATCTCCGGGATCAGCGGGCCGTTCGGCCCCTGCGGCACCGACGCGGTGGTGATCACCGGCATCTTCGCCAACGTGGCCATCTTCGCCAGGGCGGTGGCGTGCGCGCGTACCGAAGTGAACGGCATGTCGCCGATGGTCTGGAACAGGCCACTCTGGTGGTCGATCAGCAGCATCGCGGCGTTGTCCGGGTCGATCACCGGGCGGGCGCCGTTGAAGTTGGCGGGGGTACTCATGGTCAGTCTCCTGGGGAGGGGCGAAGGCCAGGAAAGCGGCGGGCGGTTGCCCGCCGCAATGCAGTGGATCAGTGCGCGATCTGGCCGAAGCGGCCGCCGTTGAAATCGTTGACGGCCTGGCTGATCTCGGCCTGGGTGTTCATCACGAACGGGCCATAGCCCACCACCGGCTCGTCGATCGGTTCGCCGCTGAGCAGCAGCACGGTGGCGTCGCTGTCGGCGTCGATGAACACGTCTTCGCCGCTGCGGTCGAAGGTCACCAGCTGTGCTTCGCCGACTGCCTGGCCACCGTTGATCCGCACCGTGCCCTTCAGCACCACCAGCGCCAGGGTGCGGCCGTCGGCCACCGGCAGCTCGGCGTGCTGGCCCTGCAGCAGGCGGATGTCCCACACGTCCATCGGGGTATGCGTGCGGGCCGGGCCGGCATGGCCATCGAATGTCCCTGCGATGACGCGTACGCGGCCGGCACCGTCGGGCAAGGCCACTGAAGGAATCTGCGCATCGAGCAGGGTCTGGTAGCCCGGTGCGCCCATCTTGTCCTTGGCGGGCAGGTTCACCCACAGCTGCACCATGTCCAGGGTGCCGCCGCGCTTGCTGAATTCCGGCGTGTGGAATTCCTCATGGAGGATGCCGGAGGCAGCGGTCATCCACTGCACGTCACCCGGGCCGATGGTGCCGCCGGCACCAGTCGAGTCGCGATGGGCCACTTCGCCTTCGTAGACGATGGTGACCGTCTCGAAGCCGCGATGCGGATGCTGGCCGACCCCGCGCGGGGTCTCGCTGGGCGGGAAACTGTACGGCCCGGCGTAGTCCAGCAGCAGGAACGGGCTCAGGTGCTGGCCGTGGGTGTTGTAGGAGAACATCGAGCGGGCGGGGAAGCCGTCGCCCACCCAGTGCGGGCGGGGGGCGCTGTAGGTACCGGTGACACGCTTCATGGCGATCTCCTGACCGGAGCAACCGGTCGCTGTTTTTCGTTGCGGAGACGATATCGGCGTGACAATGGTCCCGGTAGTCTGCAGAATTTGCCGTCATAGTCCTATTTCGTGAACGATGCAGGCCCAGTAGGGGCCGCAGGAGATCGTCCCGTGTTCATCGCCGACATCCGCCGCTGCGATCTGAACGACCTGTTCTACTTCGCCATGGTGGTCGAGCATGGCGGCTTCTCGCAGGCAGGGCGCGCACTGGCCATGCCCAAGTCCAAGCTCAGCCGCCGCATCGCCCTGCTGGAGGAACGGCTGGGTGTCCGCCTGATCCAACGTTCCACCCGCCGCTTCTCGGTCACCGAGATCGGCCAGGACTACTACCGCCACTGCAAGGCGATGCTGGTGGAGGCCGAAGCGGCCGAGGAGGCCATCGCCCTGTCACGCGCAGAGCCACGCGGCACCCTGCGGCTGGCCTGTCCGATCGCACTGCTGCACGCGCGCATTGGTGCCATGCTGGCTGACTTCCTGGCCCTGCATCCGCAGGTGACCCTGCAGCTGGATGCCACCAACCGGCGCGTGGACGTGGTGGGCGAGGGCGTGGATGTGGCCATCCGCGTGCGCCCGCCACCGTTGGAGGACAGCGATCTGGTGGTGCGCGTGCTGGCCCGCCGCATCTGGTGCACCGCTGCCAGCCCGGCCTTGCTCAAGCGCATGGGTACGCCGAAAGTGCCGGCTGATCTGGCGATGATGCCAACCGTGGACCTGGCATCGCCCGCCCAGGTGCATGCCTGGGAGTACGCCGGGCCGGAGCAGGTGCAGGCCAGCGTGCACCACCGCCCGCGGCTGGTCAGCGATGACATGATCGCCCTGCGCAGTGCGGCGGTGGCCGGTGTCGGCGTGCTGATGCTGCCGCGGATGATGATCACCGACGAACTGGCCAGCGGCGCGCTGGTGCCGATCCTGCCGCAGTGGCAGCCCAGGCACGGCATCGTGCATGCGGTGTTCCCGTCGCGGCGCGGCCTGCTGCCGGCGGTGCGCGCGTTGATCGACTATCTGGCCTCGCGTTTCGAGGCGCTGGAAGAGCCGTAGATCCAGGCCGTGCGTGCAGCGTGGCGGATGACCGGGGGTGCAGGATCGGCGGTTGCCGCCTACACTCCCGGTCCGGACCGTCGCCATCACGCCCATCATTCCCCGGTCCGGCCTTGGCACTTATGTCTCCCAATGCCCTGGCGCTGATCGAGCTGTTGATCCGCGAGCGCCGTGCGTTGTCCCGCTTCATTGCCCGCTACCTCGATCCGGCCAGTACCGAGGACACCCTGCAGAACCTTTATCTGAAGGCCAGCAGCGTGCCCGGCGACCCGCCGATCCTGGAACCGCGTGGCTATCTGTACCGCATGGCCTACCACCACGCGCTCAACCGCAGCCAGGCCGACGCGCGCGAACGGCGGGCGATGGCGGAGTACGCCAGCGACCTGGCAGATGCCAGCACTGATGGCCAGGCGCAGGCGCTGGACCAGGCCCAGCTGCGCGAGATCAGCCAGACCATCCTGGCGCTGCCGCCGCAGGTGCGCGAGTGCTTCGTGCTCAACCGCTACCTGGGGTTGAGCGAACGCGAGATCGCCGAGCGCCTGGGTATTTCCAAGAGCGTGGTGGGCAAGTACGTGCTGCGCGCGGCCCTGCTCATCCAGCAGCACCAGCGGGGAAGCCGGGCATGACCGGCATGTGCTGTGGGCAGATGCCGCTCGCCGTTGTCTCAACTGTAAGGCGCACCCGTTGGTGGTGCCGCGGGCCACAATCATGACTACGTCCATACCCTCGCCGCGTCAGGCCAGGCAGGCGTTGCGCTGGGTGATACGGTGCAATGCGGGCCGGTTGCCGGAGCGCCAGCAACGCGCCCTGCAACGCTGGCTGCAGGCCGATCCCCGGCATGCCGATGCCTGGCGCCAGCAACAGGCCTTCTGGCAGGGCCTGGATGCCGCCGGCCCGGATGTTCTGGCTGCGCTTCCGGAGCTGACAGCCGAACCCGCTCTGCGGCCTCTGCAGCCGCGGCGTCGACTGCCTTGGCTGCTGGCCAGTGCGGCGGTGCTGCTGCTTTCGGTGACGGTGGCGCCGCACGCATGGCTGCTCGTCCACAGCGATGTGCGCAGCGACAACGCGCCGCGCACGGTGCAGCTGCAGGATGGCAGCACTGCCATATTGGATGCAGGCAGTGCGCTGGCGCTTGATTTCAGCGCCGGCCAGCGCCGCCTGCAGCTGCTGCGTGGCAGGGCCTGGTTCCAGGTGGCGCACGAAGCACGACCGTTCCGGGTGGAGGCCGGCGGTGGCGAGATCCGTGACATCGGCACGGCCTTCAGCGTTGCACTGCAGGATGCCGTGGTGACCACCGAGGTCAGCCAGGGCGAAGTGGAGATCAGGCCGGGTCATGTCGCCGCGCAGCGGATGCAGGCCGGGCAGGCACGCGCGTTCCGCGATGGCCGCTGGCTGCAGCCGCTCCAGCTGGCCGATGTGGAGGCCATCGCACCGTGGCGACGCGGCGAGGTCGTCATTGATGATCTGCCTGCGCAACAGGCGATCGAGCGCCTTGCCCGCTATCGGCGTGCGCCGGTCTGGGTTCTGCGCGGCCAGGGCGCGCAGGTGGCGGTGAGCGGGTTGTTTCACCTGCAGCAGCCGGATGCAGCCATCGCCGCGGTGGCCCAGCAGGCCGGTCTGCGCAGCCAGCGCTTGCCTGGCGGCGCGTTGTTGGTGTGGTGATGCCACGGGAGTAGCGGGTGGGTTCATCCACGCATGGCGTGGATCTACTGGGGCGCATGGTAGATCCACGCCATGCGTGGATGATCTGACGATCAACAAAAAACCGTGGGCAGTTCCGGCTCCACGTTGTCTCTAATGGTATAGCCAGAGCGAAACCGCGTTTCTTCTCAAGCCAACCGAACCGCGTGCACCCGACGTGCGCACGGTCCCGCCACCTTGAGGAGTCACCGTTCATGCCGTTCCCGGCATCCGCCCGTCATCGCCGCGCCACCGTCCTCGCCCTGGCCATCGCCACGGCACTGGTTCCCTTCGCTTGGGCGCCGACCGCCCGCGCCCAGGCCGCTACTGCGTCCGTGCGCGCGTATGCCATTCCCGAACAAGCCTTGGCCGACGCAGTGCGCAGCTTCGGTCGCCAGTCGCAGGTGCAGGTGGTGTTCCGCAGCGATCTGGTGGAAGGGCGGCGCTCGCGCGCAGTGCAGGGCCAATACAGCCCCACCGAGGCACTGGACCAGTTGCTGCAGGGCAGTGGCCTGCGCGCGCAGCAGGAGCCGGGCGGCACCTGGACCCTGCAGGCCGCCGCCGATGACGGCGGGGTGGTGGTCACCGACACGCTGAAGGTGGGCGGACGCCTGCAGGCCGACGGCGGCGAAACACGTGATCGTTGGGGATACGACGACGTGTTCGCGCTCGACCTGAGCACGGCCTATTCCGGTCGCGACCGGGTGGAGCGCTATCGCGGCGCCAACCCGGCCGATGTGGTCAAGGACCTGGTCGGTGTGTTCAGCGGCGATGCCCGCAACAGCGGCGCGCTGGACCTCAACATCCGCGGCATCCAGGGGCCGGGACGGGTGCCGGTCAGCATCGACGGCGGCGAGCAGGCGCTGACCGTCTGGCGGGGCTACAACGGCGTCAGTAACCGCAACTACATCGATCCCAACCTGATTGGTGGCATCCAGGTCATCAAGGGGCCAGCGTTGGTGCGCGATGTACACAGCGGTATCGGCGGAGCGATGGTCATCAAGACCCTCGACGTCGACGACATCGTGCCGGCCGGCGAGCGCTTCGGCGGGGAGCTGAAGATCGAAGGCAGCAGCAATGCGGTCTCGCCGCGCCTGCCACGGCTGCACACCGGCGAGGACTACCGCACGGTGGAGGGGTTCCCGCAGTCGTCGCCGGCCTCGCCCTATGCTGACCGCACCCTGGTGGTGCCAGTGAAATCGCGCAGTGGTGACAACCCGTTCGATGGCGATGACCAGGCCTGGCGCCTGGCGCTGGGCTGGCGCGGTGAGCGGGTGAACGTGATGGCGGCCTACGCGTGGCGCAAGCGCGGCAACTATTTCTCCGGCAGCAAGGGCGGTGCGTACTACGACCAGGACCCGCGCGAGCAGTACGAATACCAGGGCATCGACTACATCACTACGCTGGCGCGCTACTTCAAGCCGGGTGATGAAGTCCCCAATACGTCCAGCGAACAGGAGTCGTGGCTGCTGAAGGCCACCTGGCAGATCACCGACGACCAGCAGCTCAAGGCCACCTGGCGGCACACGCTTTCGCACTATGGCGAGATCATGCCCTCGCGCATCCTGTCCGCACCGGATTACGGGCGCATCCAGTGGCCGCTCAGCCGGGTCGATTCCGATGCCTGGAACCTGGAATACCGCTGGCAGCCGGCCGGCAGTCGTTGGCTCGACCTGCGCGCCAACCTGTGGCGAACGGAAACCAACAGCGATACCTACACCGCCGGTGGCTTCCCCAACTTCGCCTCGGGCAACCCCGATTGGGATCCCAGCCGCAGCCCGATCCTGCGCAACACCGCGCTGGCCAATGCCCGTAACGACCGTACCGGCCTGACCCTGAGCAACCGCTTCGGCCTGCATTCCACGCTTGACCTGACCGTAGGTGGCAACTGGCAGTACGAAACGCTGCGTTCGGGCGATCCGTACTTCGGCGTTACCGACGGCTGGCGCATGTACCCGCGCGCCGGCCGGCGCCAGGAAGGCGAAGGCTACCTGAGCCTGGAATGGCGGCCGGTCGAGTTCCTTACCCTCAACGCCGGTGTGCGCTACAGCCGCTACTGGGCGTTCGACGATTTCCTGCAGGCGCATCCGGAGCTGCTGACCCGCAGTGTCGGCAGCAAGGAGGCGCGATACCGGGTCAATGAGCTGCCGCCTCGCCCTGCGAGCCTGCAGGGAGAGATCGATGCGATCGAATCGGAGCGTGAGTTCTGGGAAAGCATCGGCATGGGCTCGCTGGTCGACGACCTGCTGAAGAACCTGCTGAGCAAGTACGAAACGCCGGTGCCGGTGGAGCACAGCATCGCCTGGGCAGCGGATGCCGATGGCAATTACACGCGAGCCAGCAACCCCTGCCTCAACGGCCAGGTGGCCGCCATCCCCGGGCTGCTGCCGATGGTGCTCGGTACCGACCAGACCTGCCGGGTGCAGAACGCCGTGCAGGGGCAGGCGGTGCAGGCGCACAACAGCCGCCGCCGCGACCATGCCTGGCTGCCCACGTTCTCGGCCACCGTGCATTTCTCACCTACTGCGCGCCTGTATGCCCGCTACACCGAGGCCAAGCGCTTCCCCAGCATGTTCGAAAGCACCATCGCGTTTTCCAGCAGCCTCAATCCGCTGTATCCGCTCAAGCCCGAACACGCTTACAACTACGAGCTGGGTTATGTGCACAACCTCTCTGCGCTGTTCGGCGGCACCGCCGATGCGGACGTAAAGCTCAGCTACTACGTGCAGAAAACCCGCGATGTGATCGAGCGCGATGCGTATTTCCTGTTCGACAACATCGACAAGCAGACCCTGCGCGGCATTGAGCTGCAGGCGCGCTTCGACAACCGACGTTTCTTCAGCGACCTGGGCATCGCCCGCACCCTTGAAAACGAAGTGTGCGACGAAAGCACCGCAGTACAGCTGGATGCCAACCGCGGCCTGGTGCCCAACTGCGTGCAGGACGGTTTCGTCGGTGGCTATCTGCTGACCCAGGCCGTGCCGAAGCTGTCGGTGAACCTGTCGCTGGGCACCCGCCTGTTCGACGAGCGGCTGGAACTGGGCAGCCGCATCGTGCACTACCGGCGTCACCACAACCCGGACCTGCAGGCTTACCGCGACCGCTTGCTGGCCGGCGGCAGCAGCCTGCTGTGGCAGAACGTGCCGTTCACCTGGGGAAACATCACCACGGTGGATGCCTATGCGCGCTGGCGCTTCAACGACCACGCCAGCGTCGAACTGGTCGGCAGCAATCTCGGCAACCGCTATTACGTCGACCCGGCCACGCGCTCCACGCTGCCGGCGCCCGGTCGCACCCTCAAGCTCGCAGTCACCGCGCGCTTCTGACGCCTCACCGATTCAAGCGTTGTACCTGTAGTTCCCTCAATCCAAGGAGTTTTTCCATGAAAATGTTCTCCCGCTCCCTGCTCACCGTGGCCGCCAGCCTGGCCCTGGCCGGTGCCGCCCACGCTGCCGATATCGTCGGCGCCGCCAGCGCCGTCACCGATCCGCAGTTGAACGTCAACGTCGGCGAATCGCAGGTCAATGGTGGCCCGCACGTCGCTGGCAAGGCCGGCATCGGCGTCGGCACCGTGTCCGGTGGCACCCGCGTGGACTTCCAGGGCCTGAGCGCCTATTCGGCACCCACCACCGTCAATGGCACCACCGTGCGCACCCTGGCCATGCCGATCACCGGCACCCCGGGCAACCACGCCGGCATGGGTCACTTCAACTTCGTCAAGGTGGGCAGCGGCGATGTCTGGTTTGGTGAATGGTCCAAGGATGGCGCCGCCGGTGGCTTCAACAACCGCCAGGTCTATTTCGCTGGTGACCGTGCGGGCACCACGTTGCCGGCAGGCGTGGCCACCTACAGCGTGGCGGGCCTGAACAAGTTCAACGGCAGCAACCTGCTGACCGGTGCGTTCCGCGCCGACTTCGGTGCCGGCACCCTGCGTGGCCAGATCGCCGGTGGCGGCCTGACCGTGGGCGTCAACGCTGCCATCAACAGCGCCAATGCGTCCTTCGCAGGCACGGCCGTGGCCAACGGCTCGGTGTCGGGCAGCACCCAGGGCCAGTTCTTCGGTGCCAACGCCGCCACCCTGGCCGGCATCGCCACATTCGCCGGCAACAGCCAGTACGACACCGCCTTCGGCGGCAGCAAGAACTGATCGCCACGCCCCTGACGGGGCAGGGCAGGGACAAGCCGCGATCCGCCAGTCCCTGCTTCGGCCCGCGATAGTGCTTCAACCGGATCGAACATGCGCCACCTTCTCTTTCTTGTCGTCCTGCTGCTGGCATGGCCGCTCAACGTTGCCCACGCCCAGCAGGAAGACCTGCGCCGTGTGCTCGAACAGGGCAGCGAGCTGCGTCATCAGCAGCAGGACCAGCAGCGCCTGCGCCAGGCCGAACACGAGCGACCGACCATCACCCTCGACGGCCAGCAGTACCGCGTGGAGCGCACTGTCGACGACCTCGGCCAGGCGCTCTATCTCGCGCTGCAGCACCAGCAATGGCAGGCCGCGGCCGCCTTCCTTGCCGAGTACATCGAACTGCCTGGCCACGATCCGCTGCTGCGCCACTACGCGCAGGGTGCGCTGGCGCGCGTGGGTGGCCAGCACGGCAAGGCCGCGGCCGAATACGAGGCCGTGCTCGCCGCGCAGCCGGACTTCCTGCCGGCGCGGCTGGAACTGGCGCGTGTGTATGCAGAGGACCAGCGCGACCGCGATACCATCACCCTGTTCGAGGCGATCGCAGCCGGCATCGATGGCGGCGACCCTGCAACGGCGGGCGTGCGTACGCGGGTGGACGGCTACCTGCAGGCCCTGCATGCACGCCAGCGCTGGAAGGGTGGCATCGCCGCCGGCCCCGCCTGGAGCGACAACGTCAACCGCAGTTCGGCCAGCCGCACCTGCCTGTTTGGTGACGGCACCACCTGCTTCATCGAACGCCGGTTGCCCGATGCACAGGCAGCGTTCGGCCTGGACTACGACGCCAGCCTGGAACGGCGCCTGCCGTTGGCCGGCCACCATGGGCTGTACCTGCGCGGGCTGGCGTTCGGCCAGGCGTGGCGTGGGCACAGCGACTACAACGAGCTCAATGCCAGCGCGCAGGCCGGCTACAGCTGGCGCAGCGCACGGCATACCTTGCTGCTGGCGCCCAGCTACGACTACCAGGGACTCGGCAACCACGCGCTGCAGGGCGGTGCCGGCATGCATGGCGAATGGCAGTTCGCCGCAGATGCGCGCAGCCTGCTGAAGCTGGAAGCCGACTGGAAACGCCAGCGCTATCGACAGCAGGGCTTGGCCAGCAACTACGACGGTGAACTGGCGGCGATCTATGCCACCTGGTTCCGCGCGCTCAACCCGCGCTGGACGGTGTTTGCCGGGGTCGACCTGAGTGACAGCAGCGCCGCCGATCCCGCCAATGGCTACCGGCAACGCGGCCTGCGCCTGGGCGCAGCGCGCCAGTGGAGAGGCACCACGGCCACGGTGTTCGTGTCGCTGCGAGAGCGTGACTACGATGCCTGGAGCCCGCTGCTGGAAGCGCGTCGGCAGGACAGCGAGCAGAACCTGATCGCCATCGTGCGCAGCGAGCGCCTGGCCGTGGCCGGGCTGGTGCCCAGCCTGAGCCTGCGTTACGCACGCATCGACAGCAACGTGGACTGGCTGTACAGCCACGACCGCAGTCTGCTGAGCGTGAAATGGGAGCGGGCGTTCTGAGCCGTTGGGGGGGCAGGAGGGGTGGGGCAGTCCATTAATCCCCAATTTGGCCAAATTGGGTATAGTGGCCGCATATCCTTCCGCTGGAGCCGTGCCATGACCCTCCCGCTCGACCTGCCCGGCCTCGACAAGGCCCCGGCATCCTCGGTCAAGACCCGTGGCTGGCCCAGCCTGATGCGTACCGTGCGCGAGAAGCAGGCGCTGGTCATCACCAACCACAATCACCCCGAGGCGGTGATCGTGGACATCAAGACCTACCAGGAGCTGTTGGCCAGGGCCAGCGGCAGCGACAGCGAGGAGCGCAGCGACGTGCTGTCGCGCCTGCGCAGCGAGTTCGACCAGGCGCTGGCCGGGCTGCAGCAGGGTGAGGGGCTGGGCAAGGTGATGGGCAAGCCGATCCGCCGCGGCCACAAGGTCGCGCTCGGCCGTCCGCTCTGAATCATGGGGCGGATCCTGGCGTTGGCCGGCGTCAACGGCGCCGGCAAGAGTTCGCTGCTCGGCACCTGGCTGGAGGCCGACGGCCTGGGCTGGTACAACCCGGACAGCTTCACCCGGCGCCTGGTGGAGGCGGGCTGGCCGTTGGCCGACGCCAACGCCGAAGCGTGGCAGGAGGGCGCACGACGACTGCGCCAGGCGATCGCCGACGGCAGTGACTTCGCCTTTGAAACCACCCTGGGCGGCAACACCATTCCGCGCCTGTTGCGCGAGGCCTGCAGCCAGCATGACGTGGCGATCTGGTTCTGCGGGTTGGCCACCGTCGAACTGCATGTTGCCCGCGTGGCAGCCCGCGTTGCCGCCGGTGGCCATGATATCCCGCAGGACAAGATCCGCGCGCGCTTCGATTCCGCACGCGAGAACCTGTTGGCATTGATGCCGCACCTGGCCGAACTGCACGTGTATGACAACAGCGCGCCGGCCGATCGCTACGGACGTGTTGCCCCCTTGCCGGTGCTGGCGCTGGATCGCCAGGGCCTGCAGTATCCGGTGTCGGTGGTGGAACTGCTGCACACCCCGGACTGGGCCAAGCCCATCGTCATGCGCGCGATGGAACTGCATGCCGACAGTACGCCGCTTGCCGGCCCGCCTGTGCGATGATCCGAGCCCGCAGATTCATTGATCGAGGAACACGGATGTACGAGCGGAAGCACTGGCAGGCCACTGGCCTGCGCGCGCTGGTAGCGGCCATGGCATTGACGGTGGCGGCGCCGCTGTTGGCACAGGATGCAACGCCGGCCGACGCCAAGGCCGAGGCGCCGAACGAGCCGATGAGCTACGACAAGGCACGCCGCACCGCCGAGGCATCGCTGCGCCTGCACCCGGGCACCGACAGCCAGTACGACTACCGCCCGCTGTGGGCCGGCAATGCCGACCTCGATGGCGACGGCCGCCCGGAGATCATCTATCTCTACACCGCGACCCAGACCGGCAGCGCGATGCAGCTCAACGAGCTGGTGGTGATGACCCCGCTGGCCGAAGGCGATGCACGAGGCCAGGCCACGTCACCCGGCAAATCCGCCTATGACGATGAAACCTACGCGTTGATCCGCGCCTCGGGCTACGCCGATGACGCTGTTGTGCACATTCCCGGCGAAATGGAAACGATCACCATGGACGGTGACCGCATCCGCGTGACCTTCAACAGCACCCGTAGTTCGAAGCTGTGCGTGCGTGGCAAGGTTGCCTGCCCACCGGAAGGTCAGCATGCCTCGGTGTATCGCTGGAGCCCGGGCAAGTTGACCCGCGCCGACTAGTCCGCATCAACGGCAGCGCCAGGCCATGCCAGGTGTATGCACGCAACGAATCACCAAGGAGAACGCCATGCACGGACCTGCATTTTTTCATCCCGTCCTGCTGCCTTCCGCATTGGCGCTTTGCGCGCTGGTGGGCGGTGGCCCGGCATCTGCGGCATCGCAGGCATCGCCACCGAGCCTGGTACAGGCGTTCCACGCAGCCGAAGCTTCGCTGCGGCGTATCCCAGGCGATGACATCGAGAGTGATTTCCGTCCCGTGTGGACCGCCGTTGCCGATCTGGACGGTGATGGCCGCGCAGAGGTCATCTACCTCTACACATCGACCTATACCGGCGGCTCGTTCGCGCAGAGCAATGTGGTAGCGGTGATGACCGCGTTGAGCAGGAACGACCCGCGTGGCCAGGAGAACCCGAAGAGTCTGTCGCCGGTGGAGGCAGAGGATTTCGCCGCCATCCGCGCTTCAGGCTACGGCGATGACGCGGGTGAGCAGATTCCTGGTGCGGTGCACTCCATCAGGATCGAAGGTGACCACATCATCGTCGCGTTCAAGGTCGCTGCCGGTGCACGCACGTGCGATGTCGTGGATTACAAGCATGTCTGCCCGCCAGATGGCGACTATGTCTGGCCCCTGCGCTGGACCCCGGGCAAGCTGACCCGCGTCGACTAGCGCTGGGCACCCGGCAGCGCCAGGCAATGCCTGGCGCCACCCCGGCCAGTCAGGCCGGGGTCACCTGTTCCGGTTCGGCCACGTCCGGCAACGGCGGCAGGGCGCGGTCCACCGTGACCGGTGCATCGCTCTTCAACAGCGCAGCCGCCTCCTTGTCGCAGCCCACGGCCGGCGGCGAACCGCGCAACGGCAGGCCGGCGGTTTCCTTCACGAAGATCATCGTGATCAGGCCGATCACCGCTGCGCCCATCAGGTAGTAGGCCGGCACCAGCGGATCGCCCGTGTGTTCCACCAGCCAGGCGGTCACCAGCGGCGTGGTGCCACCGAACAACGACACCGACACGTTGAACGCAATGGACAGCGCGCTGTAGCGCACCGGCGTATAGAACAGTGCCGGCAGCGTGGATGGCATCGAACTGGTGAAGCACACCAGCGCCAGGCCCAGCAGCATCAGGCCGAGAAAGATCAGCCAGTCGTTGCCGCTGCCCACCAGCAGCAGGCTCGGCACCGCCAGCACCAGCAGCGCGATGCAGGCGCCGATGATCATCGGGCGCCGGCCCAGCTTGTCGCTGAAAAGGCCACCCACGATGTTCAACGGCATCATCACCAGCATCACGATGATGATCAGCAGCAGGCCCTTGCTCTCCGCATATCCCATGGTCACGCTCAGGTAGCTGGGCATGTAGGTCAGCAGCATGTAGTCGGTCACGTTGAACACCAGCACCAGGCCCATGCAGACGATCAGCTGGCGCCCGTGCACGCGGAACAGGTCGACCAGGCCGGGGCGCTCATGGTCGCGCTTCTCGGCCTCTTCGGCGAACGCGCGGAACGCTGGCGTTTCCTCCAGCCGCATGCGCATGTACAGGCCCAGCAGGCCGAGTGGGCCAGCCACCAGGAACGGAATGCGCCAGCCCCAGTCCAGCATCTGCTCGCTGCTCAACAGCATGTGCAGTGCGGTCACCGTACCGGCACCGGCGATATAGCCGCCCAGCGTGCCGAACTCCAGCCAGCTGCCCATCAGGCCGCGGTTGCGGTCGGTGGAGTACTCGGCGATGAAGGTCGCCGCACCGCCGTACTCGCCGCCGGTGGAAAAGCCCTGCACCACGCGCGCGAGCAGCAACAGCACCGGCGCCCAGATGCCGATGCGTTCATAGGAGGGAATCAGGCCGATGGCGAACGTGCCCAGTGCCATCATGATCATGGTGAAGGCCAGTACCTTCTGGCGCCCGTAGCGGTCGCCCAGGGGGCCGAAGACCATGCCGCCCAGCGGGCGTACCAGGAAGGCCACAGTGAACGTGGCGAACGCGGCGATCACCTGTGCGGTGGGGTTGCTGGACGGGAAGAACACCTGGCCGATGGTGACGGCAAGATAGCCATAGACACCGAAGTCGAACCATTCCATCGCATTGCCCAGTGCAGCGGCGCCGACGGCGCGCTTGAGCATGGGTTTGTCGACAACGGTGATCTCGTCGACCTTCAGATGGCGGCGGCGTTTGAACCAGCCGAAATGGGCATGGGCATCGGAGTTGTCCTGCATGGGGACTCCCTTGGAAGAATGGAAATGGCGTTGGAATGGGCGGTACGAATGTCCCGGAATTCGGAAACGGCGATGCTGGCGCAGCAGGCGCAGGGGCATCGGATGGAAGACCCGGAAGGGGGCGAAAGGCGTGTGCGATGAAACGCCGCGCACGCAACATGCATTGCCCGCTGCCAGAACGCAGAGCGACATGCTGGACGAACGGATGGGTCCGATTACGTGTCAGCGCACGCGCGGGTGGGGCAGGCGCAGGGAACAGGCGGGGCAGGGCCCGCAGGCGTCATCCGCCGGGATCCAGCGCGAGGCGATGGAAAGGCGAGGGAGAGGCAATGATGGAAAGCGAAGCGCCGGTCGGCAGTGCTTCCCGCAGGCCAGCAACAGATGCTGACGTGCAGTGGGTCGTGTCGATCATGCGTTCATGATAACGGTTACAGTGTGAGCGTGCCGAGAATCGCGTCAGTACGAACGCAGCGTTCCATGTTGCCTGTTCATGCACATGACCCACGCACATCGAATGAACATGTTGTGCTCGCTTCGCTCACGCCATGGCTTTTACGGTGGTCACGAACCAACGCAAGGAGTAACGCATGACCCGTCGCATTCCCGAAGGCACCTTGGTTATCGTCGCCGACGGTGGCTCGGCCCGCGTGTTCACCAACGTCGGCAACGAGCACAAGCTCACCCTGAAACAGGAAGGCGAGCTGCGCCTGCAGGACATCAGCGAACAGGGTGTGTCCGGTCAGGGGCCATCCGGTGCGGTGCCCAAGGACATGTCGATCTCGCAGCTCAACGAGGCGACCTTCGCCAAGCAGGTGGCCGAGCAGCTCAATGAAGACGCGCTCAACAACCGTTATGCGCATCTGGTGCTGATTGCCGATCCCACCACGTTGGGCCGCATCCGTCCGTTGCTGCATAAGGAGACGCAGGCGCGCTTGCTGGCCGACATCGCCAAGGATCTTACCAACGCGCCGCTGGAAGACATCCAGCGCACGCTGCAGGCGTAACCGACATGCCGTTCACGCCTGACCATGTGGCAGCCGAGCCCGCCCGCGCGAAGGTGGATGCGCAGGCCGGTTGGCTGTTGCTGGAGTTCGGCGCACCGTGGTGCGGCCATTGCCAGGCTGCACAACCGGCACTGCAGGCCTTCGTCGAGGCACAGGATCTGCCGCACTGGAAGGTCGAAGACGGCAAGGGCAAGCCGCTGGGCCGCTCGTTCCAGGTGAAGCTGTGGCCCACCGTGATCCTGTTGCGTGATGGCATGGAAGTGGCGCGTGTGGTGCGGCCGGTGGATGCGGCAGATCTTGCAACGCTTCAGAGCGCGCTGCCGGATTGACAGCCTCCCGTAGCGCCGAGCCCACGCTCGGCTCAATCCGGCAGTTCCCGTAGTGCCGGAGCATACCGAAGCCGAGCGTGGCTCGGTTCTACACGCTTGAGTGCCCAAAAGGCGAGAAGCGGCCTTACCAGCTGTAACTCACACCCACCTGCGCACTGGTCTGGTGGAAGCCACTGGCCTTCTGCAGCGACAGCCCGCCCCAGGCAACCACACCGTTGCCGAACGTCAGCGACGCACCGGCACTGAGCTCGCCACGGCTGCGCGGAATACGTGCGTCCACCACCTCGTCGTCCATGCGGATCTGCGATTCGGCGCGGGTGCGCAGCCAGTGGGCCGCGATGTACGGTTGCACTTCGGTGGCTCCATTGCCCCAGCGCGTCACGCCGGACAGGCGCAGGCCAGCGCGGCCGAACAGGCCGTCGGCATCTTCGACGGTCACCACCGTACCGTTGGCTTCGGTGTGGTGGTGAGTGTCCCAACGGCTGTAGCCCAGCTGCAGCTGCGGCTCCAAGAAGATGCCAGCATTGCCGGCACCACCCACACGGTAGGCGTAGCCGGCTTCAACGGCGCCCTGCCATGTGCGGGTGCCATAGCGCTCGTCAGCCAGGCCGATACCTTCCACGCGATTGCGGAACTGCGCGCGCTGCAGCGAGCCGTCCACGTAGAAGCCCGCATACGGGTCAGCGCCACTGCCGCCGCGCCAGGTGCCGTACACGCCCAGTGCCTCACCCTTCACCTTGCCACGGGCGTAGTAGCCGGTAAGCGTGTTGGTGGAGGTGCTGCTGGAATTGCCGCTGGACAGCGTCACGCCCACGCCGCTGCCGGAATCGTGACGCCACACATCGGCGCCCACGGTCAGCGCCTGGCTGTTGCCGCGGATGACCAGCTGACGGCTGACCCCCTCGAAGCCACTGCGAGAGCCCTCCACGCGTGCCCACGCACGGCCACCATTCTGGCCAGCCTCGCGCTCGTGGTAGCCGAGACGGAACATCGTCTGAGCGGCCTGCAGGTTGGCCAGATAGGCGCCGGGTTCGGGGCGCGGCACGGGCGCAGGGGCGATTGGATCGACCGGATCAACCGGACGAACCGGATCCACCGGATCAATTGGATCGACCGGATCAATTGGATCCACCGGAGGCGTGCAGCTGCTCGGATCTACGTCGCACGGATCGGGTGTAGGCGGTAGCTGTGAGCGTAGGTACCAGTTGCCATCGCCAGCCGCTCCCTTGTGCAGGAAATAGTCGTACTGCCCGCCCACGGCACGGCCAGCCAGGGTGAACTTACCGTTCGACGCGCCGCCCACCTGGATCAGCTCAATGCCTTGGATGGTCTGCGCACCGGCACCGCCCACATTGTTGACTCGCACATGGGCGGTGCCGCTGGTATCGCCGCCGATGATCAGCTTGTCAGTGGCTGCGTTGTCGCCGGCCAGCACGGTATTGAGGACAATCGTGCCACCGGTGCCGGTGAAATCGCCGAGGATGTTCAAGACGTGGAATGCATCCCCCTGTCCAAGCGCTATCAGGCCACCCTGGTCGAGCCGCAGGCTATCGATGTGGCTGTTGGCAGTCAGTTGCCACCGCGCATCGTGTACAGCAACTGCCCGCGCCTGGTCGATCTGCCCGATCAACGTAGCGCCATCACGCAGGGTGACATCCAGCGCGGCGCTTGAGTGGCCCACCAGGTTGCCCACCAGATGAGAGGCAGATACCAGCAGGTCCACCCGGGCGCCAGCCTGTGCCCGCAGGAGGGTGCCGCTGCCTGCGCTCACTGTAGTACCGCCGCGCAATTCGATTGGAATGATCGCCGAGGCAGCAGGGGTCACCAGGATCGCATCCCCTGCGCTTGCCTTGACCTGGACACCCTCCAGCAGGACGCGGCTGCCTTGAAGATCTGAATCCACGCGCAGCGCCGAAAGGGTTCCGTGGATATGACCGCCGTATGCGGCCAGCGAACTGTCGCCCTGTAGCCGCAGGCCGATGCCGTTGGAGCCCTCGCCACTCAGGTGGCTGTCACGGAGTGTCAGACTTGCGGTCCCGGACAGCGCCACTGCGGTGCCATCCGTCGCGAGAATGGATGCTCCCTCCACGTGCGCCTGCGCGGCAGTCGCATTGTCGATGATCTGCAGCCCAAGTGTGCGGCCACTCAGGGTGCTGTTGGTGATATCGGCGCTGCTGTCGGTCATGGTCATCGCGACATCGCCGGCCTGGATGTGGCTGTCGGTGATCCAGGCTTTGCTGTCCATCAGCTTCATCCCGGTACTGGCGAAGCGGTTGGTTGCCTCTACTCGCACGTCCTGGAGAAAGACCTCTGCGTTGTCACTGGCGTCCACGCCAACTTGATTTGCAGTCACCGTGGAATGGCTGACATGGACCTCGGTACCACTACGCAGCGCCTCGATGCCCGTGCCCGTTGCGATGATGTCGAGATCTTCCAGATGGCCCACGCTGTAGCGAAAACGCGCAGCTACCGTGCCTCTGCCGAGAGTGCCCAATGTTCCACCACGAACGTTGACACGTCCTCGCGTGGCGATCACTTCATTGATGTGGGCATCGGTTGCCTCCAGACGGGAGTCGGTTACGAATGCGATCAGGGTTCGGGATTGGGGTGACAACGTGAGCAGCGCGCCATCGGTGATGAACCAGTCCTCGGCTCGGTCACCGGGCTGGACAACATGGCTTGCATCCGGCCCCGAAACGGCGCCGGCCAGCGCGTGGGGTGAAGGAATGACGAGCGCGGCCATCAGTGCAATGGGCAGCGTTCGTGCGCGCGGAAAAACCGGCATCGGGCGGATTGCCATGGTGTTGGTCTTCTTGAACGGGGGGCGTGCCCCAGCCGATGCGCGAGTGGCGCTGCTCGGGCCGATAGAGTGTTGAACGCAGGGGCCGCATGCACCATGCAATTTGTTGCAAAGAGCGGGGTGCCGCGGGCGATCTTTCGCGCAACGGGAAGAAGGGCCCGCCGTGGCCGGACGCGGTTGCCAGCCGGTGTCCCTGATGTCACTCAATCGCACCGCAGCATGCCAGCGCTTCACCCCGGTGCTAGGATCTGACCACCACCTGAATCGATCCAAATGCCGATGCCCACGCTGGACCGTCGTCTCCTGATCGCTGTCGCCGCCACGGCGATGTTCGCCTCCGGCCTGGCTGCGGCTGCCCCGGCCAAGACCGCCGCCGACAAGGCCTATGCCTCGGTCGATCCCTTCATTGGTACCGGCGGTGAGGGGCACACCTATCCCGGCGCAACGGTGCCGTTCGGCATGGTCCAGCTCAGCCCGGACACGCGCATCCAGCCGCGCGAGAAGGCCTACGGCTGGGCGGCGGGCTACCGTTACGACGACAGCAGCATCGTCGGTTTCTCGCACACACACTTTTCCGGCACCGGTCATTCCGACCTGGGCGACATCCTGCTGATGCCGTTCACCGGCAACCCTGGCCTGGAGCGCGGCGACCCCGAAAAGCCACGCAGTGGTTATGCCTCGCGTTTCCGCCACGATGACGAGAAGGCCGAACCGGGCTATTACGCGGTCACCCTGGACGACTACAAGGTGCGCGCCGAGCTGACCACCAGCGCCCGCGTGGGCGTGCATCGCTATGCGTTCCCGAAGGGCAGCGAAGCCAAGGTGCTGCTGGACATGCGTACCAGCATGTATGACTACCCGGGCAAGATCCTGTGGTCGCGGGTACGCGTGCGTGGCGATGGCACCATCACTGGCTTCCGCGAGACGCGTGGCTGGGCCGCCGGCCGCCAGCTGTATTTCGCGATGCGCTTCTCGCGGCCGCTGGCCAGCCACGAGCTGCACAACACCGAACAGGACATCGTCTACAAGGGCTTTACGCCCCCGGGCGAGAAGGACCCGGCGCAGCGCGCGCAGATCGAGGGGCGGCAGCTGGTGGGCACCTTCGACTTCGGCAAGCTGGATGCACCGCTGGTGGTGAAGGTGGCCATTTCGCCGGTCAGCGAGGCGGGCGCCATCGCCAACCTCGATGCCGAAGTGGCCGACTTCGATTTCGACCGTGTGCGCGCGCAGGCGAAGCAGGAGTGGACGCAGGCGTTGTCGGTGCTGGATATCGACGCACCGGAACATGCGCGTCGCAGCGCCTACACCGCGCTGTACCACACGCTGCTGGGGCCGACGCTGTTCATGGATGCCGACGGCCAGTACCGCGGCGCTGACAACGCCGTGCACCAGGCCAAGGGCTACACGAACTATTCGACGTTCTCGCTATGGGATACCTACCGGGCGCTGCACCCGCTGCTGACCCTGGTGCAGCCGGAGAAGCGCAACAGCGATTTCGTCAATTCCATGCTGGCCCATCATGAGCACAGTCCCTACGGCATGCTGCCGGTGTGGTCGTTCCATGGCCTGGAAGACTGGTGCATGATCGGCTACCACGCGGTGCCGGTGATCGCCGATGCCTACGTGAAAGGCATTCGTGGCTTCGACGCGGACAAGGCCCTGAAGGCGATGGTGCAGACCGCCAACTACGGCCCTTACGATGGCATCGCGCAGTACCGTGAGCTGGGCTACGTGCCGATCGACGAGGAGGGCGAAGCAGCCAGCAAGACGCTGGAATACGCGTTCGATGACTGGACCATCGCGCGCATGGCGCAGGCGATGGGCAAGACCGATGTGGCCGCAACCTTCGACAAGCGCGCGGGCAACTGGCGCAACGCCTTCGACAAGGACACCGGCTTCATGCGGGCGCGCAAGCGCGATGGCAGCTTCCGTACGCCGTTCGATCCCAGCGCCAGTGGCTACGGCACCGACTACACCGAAGGCAATGCCTGGCAGTACTCATGGTACGTGCCGCAGGATGTGGCCGGCCTTGCCGCAGCGCATGGTGGCAGTGACAAACTGCTGGCGCGCCTGGATGAAGTGTTCAACGCGAAGGTCGATCCGGCCATCTTCGAGCACATGGAAGACATCACCGGCCTGATCGGCTGGTATGCGCATGGCAACGAGCCCAGCCACCACGTGGCCTACCTTTACTCGCATGCCGGCCAGCCGTGGCGCACGCAGGCACGCCTGAAGCAGATCATGGACACGCAGTATGCCGATCGGCCCGATGGCCTGGCCGGCAACGATGACGTGGGCCAGATGTCGGCGTGGTACGTGTTCACCGCGCTGGGTTTCTACCCGGTGGCACCGGGCTCGGGCGAGTACATCCTCGGCCGGCCGTTCCTGCCGAAGACCGCAATGCGGCTGCCCAACGGCAAGACCTTCACCATCGTGGCCGAAGGGCTGGACGACAAGCACACCTATGTCGGCTACGTGACCCTCAACGGCAAGCCGTTGCAGCGCACCTTCCTGCGCCACGATGAGATCCTGGCCGGTGGCGAGCTGCACTTCACCATGCAGGCCGAACCGAACAAGGACTGGCCGGGGCAGGGCGCGCAGGCACCGTATTCGATGAGCCCGTGACGGAGCGCCCACCAAGGTGGGCGACTACCGATGTGGCGTGATCTGGTAGATGCCAACCTTGGTTGGCATGCGGTCTACACCATCCCACCATTGGCCCGCAGCACCTGGCCATTGATCCACTCGCCATCGGCACCGGCGAGGAACGCTACCGCGCCGGCGATGTCTTCCGGCGTACCCAGCCGCTCCAACGGATTCATCTTCGCCAGCCGATCGATCAGTTCCGGCGACTTCCCGTCCAGGAACAGATCGGTGGCGGTCGGCCCGGGCGCCACCGCGTTCACGGTGATGCCGCGCCCACGCAGTTCCTTGCTGAGAATCGCGCCCATGGTTTCCACCGCGGCCTTGCTGGCGGCATACACGCTGTAGTTTTCCAGCTTGATGCCAACCACGCTGGTGGACAGGGTGACGATGCGGCCACCATCGCGCACGCGTCGCGCGGCCTCGCGCAGCACATTGAATGCACCCTTGAGGTTGATGCCGATCACGCGGTCGAACAGGGCATCATCGCTGTCGGCCAGTGCGGCCAGCTGCAGCACGCCGGCACTGTTGACCACCACATCGATGCCACCGAAGCGCGCCTCGATGGCGTCGAACAGCGCGTGCACGGCCTGCGGTTCGGCGACATCGGCCTGCAGGGCGATGGCGTGCCCTCCGCTGGTGGTCAATTCGGCAGCCAGTGCTTCGGCCTCACCACGGCGGCCGGCATAGTTGATCACCACGGCATGGCCGTCGGCGGCCAGACGGCGCGAGATGGCAGCGCCGATGCCACGGGAGCCCCCGGTGACCAGGGCGACAGAGCGGGAAGCAGAGGAGGTCATGGCAGATTCCAGAAGGGCGCGCCGGCATGGCGCAGGGCCATCTTCTTCTCTCCGCCGTCGCGGATAATCATGGATAATCCGGAAACATCATCCGGCTGCCCGAACAATGGACAGATTCACCGCCCTGCGTGCGTTCGTGCGGATCGTCGAGCGCCGCAGCTTCAGCCGTGCCGCCGAAGACCTGGGGCTGCCGCGGGCCACGGTGACCGACGCGATCAAAGCACTGGAGCAGCGTCTGGGCGTGCGCCTGCTGCACCGGACCACGCGCGTGGTGATGCCGACGCTGGAAGGCGAGGCCTTCTATGGCCGCTGTCTGCGCCTGATCGCGGACATGGACGATGCCGAAGCCGCATTCCGTGACGTGCCGCCACGCGGGCCGCTGCGCATCGAGGTGCACGGTACGCTGGGGCGCCACCTGTTGTTTCCGCATCTGCCGGATTTCCTGCAGCGGTACCCGGACATCGAACTGGAGGTCAGCGAGGGCGACCGCTATGTCGACCTGCTGCGCGAGGGGGTGGATGGGGCCATCCGCGTGGGCACCCTGGCCGACAGCGATCTGGCCGCACGGCGCCTGGCGTTGCTGCGCGAGGTCACGGTGGCGTCGCCCGCCTACGTGAAGTCACACGGGCGGCCGGAAAACATCGCGTCGCTGGCGGCGGGACACCAGATGGTCGGCTACCGTTCCAGCGCCACCGGCCAGCTGATTCCGCTGGAGTTCCAGCAGGGCGGGCAGGTTCGCCACGTGCCACTGCCGGCACGCGTGCGGGTGTCCGGTGCCGACGCCTTCCTCGGTTCCGCGCTGGCCGGGTTGGGCATCATCCAGGCACCGCGTTACCGGATGGACCCTTACATCGCGCGCGGGCAGCTGCTGGAGCTGTTGCCCGGGATGCCACCCACACCGAGCCCGGTCAGCCTCGTCTATCTGCGCAACCGTACGCCATCGCCGCGGCTGCGGGTGTTCATCGACTGGGTGGCGGCTGTGTTCGAGCACGCAGGCTGACGCCGACCGTAGCCGGCGTCGCCGACCTGCCGCTCAACCCAGGCCGGGCAGCGGCGCGTGCGATGACACCAGCTGGCGGTCGCGCAATGCCTGCCAGAACGCGGTGGGAATCGTCGCCCCGGCCAACGCCAGGTTCTCGGCGATGCGCTCGGGACGGCTTGCGCCGGGAATCGCCGCTGCCACTGCCGGGTGCGCCAGCGAGAACTGCAGCGCGGCGGCGCGCAGGTCCACCTGGTGTTCTGCCGCAACGTCGCGCAACGCCTGCACGCGGGCCAGCACCTCTGGTGTGGCGGTCTGGTATTCGTAATGCGCGCCGCCGGCGAGGATGCCGGAGTTGTACGGCCCGCCGACCACGATGCCGACGCCACGTGCGGCGCTGGCCGGCATCAACCGCTGCAGGGCCTCTTCGTGGTCGAGCAGGGTGTAGCGCCCGGCAATCAGGAAGCCATCCGGGTCGGCCTGCTGCAGCGCCATCTCGCAGGGCTGCACGCGGTTGACGCCCAGGCCCCAGGCCTTGATGACACCTTCCTCGCGCAGGCGGGTGAGCGCCACGGCGGCGCCGTCCATCGCCTGCTGGAAGACCTCCTTCCAGGCATCGCCATGGAAGTCACGCGCCGGATCGTGGATCCAGACGATGTCCAGGCGATCGGTACGCAGGCGCTGCAGGCTCTCCTCGATCGCGCGCAGGGTGCCGTCAGCGCTGTAGTCGTAGACGATGCGGTTGGGCAGGCCATGCTCGAACAGGCCGCCTTTCTCACCAAGGTCGCGCCGGGTGGTGTCTTCCACCTCGTCCAGCACACGGCGGCCGACCTTGCTGCTCAGTACATAGGCATCACGGTCGTGATGCTGCAGGGCCTCGCCCAGGCGCAGTTCGGCCAGGCCAGCGCCGTACAGCGGTGCGGCGTCGAAGTAGCGGATGCCCTGCTGCCAGGCTGCCTCGACGGTATCCAGCGCCTCCTGCTGGGGGATGTTGCGGTACATGTTGCCCAACGGTGCGGTGCCGAAGCCGATGGGCGAGGGAATGGAAAGTCGCATGGGAATCTCGTGGGGAAGGGACATTCAGTCGTGCGGGGGCAGCGCCTGCAGCGTGCCCTGCATGCGGTGGAAGCGGCCATCGGTGGCGGTGAACCACGCCAGCGAATGGCCGTGCAGGAAGTCATCGACGTGCACCACGGTGGCACCGTCGGCTTCCTGCCAGGAAATGGCATAGATGCCCTCGGCAACCTGCCGCCACTCGCAGTTGGCTTCGCCGTGGGCACCGGCATAGGCACCGGAGACGATGGCGTAGTGCACGCGATGGCCATCAGCGCTGTAGCGGTTGTCAGCGGCCAGGCCGTCATAGCTGACCCGGAACCGGCGACCGGCAAACATCGGCGGGGCGTCGCTCATCGGATCGCCACCGGGTTGATGTTGACCTGGGTGGAGCCGACGTACAGCGGCTGGCCGAGCACGAACAGGAATTCCCACGCCTTGTCGCGCACCAGCGCGCGGCTGTCGATGAGTTCCAGGTTGTAGATGCCGCGCTTGGCCAGCATGTACTGGTTCACCGGGAACTCGTCGGCGCCGTGCGGATTGGGGTAGACCTCCGAGGCCCAGGTGTCACCGCCGAAGGCGACGATGCCCTGGTCGGCCAGCCACTTCGCCGCGTCCATGCCGATGCCCGGCTCGACCTCCAGGAACTGCGTGTTGTCCTTGCCGATCAGCTCCAGCCAGCCGGTGTTGAACAGCACCACATCGCCCTTGCGCAGGGTCAAGTGCTGCTGCTTCAGCACGGCCTGGATGTCGGCGACGCTGAACTCGGTGCCGCCGGGCACGATGGGCTTGCCGTAGTACGCGGTCATGTCCAGCACCACGCCGCGTGTGACCAGCGGCGGCACCTTCTCCACGCCCAGCCTGCGCACGCCATCGACGCTGACGAAGTCGGCGGCCTTGTTGCCGTTGTAGTAGACGTTGTCGATGCCGATGTGGCCAATGCCGTTGAGCTGGGTGCCAACACCGGTCCAGGCGTTCACCAGTTCATCGTTGAAGGTGAATCTGTTCGGGCCCAATGACTTGCCGGCCTGTTGCCCGACCTGCACGTTGTACAGGCGGAAGCTGCGATGGCGGAAGGCGGGCAGGTTCTTGTCCACCGGTACCGCCAGCGGATACGTCTTGCCGGTCTTCACCAGCGACACCGCCTGCTTGACCACATCGGGGGTGAGCAGGTTGGCTGCGCCGATCTCATCGTTGGCGCCGTAGACGGAGGGATACCAGTCCGCAGCGAGAGCGGCGGAGGGCAGCGGGAGCGAGGCCAGTGCAAGCAGGGTCAGGGAGGTGATGTTCATTGCGGGGCTCCAGTGCCGGTCACGCGTGCGCCGCGAACTGCGGCAGCACGTACTCGGCGATTTCGTGGAAGGTGTCGGCCAAAGGCCGTTCGTTGCGGCGGAACTGCAGGCCGATGTGGTCGACGCCGGCGGCCTGCATCGCCTGCAGTTCGGCCAGCAGCGCATTGCGGCCGCCGCGCAGGCCGAAGCGCCAACGCTGCAGCGGTGCGTCGGCCCGTTCCAGCAGATCCAGGTGGATGAAGCTGGCATAGGGTTTGTTGCCGGCTACCGCGCGCCACGCCGCCACGCGGTGGGCGTGTTCCTGGGGCGTGCCGGGGTAAGCCAGGCAGCCGTCCATATGTGCGCCGATCCAGGCCGGCTGCTGCTGCGCCAGGCCGGCCACCAGCAGCGGCAACGCCGGACCGTCGGCAGGCAGTACTTCCAGCCCCTGCGGCAGCCGTGCAGCGGTGCCTTCGCGCAGCTGCCCGATCTGCTCGCGGAAACGCGTGCCACGGGTGTCGAAGTCGCGACCGAACAGCGGGTATTCCACCGGCCGGTCGCCGCTGGCAACGCCCAGCAGCAGGCGATCGCCACTGAGCTGCTGCACGCTGCGTGCCGACTTCAACGTCAGCAGAGGTTCGCGGATCGGCAGCACCACCGCGCCGGTCCCCAGCAGGATCTCTTCGGTGATGCCTGCCAGGTAGCCGAGATAGGTGAATACTTCGAACACCTGCGCGGCATCGCCGAACGCCGGGTCGTACACCGGCACGTCGCGCACCCACAGCGCACGGAAGCCGAGGCGGTCGGCCAGCCGGGCAAGGTCGGCGTGCTGCTGCAGGTCCGGTTCGCCCGGCAGGCGGCGCGCCGTGCGCCGTGCCTGTTCGCCCAGCGGCGTCCAGTCGTTGTCCAGCGGCGCTTCAATGCCAATGCTGAAGCCGCCCGCCTGCAGTCGTGTCAACGCAGTAGCCATCAGCGCGTGCTCCTCAGTCCCAGGCAGGCGCCAGGCCCGGCGGGTCGACTTCGCGGCCGTTGCGCTCGAGTGCGGCGATCGCAGCCATGTCTTCGGCATCCAGCTGCATCTCGCGGGCAAGCAGGTTGCTGGCCAGGTTTTCGCGCTTGGTCGAGGACGGAATGACGGCGTAACCCAGCTGCAGCGCCCAGGCCAGTGCGACCTGGGCCACCGTGGCCTGGTGCTTGTCGGCGATGGTGGCCAGCACCGGGTCCTTCAGTACCTTGCCGTAGGCCAGGGTCATGTAGGAGGTCACCGCGATGCCCTCTTGCTGCAGGAAAGCGGTCAATGCCGGGTTCTGCAGATAGGGGCTGAGCTCGATCTGGTTGGTGGCGATCTGGCCCTGGCCAACTACGGCGATGGCCTGGCGGGTCAGTTCGATGTTGAAGTTGGATACGCCGATCTGCCGGGTCAGGCCCAGCGTCTTTGCTTCGGCCAGTGCGGTCATGTACTCGCGCAGCGCGACCGCGCTGCCCGGTGCCGGCCAGTGGATCAGCAGCAGGTCGACATGGTCGGTGCGCAGCTTGGCCAGGCTCTCGCGCAGGCTCGGCAGCAGTCTGTCGGCGGCATGGTTGTCGACCCAGATCTTGGTGGTGATGAACAGTTCGCCGCGCGGTACACCGGATTCGGCGATGGCCTGGCCGACCTCGGCTTCATTGCCGTAGATCTGCGCGGTGTCGATGGCGCGATAGCCGAGCTCGAGGGCGTTGCGCACTGAATCGATGACGGTCTGGCCGGTCAGGCGGAACGTGCCGACGCCAAAGGAAGGAAGGCTCATGGGAACTCCAGCTGGGTAGGGAGCGGTGTGCTCCGATGGGGGCCAGTCTGGTCGCTTTACATTTGCAGATTAAGCCGTGTATACGGGAAATGCTTTTGCGCCGAGGTAAAGAATGAAAACCACCCTGGATGAGCTGAAGGCGTTTGTCGCCGTGGTCGACAGCGGCTCGATCACCGCCGCCGCCGAGGTGCTGGGACTGACCATCTCGGCCACCAGCCGCACCCTGGCGCGCTTGGAGGACAAGCTGCAGACCACGCTGCTGCGGCGGACCACGCGACGGCTGGAGCTGACCGAAGAGGGCGCGGCGTTCCTGGAATACGCGCGCACGATCCTGGCCACGGTGGACGAAGCCGAGGAACAGATGGCGGCGCGCCGGCAACAACCGGTAGGGCGGTTGCGGGTGGATGCGGCCACGCCGTTCATGCTGCACGTGATCGTGCCGCTGCTGGCCGGCTTCCGCGAGCGCTATCCGCAGGTGCAGTTGGAGCTGAACTCCAACGAGGGCATCACCGACCTGATCGAGAAGCGCACCGACGTGGCGTTCCGCATCGGCGTGCTGCGCGATTCCACCCTGCATGCGCGGCCGATCGGCCACAGCCGCATCCGCGTGGTCGCCAGCCCGGAGTACCTGCGGCAGTACGGTACGCCCACCCGCATCGCGCAACTGCGCGCGCACACGCTGCTGGGTTTCACCCACCCGGGTTCACTCAACGAGTGGCCGCTGACCGACGCCGATGGCGGTCCATTGGTGATCCAGCCGGCCATTGCATCTTCCAGCGGAGAAACGCTGCGGCAGATGGCGGTGAACGGGCTGGGCATCGCCTGCCTGTCCGATTTCCTGACCCGCCAGGACCGGCGCGAAGGGCGCCTGGTACAGCTGTTCGCCAAGCAGACCAAAGAGGTCCGCCAGCCGATCAACGCGGTGTACTACCGCAACACCGCGCTGGCCGCGCGCATCACCTGTTTCGTCGACCACGTGACGCAGACGCTGGGTCAACGCCCGTTCGACGAATAGCGTCCTGGCGGTCGGCGGACAGCCCGCGCTAGGCCGCCGCTTGTGAGCGGCATCAGCCGGCGGGCCGCAGGGCCCGCCGGTTGCGCAGATGTGCGGTGGCCAGCATCACCCCACCACAGGCGGTGGCAGCGCCGTGCCAGAGCAGCGATTCCTTCAACGGCAGGTACAGCGAGGCGGACAGCAACAGGATCGCGCCTGCCAGGGCCACGCACAGCGGCAGGGCGCGTCGATGGCGCCGCTGGCCGGCGGCGGTGCTGAGCAGGGCGATCGACGAGGCCAGTAGCGCGAACAGCCATTCCCAGCGCGACATCACCAGCAGTGCGGTCATCGCGCCATGGCCAGGGTGCTGGAACGAGCGCAGCGCCATCATCGCCGCCGGCGTGAAGGCCAGCAGCAGGGGCAGGGCCACGCAATGCACGGCACAGGCCAGCGACAGCCATGCGCCTGCCAGATCGAAACGGGGATGCCAGCGTGCCGAAGCTGGCGGTTGGGTGCGGGCCCTTGCGGGCGAGATCGGGATGTGGTCCATAATGTTACATAGTAACAATACGGAGCCGCCCGATGAAACGTTCTGCCGCCCTTCTGCTGTTGCTTGCTGCCCATTCTGCGAACGCCCACGACGTGCGCCATCACGGTGCTCATGTCCATGGCCAGGCCGATGTCGATCTGGCCGTGGACCAGGGAACGCTGGAACTGGCACTGCGTGCGCCCGGCATCGGCATCCTCGATTTCGAGCGACCGCCGGCCGACAGCCGCGAACAGGCCGCATTGGCGCGGGCGCGATCGATCCTGCAGAGCGGCAGCTGGGTCACGTTGCCGACCGCTGCGCAGTGCCGGTTGGACCATGCCGAGGCGACGGCGGAGGGCTTTGCGCCAGTGGCTGTGGCAGCACAGCCAGGCCAGCACACGCACGCTGGATTCACCGCCGCACTGCGCTACCACTGCGCCAACCCGGCAGCACTGCGCGGGCTGGCATTGCCGCTGCCTACGCTGTTTCCGGGGCTGCACGAGGTGATCGTCAACACCGCAACGCCGACCGGGCAAGGCCGCAGCGTGGTTACTGCTGACAGCCTGCGGGTGCCGCTGGCGCCATGAACGACGATGCCATCATCGACCTGCAGGGCGTGCAGTTCGGCTACTCAGGCCGTGCAGTGCTGGACATCGCACAGCTGCAGGTGCGCGCAGGCAGCAGCGTGCTGCTGCGCGGGACCAGCGGCTCGGGCAAGAGCACGCTGCTGGGCCTGCTGGCGGGCATTCTGCTGCCGGCCAGCGGCAGCATCCGGGTTGCCGGCCATCGGGTGAACACGCTCGGTGCCGCCGCGCGCGATCGTTTCCGTGCCGACCAGCTGGGCGTGATCTTCCAGCAGTTCAACCTGCTGCCGTTCCTGAGCGTGCGCAACAACATCGCCCTGGGCGTGCGCTTTTCGCCATTGCGCAACGCGCGCATTGAAGGTGGGCTGGACGCGGAAATCGCACGCCTGCTGCGTGCGCTGCAGCTCGATCCGGCACTGATGCCGCGCGCGGCAGGCACGCTCAGCGTCGGCCAGCAGCAGCGCGTTGCCGCTGCCCGTGCCTTGATCGGTCGCCCGGCGGTACTACTGGCCGACGAACCGACCTCGGCGCTGGACCCCGAAGCGGCCACGGCGTTCGTGCAGCTGATGTCCGCGCAGTGCCGCGCCGCTGGCACCACCGCGCTGGTGGTCAGCCACGATGATCGCCTGCAGCCGTTGTTCGACCAGGTGTTGTCGCTGGGTGATCTGAACCGGGCAGGGGGTGCACATGTTTGAGTTGGCCTGGACCAGCCTGCGCAGCCGCGCCTTGAGCGTGAGCCTGACCGTGCTGGTCATCACCCTGAGCGTGGTCCTGCTGCTGGGCGTGGAGCGCATCCGCACGCAGGCCCACGAAGGCTTTGCCAGCACCGTCTCGGGTACGGACCTGATCGTGGGCGCACGCTCGGGACCAGTGAACCTGCTGCTGTACTCGGTGTTCCACATCGGCGACCCGACCAACAACGTGTCCTGGCAGTCCTACCAGGAACTGTCTACGCTGCCGCAGGTGAAATGGGCGGTGCCGCTGTCGCTGGGCGATTCCTGGCGTGGCTATCGGGTGATCGGCACCACCGCCGGTTATTTCGAACATTACCGGCATGGCGCAGGGCATGCGCTGGCATTCGCGCAGGGCCAGCCGTTCGACGACCTGTATGACGCGGTGGTCGGCGCTGAAGTCGCGCAGGCCGCGCGCATCGGCCTGGGCGCTGAGATCGTGCTGGCCCATGGCACTGGTGCGGTAACGCTGGCCACGCATGCCGACAAGCCGTTCCGCGTGGTCGGCATCCTGCAGCGTACCGGCACGCCGGTGGATTCGTCCGTGCTGGTGTCATTGCCGGCGATCGAAGCGATCCATGTCGATTGGCGCTCCGGCGTGCAGTTGCGCAGCCAGCATGTCAGCGCAGAACAGGCACGGCAGCTTGATCTGACCCCGACCAGCATCACCGCCTTCATGCTCGGACTGAACTCGCGGATCGCCACCTTCGGCGTGCAGCGCAGCATCAGCGAGTATCCAGACGAAGCACTGCAGGCGATCCTGCCCGGCGTGACGTTGCAACAGCTGTGGCAGTCGCTGGGCACTGCCGAGCGCGCGCTGCAGCTGATCAGTGCGATGGTGGTGCTGCTGGGCATGGTGTCACTGATGGCGCTGCTGGTATCGACGCTGCAGGAACGCCGCCGTGAGATGGCGGTGCTGCGCGCCACCGGTGCGCGTCCGGCCTATGTGGCCTGCCTGCTGGTCGTTGAGGCCGTGGCCACTGCAGCAATGGCCTGCGCGTTGGCGCTGGCGGTGCTGACCTGTGCCAGCGCGGCCGGGCGCAGCTGGGCGCTGGCCAATTTCGGTCTGTCGATCACCCACGTCTGGCCGGACGCGCGCGAACTGGCCTGGGTGGGCGGCGTGCTGCTGATCAGCGCGGTTGCCGGCCTGCTGCCTGCGCTGCTGGCCTACCGGCGCACCCTGGCCGATGGCCTGGCGCCTGCGTCGTGAGCGCGGGCGTGCGCTGGCTGCTGCTGGCTGCGGCAATGCTGCTGGTTGCCTGCAAGCGGCCGACCGATACCGGTGTGCAGGCACTGCCGCCGTCGCCGGTACAGAGCAATGCTGGCACGCAAAGCGAGCAGGAACTGGACTGGCTGCAGATGCTGCCCAGCGATGAACTGGCAGCACTCGAGCGCGGTGAGGGGCCGGAGGTGCAGCACAACGGCAACCGGCGCATGGCCCAGTTCGGTACGTTCCGTACGGTGGACGCGGTACTGGATCGCGCAGTGCGGTTGCCGGGCTACGTAGTGCCTTTGGCCAACGCGGCAGATGGCCGACTGGTCGAATTCCTGTTCGTGCCGTACTACGGCGCGTGCATCCACGTGCCACCGCCGCCACCGAACCAGATCGTGCATGTGCTGCTGCCGCGGCCGATCGCCATGCCCGACATGTACTCGCCGTTCTTCCTGGCAGGCGTGCTGCGCGCCGAGCGGGTGGACGATGATCTTGCCGGCTCCGCCTACAGCATGGCCGACGCCGAACTGAGGCCTTATGAACCGTAGCGCGAAGCTGCTTGGCGGTGTGCTTGCCGCTGTACTGCTGGCCAGTTGTGGCCGGCCCGCCGTGGACGCCCCGCCGCCACAGGCCAACAATGCTGCTGCGTCGCCGGTGGCGGCGTCTGCAGTGATCGACCGCTGGGACGCGCTGATGCCCGAAGAGGACAGCTTCCAGCGTCCACCGCCGCAGATCGGGTTGTCGCGTGGCAATGGCATGGACGGGGTGGGGGGCTTGATCGACGATACGGGTTCGGGCTCGCTGCCTGGGCAGGCCATCGATCACTCCAGCCCGCTACGCGCGCAGCAGTTCGGCTCGTCGGCGGTGGTCGATGGCGTGGATGGACGGGCGCTGGACCTGGATGGCTATGTGGTGCCGCTGGCGATGAACGACGCCGGGCAGGTGGACGAACTGCTGTTCGTGCCATTCTATGGCGCGTGCATCCACGTACCGCCGCCACCACCGAACCAGATCATCCATGTCACCCTGACCAGCCCCATCACGATGGGCGCGCTGTGGGATCCCTACCGGCTGTCAGGGCGCCTGCAGGTGAAGCACTTCGAGGCGGATATCGCCAGTGCGTCCTATGACGCTGCCGCAGCGACGCTTTCCGCGATCAGCCGATGACGAGCACCCGATGACGAGGCTCCGCGCACGCACCGTCGCGCTGCTGATGGCGGTGTTGCTGCTGGCAGGCACCGGGGCGGCGCTGCTGTGGAACGCAACGCACGCGCCCTCGCCACCGGTCGTTGCATTTCCCGCACCGGTGGCGGAGGCGCAGGCACGCATCGAACATCACCTGGCTGCCGACAAGGCCTTTCGTGATGACCTGCTGTTCCTGCTGGTGGCGACGCTGCGCGACCGCTGCGAACCCGAGCAGGCGGGAGTGCTGGCGCGCATGGCCAACCGCGCGTCGCTGCCGGTGCTGGCGGCGGTCAGCGCCGTTACCGCGCAGGATGCGAGCCTGGACCGACCGATCTACCAGTACATCCAACACCGCGCCGACGCCACCGGCTGCGGTCAGCCACTGCGCGTGCCGGCAGGCGAAGGCGGCACTATCGAGGTGGACATCGAACAGTACGCGCGCACCTTCCCGGACAGCTATTTCGATCCGCAGCGCAGCAGCGTGCCGCGTGACTTCAGTGGGCGTCCGCTGGCGGAACGCGCCGGCAACGCCTGCAACAGCGTGGTCTATTCAGTGCTGCCGCTGGGAGGGGTCGATTGGCGCTGCAGCACGCTGCGCAGCAACGCCCGCGCCCGGGTGCGGGCGCTGTGCGAAGAGGAGATGCAGCGGCAGCACGGCCATCTGCGTGGCGAGCTGGATGCCGCGGTGGGACACGCCATGCAGGACCCGATCGTGCAGGCGGTCGCTGCCTTGCCTGCGGAGTGCAGGTAGGCCCAGGGTTATGAGGCAGGGAGCATTGCGCCTCCCGGCAGCTGAATGGCGTTCGCTGGGACATTTATAACTATACAGGACATCCTGTATAGTTACGGGCGTACTCCTTCCCCATCCAGGTTCCCATGGCTCTCTCCCAGCCCTTGGACGGTACTCCGTCCCTGTCGCGCGCCCGACGCTGGTCGCTGCTGTTCACCGTTGCCGCCGGCCTGCTGCTGGTCACGCTGGACAACTCGGTGCTGTATACCGCGCTGCCGACCCTGACCGAGGAGCTTTCGGCCAGTGCCGGGCAGGCGCTGTGGATCATCAACGCCTATCCACTGGTGATGGCCGGTCTGCTGCTGGGCGCTGGCACCCTGGGTGACCGCATCGGCCACCGCCGGATGTTCCTGATCGGCCTGGTGGTGTTCGGCATCGCTTCGTTGGCGGCCGCATTCTCTGCAACCGCAGGGCAGCTGATCGCCGCGCGTGCCTTCCTCGCGGTGGGTGCGGCGGCGATGATGCCGGCCACGCTGGCCTTGATCGGGCTCAGCTTCCATGAAGAGCGTGAGCGCAACATCGCCATCGCGATCTGGGGTTCGGTGGCCATCGTCGGTGCGGCGCTGGGGCCGATCATCGGTGGCTTGCTGCTGCAGCACTTCTGGTGGGGCTCGGTGTTCCTCATCAACGTGCCGGTGGTGGTGGTCGCTTTCATCGCGACCCTGCTGCTGGCGCCGGAAGGGCAGCGCGACAGCACCCGCCCATGGGACCTGCTGTCCTCGCTGCTGGCACTGGCAGCGCTGTCGGGCCTGGTACTGGCGATCAAGTCACTGATCGCCACGCCGCCCTCGTACAGCGTGGGCGCGGTCTCGCTGCTGCTGGCGGTCATCTCCGGCATCGCCTTCAGCCGCCGCCAGCAGCAGTTGCCGTATCCGCTGCTGGATTTCGCCATCTTCCGCAATCCAGCCTTCCTTGCCGGCACCCTGTCGGCGGTGTTCACCCTGTTTGCGATGGCCGGGCTGCAGCTGCTCACCACCCAGCGTTTCCAGCTGGTGGCCGGCCTCAGCCCGTTGCAGGCGGGCCTGCTGGTATCGGTGGCGGCGCTGGGCAGCCTGCCCAGCGCGTTGCTGGGCGGCAGCGTGCTGCATCGCGTCGGCCTGCGCCCACTGATCTGCGGCGGCCTTGCGGCCGGTGCGGTAGGTGTGGGCGTGGTGGCGCTGGGCTTCCCGCATGGGCTGGGCTGGGTGGTGGCCGGCATGGCGATCACCGGCTTCGGCATGGGTGCTGCCATCTCGGTGGCGTCCACCGCCATCCTCAACAACGTGCCGCCGCATCGCGCGGGCATGGCCTCGTCCGTGGAGGAAGTGTCCTACGAGTTCGGTGGCCTGCTGGCCGTCGCGCTGCTGGGCAGCCTGAGTGCTGCGATGTACGGCGCTTTCCTGCCCGAGTCTGCGGGTATTCCGGTCGCCGCACGCGAGGGCTTCACCCAGGCGCTGCACGTGGCGCGTGAGGTGGGGCAGGGCGAGTGGTTCGCGCTGGCCACCGCGGCTTACGATCGCGGTTACCAGATCGTGCTGCTGGTGATCAGTGCGGTGCTGGCGGCCGGCGCGGTGATCATCGCGCGCCTGCTGCGTGGACGCGCCGGCGGCCGCGACGGCGCCGCCGATCGCGTAAAATAACGGCATGAGAACCAGCAAGCGCGAGCGCATCCTCGACGCCGCCGTCAGCGTGATCAACCGCGACGGCGTGCGTGCGGTCACCTTTGAATCGGTGGCGGCCGAGGCGCAGTTGACCCGCGGCGGCCTGCTGTACCACTTTCCCTCGCGCGAAGCGTTGCTGCGCGGCATCGACGAGCACCTGGTGCAGAGCTGGGAAGCATCGATGGAGGCGCTGCTGGGCAAGTCGGCCGGCGAGGCCACTGCGCTGGAGCGCTACCAGACCTTCGTGCGCGTTTCGGCGCAGAGTGCCACCCGTGCCGAGCTGATGTTCATGCTGGACTCGGTGGACCCCGAATTCCCCAGCGAGCGGCCGTGGGCACCGGTGGTGCAGCGCTGGGCGCCTTCGCCACCGGCCGCCGGCAGCGACGACCCGGCGGCGCTGGATAATTTCGTGGCGCGGCTGGCCGCCGATGGCCTGTGGATCTACGAGGCCATGTACGAAGGCCAGCTGGACGAGAACGTGCGCGCGCAGGTGACCGAACGGATCGGCGGGCTGCTCTCCCCCGAGCGGTCCCGGAAGGCGTAGCAGCAAGTCCATCCGCTGAGGGCGGCCATCAAGCAGGCGGATGCCCGTGCAGGCCATCCCCCTGCAGCCGTTCCGGGTGGGTATACACGTTGAAGCCCTCTTCGCGGGCGAAGCCCACCAGACACAGGCCGGCACTGCGAGCCAGGTCGATGGCCAGCGCAGTCGGGGCCGAGACGGCGGCCAGTACGCTGGCACCGGCGCGCGCTGCCTTGCTGACCATTTCGTAGCTGGCACGGCTGGACACCACCAGCAGGCCGCCATCGATGCTGTGTTCGTTGTGGTGCAGTGCACCTATCAGCTTGTCCAGCGCATTGTGGCGGCCGACGTCTTCGCGCACCCAGCCGATGCGGCCACTGGCATCGGCCCAGGCCGCTGCATGGGTCGAACCACTGGCTGCATTCATCGGCTGGCGTAGGGCCAGGCCGGCCAATGCCCGCTGCAGTGCAGCCGTCTGATAGGTGCGGCGGTCTTTTACCGGAGGCAGCGGACGCAGCACGTCCTCCAGCTGGCGCGCACCGCACAACCCACAGCCGCCGCGACCCGGCAGCAGGCGCCCGTTGTCAGGATCCAGTGCGGCGCCGGGGGCGTCGGCGGACACGCTCATCCTCAGCTCGATGCCCTCCAGTTGTGGCTGCAGCTGGATGGACAGCAACTGATCAGGACGCTCGATCAACCCTTCGCTGAGCGAGAAGCCCAGCGCGAAATCCTCCAGGTCGCATGGCGTGGCCATCATCACCGCGAAGGCCGCGCCGTTGTAACGCATCGCCACCGGTACTTCTTCGGCGATCGTATCGACCCGTTGCTCCTGCCCCGTGCTGCGCCAGCGTTGCAGCGTGCGCAGGGCCGTGCCGGCGGGCGGGGGCGAAGGCAACGTGGATCCGGGCATGCGGCACATCCTGGGTAAAGCAGAAGGGCAGGCTACGCCCGGAGGATAGCGCAGCCATCCAGTGAAGACGCGGCGGTAACCGTTGCCATGGCAGCCTGCTGTACCCGGGCCGGGCCATGGCGGCCATGGCGCCGGGGTTGCCGGTGTGCTTGACTGGCCACGGCAGCCGGGCGTGGTCCCGGCACTGCAGGCAGGCACTCCACCAACGCAGGTTCCCGACCATGTCCGAACAGAAGCCGCCGCGTTACAAGCCTTACAACCAACCGGCAGGCGGCTGGGGGGCCGCCGGTGCGACCGCCAAGGTGCTGCTGCAGCAGAGCGTGATCGGCAAAGGATCCAAGGCGCTGCTGGCGATGAACCAGCCGGGCGGATTCAAATGCCCCAGCTGCGCGTTCCCCGATGCCGACCACCGCAAGAAGCTGGAATTCTGCGAGAACGGTGCCAAGGCCCTGGCCTGGGAAGCGACCCAGCACCGGGTGACCCGTGAGCTGTTCGCTCAGCACACCGTCACCGAGCTGATGGCGCAGACCGACTACTGGTTGGAGCAGCAGGGCCGGCTGACCGAGCCGATGCGCTACGACGCCGCCACCGATCACTACGTGCCCTGCGAATGGGACGAGGCGTTCGCGCTGATCGGCCGTCATCTGCAGGCGCTGGACAACCCTGACCAGGCCGAGTTCTACACCTCCGGCCGCACGCCCAACGAGGCGGCGTTCCTGTATTCGATCTTCGTGCGCGAGTTCGGTACCAACAACTTCCCGGACTGCTCGAACATGTGCCACGAGCCGACCAGCCGTGGCTTGCCACCGGCGATCGGCGTGGGCAAGGGCACCATCGTGCTGGACGACTTCGAACACGCCGAGGCGATCTTCGTGATGGGCCAGAACACCGGCACCAACTCGCCGCGGATGATGAGCAACCTGGTGGAAGCGCGCAAACGCGGCGTGCCGATCGTGGCGGTCAACCCGATGCCGGAGCGTGCCCTGATCCGCTTCACCGAACCGCAGGACGTGGTGCAGATGGCCACCTTCGGTTCCACCGAGATCACCAGCGAGTTCGTGCACGTCCGCATCGGCGGCGACTTGGCGCTGATCAAGGGCATGATGAAGGTGATGTTCGAGCGCGAAGCCCAGGGTGAGTCAGTGCTGGATCATGCCTTCCTGGCCGAACACACCGTTGGCCTGGAGGCGCTGCGCGAGGACGTGCTGGCGCAGGACTGGGATGAGATCGTGCGGGTGTCGGGCATCGCGCAGGAACAGATCCGGCGCTGCGCGGAGATCTACATCCGTTCGCAGGCGACGGTCATCTGCTATGGCATGGGCCTGACCCAGCACCAGCAGGGGTCGCGGCTGCTGCAGCAGGTGGCCAACCTGTTGTTGCTGCGCGGTAATTTCGGCAAGCCGGGCGCGGGTATCGGTCCGATCCGTGGCCATTCCAACGTGCAGGGCGACCGCACCGTCGGCATCGACGAGAAGCCGACGGCGCGCTACCTGGATCGCGTGCAGCAGGTGTTTGGTTTCGATCCGCCGCGCGAGCACGGCCACCATGTGGTCGAGTCGATCGCGGCGATGCTCGATGGCAGCGCCAAGGTGTTCATCGGCATGGGCGGCAACTTCATCCATGCCGTGCCCGATACCGAGCGCGCCTACCAGGCCATGCGCAAACTGGAACTGACCGTGGGCATCGCCACCAAGCTCAACCGGGGGCATCTTGTGCACGGTCGCGACGCGCTGATCCTGCCGGTGGTGGCGCGCTCGGAGTGGATCCGCACGCCGAAGGGCGAGCAGTTCGTCACCATCGAAGATGCGATGTCCAACGTGACGGCGTCGCGCGGCGTGCTGGAACCGGCCAGCGACCACGTGCTGCCGGAGGTGGAGATCGTCTGCCGGATGGCGATGGCGGCGTTGCCGGACAGCAAGGTGGACTGGGCCGCGTACATGCATGATTACGGCCCGATCCGCGACCTGATCGCGGCCGTCTATCCGGACATCTATGCCGGCTTCAACGAGCGCATCCAGGCACTGCACGGCTTCCACCTGGATATTCCACCGCGCCGGCGTGTGTGGCCGACCCCGAACGGCAAGGCCAACATCCTCGTCATGCCGGGCCTGGAAGTGAACACGGTAGTCGATGACCCGGAGATGCTGCGTCTGGCCACGGTGCGTTCGCACGACCAGTACAACACCACCATCTACAGCTACAACGACCGCTACCGGGGCGTGTACAACGACCGCATGGTGGTGTTCATGAACATCGAGGACCGTCTGGCGCGCGGGCTCGGCAAGGAAGCCTTGGTAAGCCTGGAAACGATCAGCGACGACGGCGTGACGCGGCGAATCGAAGGCCTGACCGTGCTTGACTACCCGATGCCGCGCGGGGCGCTGGCGGGCTACTACCCGGAGCTCAACCCCCTGCTGCCGCTGGACTACTACGATCGGATCAGCGGTACGCCAGCAGCGAAATCCATTCCGGTACGGATGCGCGCGCAGGTCGACGTGCCCGCGTAGGCGCCTATCCTACAATTGCTCGTTGTCGCTCAGCACGATGCTGCCATCCAGCAGCACCGGCACCATCTGGGTCCAGCCCTTGGCGTTGTAGTCGAGGCTGACCAGGTACACCCAGCCGCGCGCTGCGTCCTCGCTCTGCGGCGCAGCGCCGGCGGTGAACCGCTGCAGGCTTACCTCGGAGACCACGAAGTCATCGCCGGGATAACGCAGGCGCGCGTGGGCCAGTGCTGCCGCCGCAGCTTGATGCACCGACAGCGGCGGCTCGGCGCGCGCCGGGTCGAACACGGGAAGCGTTCGCAACCGCGTCCCGCTTACCTGCCAGCGCTCATGGGTGTGGTCACCATCGCCGCTGGACAGCACGGTCCATTGGCGTTCGCCTGCCATGGCCGGAGGGCTAAGCAACGCGGACAGCAGGAGGGCAGCAGAGGCGAAGCGGGCAGGCATGGAAAGGCTCCAATGAACGTCATGCATGATGACAGCAGGCAGCGGCGACGGGCGCATCGTGCGTCGGCTATCATCAGCCCGTGGATATATCCGGCCTGCTGCTGCGACTGATGCTGCTCCTGACCCTGGTGCTCAATGCACCGGCGCTGGCGCTTGCCTCGGGCGGCATCAACGGTCAGTCCGGCGGTGGTCATTGCGATGGCCCCCACGAGATCGCCGACGCTGCGATCTCTGTCACGCCCGCCTGCTGCGATGAACGGAACGCAGCCGCGTGCAGCAGCGAGGGTTGCGAGTGCGTGCCTGCGAGTGTGGCCATGCTGCCGTCGGCGGCAAGCCTTGCTGCATGGCCGCTGCGTGCAGTGCCCGGTGACGCGCTGCCGCCGGCTCATCCCGCGCCTGCGCTACCTCACCTGATTCGCCCGCCGATCGCCTGATCGCGCGCAGGTTGCGTACCTGCCGTCCTGCAGTACCCCTCATCTACTTGACCCACGCGCATCCGTCGCGTGGATGGCAGGCGCTCGCGCCTGCGATTGCAAAGGAAAACCTGATCCATGAACCGCATTCTTTCCCTGAGCCTGTTACTCACCCCCGTTCTGCTGGCCACCGCCTGCGCGCGCGCCTCCGAAGAGGCCACGTCCTCGCCTGCATCCGCAACCGCCACCGCCTCGCCAGTCGCGGTGACGGCCGGTGCGACCATCGATCCGGAACTGCCACTGGCGATCGTGCACAAGACGGCCAGTTGCGGTTGCTGTGGCGTGTGGGCCGACCACCTGAAGGCTGCCGGCTTCGCGGTTGAGATACGCGATACCGATGACATGCATCCGGTCAAGCAACGGCTCGGCGTACCGGCCGGCAAGGCGTCCTGCCATACCGCCGAGATCGGTGGCTATGTGGTGGAAGGCCATATTCCGGCCAGCGACATCAAGCGCCTGCTGAAGGAACGGCCGACTGCGCGTGGCTTGGTGCTGCCAGGCATGCCGGCCGGATCTCCGGGCATGGAAATGCCTGATGGCTATGTGCAGCCGTATACCGTAGAGCTGGTGCGCACCGACGGCAGCACCGAGCCCTTCGCACGGCATGGGCAGGGCGACTGACAAGGTTCAGCGGGCGCGGCGGCGGATCGCCGCCGCGCCTGGTCAACGCTGCTTTTCGCGTTGCTTCTTCAACTGCGCGTCGAAATTGCGTTCGGCCGTGTCGGCGTAGTCCTGGCAGGTCATTGCCTTGGCTCCTGCCGATGTGCCCGCTGCGTAGTTCCAGCCGCTGGCGCCGGGATGCGGGGTCAGCAGAACATCGCAGGGCAGGGCGCGCACCGTGGCGAAGCTGCGGCGATAGTCCTCGATCAAGTGCGGGTAACGCGGGTTGGCCTGCAGCTGATAGCCCGGCGCACTCAAACTGTCGGCATAGACCATGCGCACCGGTTTGCCGCCCCGGGTGTCGGTCCAGGTCCAGGCGGTGCTGCCCGGGGTATGGCCGGGCACGAAGTGCGCGGTGAAGTCGACGCCACCGAGCGAGACCACCTCGCCATCCATGATGATCCTGTCCGCCGTTGCCGGCGGATAGGTGATGTCGTCGCCGAAGTGCAGGTCGTTGCTGCCGCCACGTGCCAGCAGCACCGCAGATTCGGCATTTGCGACGATCTGCGCAGCGGTACTGCGCTTGAGCGCAGCAACCGGGCCGGCGTGATCGGCGTGGGCATGGCTGAGCAGGATCAGGCGCAGATCCTGCGGCGTAACGCCGCGCGCTTTCATGTTGCGCAGCAGGTGGTCGGCCATCTGCGGCATGCCGCCATCGAGCAGCACCGCGCCCTGCGGCGTCTGCACCAGCAGTGCGGTCAGGTCTTCGGTGCCGATCTGCCAGGTGTGATCGGCAATCTGCAGCGGCGCCATCGGCTGCAGCCAGGAGGCATCAACGGTGTAGGCACGCAGTTGCGGCAGCGCTGGTTCGGCGGCAGAGGCCGCAGTGGGAAGCAGGGCAGCGAGCGTGATGGCGAGGGTCTGCAAGCGCATGGGAGGGCACCGATGAAGGAGGCCCAGAAACTAGCATGGGCCTCCTTCGTCGCGTCACGCATAGAATTCATGGCACCCATAAGGCGCCATGTCTCAGTAGCGGTACTGCCACCCCAGCGTCAGTACACGCCCGCGCCCGGCAAAATAGCTCGGGTTGGATGGCGTGGTCTGCGAGTAGTAGGTGATGTACTGCTTGTTGGCGAGGTTCTGCACGCCCAGGGTGAAACTGCTCTTGCCCAGCGCATAGCGGGCGACCAGGTCGAACGTGGTGTAGCCCTTGAAGCTGGCCACCGGCACGCCGCGCAGGTCGAAGTCGCGATCGAAGGCATGGCTGGCCTGCAGGCGGGTGCTGAGCTGTGAGGTCCAGCCCTGTTCCCAGAATGCGGTCAGCCGGTTCGGGGCGATGTTGACGCCCGCCAGGTCGCTTTCCAGTTGACCATCCAGATTGGCGTCGTAGCGGCCGTTGGCGCGGGCATAACCCAGGCCGAGGCGGCTGTCGCCCAGGCGCAGGCGCAGATTGGTCTCGAAGCCTTCCACCCGGGTAGCCTGGCGCTGCACGTTGTAGGCATCGATGCCGGCGTCATAGACCAGTACCGAACCCAGCTTGGATTCGGACGTGTAGTACGCAATGTCGCCGCTGAAGCGACCATCGTCATATTCCAGTCCGATCTCTCGGTTGTCCGACACCACCGGCGACAGGTCCACCAGGTTGTCCACGCGCTGGCCATCGCGATTGATCGCGCGCAGCACGCGGCCAACATCGGCCACGGTGTAGCCTTCCGAATACGACGCGTAGGCATTGAGACGGTCATTGATGTACCAGACCGCGCCGAAGTTCGGCAGCGTCTCGCTCATCGTCGGCTTGCCGCCTGCCACCTTGCGTGCGCCGTAGCGGGGCAGGGTGGTGTAGTCGCCCACCTCCAGCTCGCCCTTTTCGTAGCGCAGGCCAGCGGACAGCATGACGTGGTCGGTGGGCCACCACTGCAGCTGCAACAGCGGCGACAGGCTCTGGTAGGTGGTCAGCGGCACCCAGTTCAGGCCACTGGCCAGCAGCACCTGGTGGGTGCGGTCACGCAAGCCATCCAGGCCCAGGGTGACGTCCAGCGACGTGTCGCCGATGCGGCGCCAGCTCTGGGTCAGCTTGAAGCCGCGTTTGCCCGATTCGTTCTGGGTCTGGTCCCAGGCAGCGTTGGCACCCGTGTTGCCCCACGGGTCCCACTGGCTGGCGCCGTAACGCCCTTCGAAATCAACCGCGAAGGCCTGCGCCAGGAACTGGCCGCCGAACAGATCGGCGTTGCTGTAGTCCAGGGTCAGCGAGCGTGAGCGGTTCATCGGCGGATCGAGCGGCGTATCGCCGGGCACCGACGTGGCCGGGCGACCGGTGCGGAAGTTGCCATCCACGGGCAGGTAATTGTCCAGGCCACGCAATTCGTAGCGATTGGCCATCAACTGCAGGCGCTGGCCTTCGGCAATGTTCCAGCCAAGCTTGGCGAAGATATTGGTCGAGGTCGAATCCATCAGTTCGCCCTGCGCGTTGGTGCCGATCGCACGGCCGTCGCCGTCGTAGTACAGGCCCTGCCGTTCATGGGCCAGGCCGGCCACGAGGTCGAACTGTTCACCGCGGATGCCCACCAGTGCCGAAGCGCGCTGGCCGTCATCATCGCGCCGGCGCGGCGAGGCGGCGGTGAGCGAAAGGCTGCTGTCCAGCAGGAAAGCACCCGGTTCGCTCGGCGCACTGCGGGTGATGATGTTGACGATGCCACCGGTGCCGCCGATACCCTGCAGCGCGTTGGCGCCGTGGATCACTTCGATGCGTTCGATCATCGCCGGATCGATGGTATGTGAATCACGCGAACCATCGCGCAGCGGCGTGGACTGCGGCACGCCGTCAACCATGTACAGGATGCCGCGCCCGCGCATGCTTTCGCCATAGTTGGACATCTTCTCGCGCGCCGGGGCGAAGGCCGGGATCTGCGAGGACAGTACGCGCGACACATCCGAGCCCAGCGCCAGCTGTTGCTGGACGTCCTCACGGGTGAGCACGGTGATGGTGTTGGGCATGGCGGTCTCGCCCTGCGGCATGCGCGCGGTGGACGCCGACACGGTCACTCTGCCGAGTGAGGTCGTGGCTGCCGGCGTTGCTGCCGTACGCGGGCTGTCTGCTTTTGCCGCCGGCGTGGCGGTTGCGACCGCACTGCGGATCACGAACACGCCCGGCGAGCGTTCCTCGACGCTCAGGCCCTGGCCGGCAATCAGCCGTTGCAGTGCTTCGCGCGGGGCATAGCGGCCGTCCAGCGCTGGCGCCTGGCGGCCGGCAACGCTGTCTGCAGCGAACAGCAGTTGGATGCCGCTCTGCCTGGCGACCGCATTGAGTGACTGTTGCAGCGGGGCGGCCGGAAGATGGACGTCCACCGCCGTGGGGGTGGACTGCGCCGCCGCCGGAAGGGCGGCGCACAGGCTGACGGCCAGCAGGGCAGGCGTCAGACGGCGCAGGGCGGCGGGCAGGGCAATGCGGGTCATGCGGGGTCCTTCAGAGGGGTTCATGCAGCAGCCGGATGAGCAGGGCCATAACCCACCCTCGGTGCCGAATTCAGTGGCGTGCGGAGATGTGCACGCTGCCATCGCCGCGGACGTGGACGGCGACGGGCAGGATCTCCGGCAGCAGCGCCAGCGCGGTGGCGGCATGGTCGCCATCGAACACGCCCGATACCTGCAGCGTGGCCAGTCCGGGTTCGTCCAGTACGATTGCGCCGTGGTGATAGCGCTGCAGGCTGCGTACCACCTCGCCCAGCGGGGCCTGCGCGAACTGCAGTCGGCCCTGCGTCCATTCCCCGCTGCCAGTGGCGATCGGCTGCGGCAGCTGGACCGGCCCTGTGCCTGCCAGCAGCTGCTGGCCAGGCTGCAGGTGCTGCTCGCCGTCACGGCCAGCAACGCGCACGCCGACCTCGCCTCGCCACAGGCGGACTTCACTGCGGTCACCGCGTCGCTCCACGTCGAACACCGTGCCGTAGTTGCGCACCTGCACGGGCCCGGCATCGACCTGGAACCGGCGCCAGCGCGAGGGCGCCACGTCGAAGCGGGCGCGTCCGGAGACCAGCACCGCGCGGCGAGAACGCAGATGGCTGCGCACCTGCAGATGGCTGCCCGCATCCAGCTGGATACGGCTGCCATCGGCCAGCAGCACGCTGCGACGCTCACCGACGGCCGTCTGGTAATCGCTCTGTTGCCAGCCGGGATCGACAGCGTAAAGCCCGCCGAATCCAGCGATCAACAGCAAGCCGAGCACGGCACCGCCGATCTGCCGGCTGCGATGAGGCCGATACAGCTGCGCCGGATCGGGCACCGGAAACAGTGCCTTGAGAGTGTCCCGATGTTGATCCAGCACACGATCAGGCGAAGGCGCGCCGGTCTTGTCCGGGCGTGGGGGGCGCGGGCGGCGTGGTGCTGTCACGTCAGTGCCCGCACATCCAGCGCCTGCCGGCAATCGACCATCGCCAACCGCAGATGCCGCTCGACCGCCTTCAGGCCGATGCCCATGCGGCGGGCAACCGCAGCCTGCGGAACGTCATGGATCTTGTGCAGGATGAACACCTGGCGGCGTCGACAGGGCATCGCACGGATGACGTCGACAAGCCGTGCCAGTTCCTGCGCGGCAACGGCCTGTGTCGCCGGGCCGGCACCTTCGCAGGCCGCATCGGGCAGTTCGGCACGGGGTTCCACCCACTGGCGGCGCAGGTCTTCAGCACGGCAACGATCAACCGCAGCGTCATGCGCCATCCGTCGCAGCAGCGCCATCGGCTGCCGCACATCTGCCGGGGAGGGGCGTTCCAGCAGGCGTACGCAGACGTCGTGCACCACCTCGCGGGCCAGCCCGGGCGAGGCGAAGCGACGGCGCAGGTAATCCACCAGATCCTCGTAGTGGCGCACCAGCGAGGACACCAGCGGCAGCGCAGGTGGTGGGGAGGGCGGGGGCGTGGACATCCGGGGGAGGCAGTGCAGGCGGGAAGGGTGGGCCGCACAAGGCCAGCCTGCGCGGTGCCACGATAGTAATGGGAACTGTTCGCATTTGCTATCAGGGTGCCCGGTGAGGGATTGTTCGCCGCCCCCGGAAAGTGAATCCACGATCACCCTCTGCAGCGCACACTCGGCCGCAGATAGGCTGCAGGGCAGCCATCGGGGAGAGTGACCATGCACGTGCTTCTGGTGATCGTCGGCGGGTTCCTGTTGCTGGGCGTCTTCGCCCTGTTCGGCAAGCTCTGGAGCACAAGCAGCCCGCTGCTGCCAACGGCGCTGTTGGCCTTCATCGGCACCTGGCTGCTGGTGTCGGTGGCCAACATGTGGGTGGGGGTCAGCCGGGCGGGCTATACCGTGCGCGAGGAACTGCCGATCCTGCTGCTGGTGTTTGCCGTCCCGGCGTTGGTAGCCGGTGTCATTTTCTGGCGGCTGGGCCGCTGAACCGAGGATCCGCGATGCCGGCAACGCCCCGTCTTCCTGCCCTGCGTCGTCGCGACGGCCATCACGCGCGGGTGACCTACGAAGAACTGTTCTTCGACCTGGTCTACGTGTTCGCTGTTACCCAGCTCAGCCACCACCTGCTGCACCACCTGGGTCTGATGGGCGTGCTGCAGACGCTGGTGTTGTGGTTTGCGGTCTGGCTTGGCTGGCAGTACGCGTGTTGGGTCAGCAACTGGTTCGACCCGGAGGCGCCGCGTATCCGTGGCCTGTTGTTCGTCACGATGCTGCTGGCGTTGCTGATGTCTTCGTCCATCCCGGAAGCCTTTGCCGGTCGCGCCTGGATGTTCGCCGGTGCCTACGCCACGATGCAGGTAGGGCGGACGCTGTTTGTGCTGCTGGAAGTAGGGCGCTCGCACCCGCTGGCCGCCAATTTCAGACGCATGCTGGCCTGGGTCTGCGTTTCGGCCTGCTTCTGGCTGGCCGGTGCAGCGGTCGAGGGCAATGCGCGGCTGGCATTGTGGGCGCTGGCTGTCGCCTGTGAATACATCTCGCCGATGTTCGGCTTCGCGTTTCCTGGTCTCGGCCGCTCGCGCACCCGCGAGTGGACCATCGAAGGCGGGCATCTGGCCGAGCGCTGCCAGCTGTTCGTGATCGTCGCACTGGGTGAGACGCTGCTGGCAACCGGTGGCGTGCTGAGCGAGGTGGAGCACTGGAGTGGAGAGGTGGTTTCGGCGGTGCTGGCGACCTTCGCCGGTACGATCGCGATGTGGTGGCTGTACTTCGGCATCTCCAGCCGCGACGCCACCGACACCATCACCCGTTCCGACGACCCGGGCCGCATCGGCGCCTACTTCCACTACGTGCACGCGCTGCTGATCGCCGGCATCATCGCTACCGCCGTTGGCAACGACCTGGTGATGGACGAACCGGAGGCGAGGGTGACCCTGGCGTATGCCGCGATGCTGGCAGCAGGGCCGCTCATCTACCTGCTGGGCAGCGCACTGTACAAGCGGGCGGTCTACGGCCGCGTGCCGCGCTCGCACCTGGTGGGGGCAGGGGTTCTGGTCGTGCTCGGCTTCGTGCTGCCATGGATGCACCTGCTGGCGGCAGGGTGGCTGACCAGCATCGTGCTGCTGGTGGTAGGGCTGGCCGATACGCGGTTGAAACGGAACATCGCAGCGGCGCGCCGTTAGGGGGCTGCCCGGCAGGCCTGAGCTCAGCGCAGCTCCGCAGCCATCGCCGCCAGTCGGCTCACGGTGTTGATGTTGCGGCCGGTTCCGTTTGCTGCGAAGGGGACGCGCAGGCGCGAACCGGCCATGCCATCGCCGTAGTGGATGAACAGCTCGCGCTTGCCGAGAGCGAGCTGTTCTTCGCCAATACCCGTCACGCCCTGCAGCGGGTCCTTCGGCAGCTCCGCATCGATGAACAGGGCGACGACACGGTTGCCGGCGGCGTCCTTGAACGGGTTGCGGGCGACCACTTCGGCCATCTCAGCAGCGGTACGCGCCAGCACGCCGACCGGCTTGCCCGCATAAGCATGCAGGCTTTTCGCCAAACTGCCGCGCACACCCGCCTCGTCGAGCGTACTGCTGAACACGGCATTGCCGCTGGCGATATAGGTGCGGACGTCCCGGAATCCGGCGTTCTCGCACATCCGCACCAGCTCGGTCATCGGTAGCTTGCCGGTGCCGCCGACATTGACCGCGCGCAGCAGGGCCACGTAGGCGGTCATGGCGCAGCGGCCTGCAGCCGGTCATACATGCGCACCAGATCGACCAGCGTGCGTGCTTCCATCTTGCGCATGACCTGCGCGCGACGCACCTTCACGGTGATCTCGCTGACACCCAGGTCGGCGGCGATCTGCTTGTTCAGGCGCCCGCGCACCACGCCGGCAACCACCTCGCGCTCGCCGGCGTTCAAGGTGCGCCAGCGCAGCTGCAACGCCCCCAGCGCGTCACCCTCGCGACGCCGCTGGCGATCGATCCCGATGCCCCTGTGGATCGCGTCCAGCAGTTCCTGGTCGCGGAACGGCTTGGTCAGAAATTCGATGGCGCCGTCCTTGATCGCATTGACGCCCATGGCAATGTCGCCGTGGCCGGTGATGAACACCACCGGCAGGTGCAGATCGTGGCTGGCCATGCTGCGATGGAAATCCAGTCCGCTCTGCCCAGGCATGCGCACGTCCAGCACCAGGCACGACGGAGCGTCGTCCCGCGGGTGGGCAAGAAATTCCCCAGTGGAGGCGAAGGCCCGCACCTGCAGGCCCATCGATGCCAGCAGGTCCTCCAGCGCGGCGCGCACCGAGGCGTCGTCGTCGATCACATAGACGATCGGTGCCGGTTCCATAGGTGCTGTGGTGGCTTTACGCATGCGCAGCCTCCGTGGCCGTGGGCAGCTCGAAGATGAAGCAGGCGCCGCCACCGGGCGGTCGTTCCGCGCGGATATGGCCGCCGTTGGCCTCGATCATCGAGCGGCTCAGGCTGAGGCCCAGGCCGAGGCCGTTCGCCTTGGTGGTCCAGAATGCATCGAACACGCGGTCAGTCTGCTCAGCGGGCAGGCCGACACCGCGATCGCGCACGCTCAGGCTGACGTGGCCGCGACCATCGTACGCCGTCAGCAGGGACAGCCTGCGCTCGCTTACGGGCGTGTCCGACATCGCATCGACGGCGTTGAGGATGAGGTTGCCGATCACCTGCTGCACCTGTACGCGATCGGCATGGGCAGGGGGGAGTTCATTGCCCAGCACCAGCGCCACGGTCACACCATGCTGTTCCAGTTCGCTGCGCGAGAGTGCCAGCATTTCCTCCACGGCCAGGTTGAGGTCGAAGGCCTGGCGCTCTGGCGCGGCGCCTTGGGTCAGGCCGCGGATGCGGGCAATCACGTCACTGGCACGGTGGGCGTCGGCGACGATGCGGGCGATGGTCTGGCGTGCCTTGTCCAGGTTTGGCGGCTCCTGGGCCAACCAGCGCTGGCTGGCTTCGGCGCTGCTGGCGATGGCCGCCAGCGGCTGGTTCACTTCATGTGCGATGGAGGTGGTCAGCTCGCCGACGGTGGAGGCGCGGGCCACCCGCAGCAGGCGCGCCTGTGCATCCTGCACCGCGGCCTTGGCCGCTTCCATCTTCAATGCCAGGTAGGTGGTGATGCCGATCACCAGCATGCCGATCGCTGAATTGACCAGGCCGATGCGGTAGGTGCCGAAGCGGGTCAGGAAGAAGCTGAGGCCGGTCAACCCGATGCAGACTGCCGCAAGGGCGATGAGCCCGCGTGCGGGCAGCCGCCGCGACGCCGCCAGGATCACTGCAGCGTAGAAGCAGGCGGCGGCAACGGCGTAGTCGGTAACCGTATCGACCAGGAAGATGGCCGCCATCACGATGATCAGGGCCAGCACGACCAGGGGGCGGCGGGGCGACAGCGATGGCATCGGGACGGCTCCCTGGCGTGGGTGGAAAGGATAGCAAAGCGCTGTTCAGTAGATGCCGACCTTGGTCGGCATGCGCCAGAGAGATGCAGGGTAGTGCCGGCCGCTGGCCGGTATCTGCAGGGTGTTCCCGCAGTTCATGAGGTTGCCGGCCAGCGGCCGGCACTACTCCTCCAGGCTGGCGTTCCAGAATCCCTGCAGCACGCCCGGCGTGGCGGCCAGCGTTGCCAGCACCGCATCCAGTTCGCCGCCATCGACCGTGGTGGCGTACAGCACCGCTTCGATCTCGACATCGCGCTCGCCGAACGGGCGCTGGTCGACCGCGCGTACCGGGTACTGCGCCTGCTCCAGCAACAGCAGAAGCCGGTCCAGCACCTCGGCCTGCTGCTCGCGCTGACAGACCACGTTGATGGCGTAGGTGGCTTCGCTGAAGGCCTCCGGCAGCGGTTGCCGCTGGATGCGGTTCACCACCGGCCGCAGCAGGGTATTGGCAGCCAGCACGAACACCGCAGCCAGCACGGCTTCAGGCAGCAGCTTGATGCCGGCACAGGCGCCGACTGCCGCCGAGCCCCACAGCGTGGCGGCGGTGTTCAGGCCCGACACCTGTGCGCCATCCTTCATGATCGCGCCGGCACCGAGGAAGCCGACGCCGGAGATCACGTAGGCCACCACATGCAGTGGCGACGGCGGCCCGCCGTACAGGTCGTGGAAGCGCACGGCCAGGTCGACGAACACCGCTGCACCCACCGCTACAAGCGTATTGGTGCGCAGGCCGGCGGTGCGCTGGCGGAACTGCCGCTCCAGGCCGATCAGCGCGCCCAGCACGAAGGCGACGGACAGGCTGATCAGCGAGCTGAGGGTGGCGCCCGCGTTGAACGCGGGCAGGTGGGGGTTGAAGTCCATGAGGGTTCTCCCTGCGCCAATGCGCTTACTGCCAGCCGTAGCGACGGATGTAGAGCTTCTTCAGTGCGGTGGTCAGCACCGCATAGCCGAACAGGATCGCCACCAGGAACGGCCAGTAGCCGGCCGGCAATGCCTGCAGCTTGAAGTAACTGGCCAACGGACTCATCGGCAGGATCACGCCGATGGCCATGATCGCCCCGGTCATCAGCAGCAGCGGCGGCGCGGCGATGCTCTGCAGGAACGGTACCTTGGGCGTGCGGATCATGTGCACGATCAGGGTCTGGGTCAGCAGCCCGACCACGAACCAGCCCGACTGGAACAGGCCCTGGTCGGCCGGCGTGCGCGCATCGAACACGTACCACATCAGGGCGAAGCAGCTCAGGTCGAAGATCGAGCTGATCGGCCCGAAGAACACCATGAAGCGGCCGATGTCCGCCGGGTTCCACTTCAGCGGCCTGCGCACCAGCTCCTCATCCACGTTGTCGAACGGAATGGCGATCTGCGAGATGTCATACAGCAGGTTCTGCACCAGCAGCTGCAACGGCAGCATCGGCAGGAAGGGCAGGAACGCCGAAGCCACCAGCACCGAGAACACGTTGCCGAAATTGGAACTGGCGGTCATGCGGATGTACTTGAGCATGTTGCTGAAGGTGCGCCGCCCCTGGATGACACCTTCCTCCAGCACCATCAGGTTCTTTTCCAACAGGATGATGTCGGCGGCCTCCTTGGCGATGTCCACCGCGCTGTCCACGCTGATGCCGATGTCGGCTGCGCGCAGTGCGGGAGCATCGTTGATGCCATCGCCGAGAAAGCCGACCACCTTGCCCTGCGCGCGCAGCTCGCGCACCAGCCGTTCCTTGTGCAGGGGCGTGAGGCGGGCGAACACGCGGTGCTCCTGCAGTGCGCGCGCCACGGCAGCGTCGTCCATGCGCTCGATCTGCGGGCCGGTCACGATCGTGTCGGCGTCCAGGCCGACCTGGGCGCAGATCCGCGCGGTGACCAGTTCGTTGTCGCCGGTGAACACCTTCACTTCCACACCATGCGCGGCCAGCGCCTGCAGTGCGTGAGCAGCGGATTCCTTCGGCGGATCGAGGAAGGCCACATAGCCGACCAGGGTCAGATCCCGCTCGTCGGCCTGCGAGTAGACCGTCTGGCTGGCGGAGGTTTCTTTCATCGCCACCGCCACCACGCGCAGGCCCTGTTCGTTCAGTTCCTCGGTGGTTTGCCGCACCCGGGCCAGGCGCTGCTCATCCAGCGGCATATCCTTGCCGTTCTCGCGCACGGTGCTGCACACCGCCAGCATTTCCTCCACCGCGCCCTTGCAGATCAATTCGTGATGGTCCTCGCGCTCGGATACCACCACCGACATGCGGCGGCGCTCGAAGTCGAACGGAATCTCATCGACCTTGCGGTAGTCCTGCGACAGGCGCAGCGAGCTCTGCAGCTCCACATGCTCCAGCACCGCACGATCCAGCAGGTTGATCAGGCCGGTCTGGAAGTGGCTGTTGAGGTAGGCGAAGGTCAGCACATCCTCCGAATCCTGCCCGAACACATCGGTGTGCCGCTCCAGCGCGATCTTGTCCTGGGTGAGGGTGCCGGTCTTGTCGGTGCACAGCACTTCCATCGCACCGAAGTTCTGGATCGCGTCCAGGCGCTTGACGATCACCTTGCGCCGCGACAGCAGCACCGCGCCCTTGGCCAGGGTGGAGGTGACGATCATCGGCAGCATTTCCGGGGTCAGGCCGACCGCCACCGACAGCGCGAACAGGAATGCTTCGGTCCAGTCGCCCTTGGTCCAGCCATTGACCAGCAGCACGAACGGCACCATCACCAGGGCAAAGCGGATCAGCAGCCAGCTGACACTGTTGACCCCGGCCTGGAATGCCGTAGGCGCGCGATCGCTGGCACTGCTGCGCTGGGCGAGGGTGCCGAAGTAGCTGGTGTTGCCGGTGGCCAGCACCAGTGCTGTTGCCGTGCCGGACACCACATTGGTACCCATGAACAACACGTTGGCCTGTTCCATCAGGCCGGCGTCGGCGTTGCCCGGCTGCACGAACTTCTCCACCGGCAGCGATTCGCCGGTCATCGCCGCCTGTGCGACAAACAGATCCTTGGCGGCGAGCACGCGGCAGTCGGCCGGGATCATGTCGCCTGCCGACAGCACGATATGGTCACCCGGTACCAGGTCGCGGATCGGCAGATCCAGCAGCCGTGCCGGTCGCCGGCTGTGCAGCTGTGCGCCGAAATACTGATCGGCCACTTCTGCCGCCTCGGTGCCCGCAGCGCGGCGCAGCACGCGGGCGGTGTTGCCTACCAGCGCCTTCAGCCGTTCGGCGGCGCGATTGGAGCGCCCCTCCTGCACGAAGCGGATCAGGGTGGACAGCACCACCATCGCGCCGATCACCACCGTCGCCTTGGCGTCTTCGGTCAGCCAGGACACGGCCGCCAGCACCGTCAGCAGCAGGTTGAACGGGTTGCGATAGCACTGCCACAGATGGCGCCACCACGGCAGCGGCTTCTCGTGATCGACCTCGTTGGGGCCGAAGCGCAGCAGGCGCTCTTCGGCCTCGTGCGGGCTGAGACCATCGACATGTGACTGCAGGGTGGCCAGCGCATCGGCTTCGCTGCCCTGTGCAAGCGCGAGCAGTCCAGCAGTGAGCGCGGCGGGCGCGGCCTGCGTAGTGCCACGGCCATAACCGGCTTCGGGCATCGCGCGACGACCGAACAGGTTGCCCGCGCGACGGCTGCGCAGGAAGGCGTTGAACCAGGCGTTGAGCAGGCTCATGGGAAGGTCCTCTTGGAGCGGCGCCGGGCGGAGCCGGCGCGTGGAGCGGAAGGGGTGGTATCAGGCGTGGCGCATGGCCAGCACCGACGGAGACCAGGGCTGCATGCGCAAGCGTTGGCTGCCGCCGATGCACAGCGGCTTCATCGCATCGCGCAGCGGGTAGGGCAGGTGGCGCAGCACGTTGATGCGCTCGCTGATCGGCAGCAGCGACAGTGCGTCGGCCACCACCCGTGGCGAGCCGAGGGCCAGCGAACGGGCGAACAGGACAGGGCCGTGCTGCAGCAGCAGGCTGCGCAGGCCGGAAACATCGCGCTCGCCGATCAGGCGGCGGACGGTGATGTAGAGAATCTTGTAGGACATGGGATTCCTCCGGGCAGGCGCTGCCCGGGGCTCCCATCGCTTACACGGACAGGAACCGGCGTTCAGTCGCCAGCAGTGAACAAGGGGGCAGGCAGGGGCGCGCGTTGCGCCCGGCAGGGTCGGGATCCATCTGCGTCTCCGCGTGGGGCGGCCAGTCGCTGGCCAGTGGCGCTATTGTCCGCGCTCGTATTCAGCAGGCCTAGAGGCCCGTGGGTTAGCCCGGCTATACCTTGGTATAGAAAAAGGGGCCGTTGGCCCCTTTTGTTCAGCTGCGGTCCGCGAATGCGTCGGTGGCCCGCACCAGGGCATCGGTCGTGGCCGCTTCGTTGGCGCTGTGGCCGGCGATGACCATCTCCAGCCGGGCTTCCGGCCACGCCTGTGCCAGGTCCCAGGCACTGCGCGGCGGGCAGATGATGTCGTAGCGCCCCTGCACGATGACACCCGGCAGATGGCGGATGCGATCGATGTCGCGCAGCAGCTGGCCGTGCTCGAGGAAAGTGTTGTGACGGAAGTAGTGGGCCTCGATGCGTGCCTTTGCCAGCGTATCGAGCGGATCGGTAGCGGACACCGCGTCGACGTCGTGCACCAGCGTGGCGGCATTGTCTTCCCACCCCAGCCAGGCCTGTGCCGCGGCGATGCGGATGCCTTCGTCGGCGTGGTCCAGGCGCTTCCAGTACGCGTCGAGCATGTTGCCGCGCTCGTCCTGCGGGATGTGGGCCTGGTAGCGATCCCAACGCTCCGGGAAGATCCAGCGCGCACCGCCGTTGAGCTCGGCGAACCAGCGGTTCTCTTCCTCGCGCCCCAGGAACACGCCGCGCACGATCAGTCCGGTGGCGCGGTCGGGATGCGCCTGTGCATAGGCCAGCGACAGCGTTGAGCCCCAGGAACCGCCGTAGACCAGCCAGCGCTCGATGCCCAGGTGTTCGCGGACCTTCTCGATGTCGGCCACCAGATGCTGCGTGGTGTTGTCGCGAAGCTCGCCGAAGGGCGTGGAGCGGCCGCTGCCGCGCTGATCGATCAGCACGATGCGATAGCGGTTGGGGTCGAAGAAGCGACGATGGGTAGGCGAGATCCCAGCCCCCGGGCCGCCGTGCAGGTACACCACCGGAATGCCATCGGGCGTGCCGCACTCCTCGACATGCAGGGTGTGCAGTGCATCCACGGGCAGCGTGTGTTCGCGGTACGGGGTAATCGGCGGGTACAGCGTGCGCATGGCAGTGCCTCACAAGCAGGGCGTACAAGCATAGCGGGGCATATCGACCAGCGTCATCCGCCCCATGTTCAAGTACTCTCTGCGTTCAAGGGGGAGCGCCATCGATTCCTGGCGATCTGGACCCGGCAGGACGCAGAGGATGTATGGCATGAGCGCGCAGGACGTCGCGGAACGACACCCAATGGCGGGCAGCGCCCTCAGCAGCAGCGCCCGTGAGTCGCTGAAGTGGCTCGCGCTGCTGTCGATGACCGGTGACCACGTAGCCAAGGTTGTTTTCGGTGGCTATGTGCCGGTGGTCAGCGAGTTGGGGCGCATCGCTTTCCCGCTGTTCGCGCTGGTGATGGCCTGCAACCTTGCGCAGCCGGGGGCGGATCTGGGCAAGTCGATCCGCCGGCTTGGGGTGTGGGGCCTGGTCGCGCAACCTTTGCATGTGCTGGCCTTCGGCTATTGGCTGCCGTTGAACATCCTGCTGACGTTCTGCCTGGCCGCCGTGGCCGTGCATGCGCTGGTCAACAACCGGCAATTATTGCTGCTTGTGGCGGGAGGACTGCTGCCGTTCTTCGTGGATTACCAATGGGCGGGGGTGGCATTGGTGATGCTGGGCTGGATCGCATTCCGCCACCGGACATACTGGCTGCTGGCGTTCGGATTCGGCGGGCTGTGCTGGTTCAATGGCAATGGATGGGCATTGCTGGCCATCCCGCTGGCGCTGGCGGTCGCGCGCGTGCAGTGGCGGCTGCCACGATGGCGCTGGGCGTTCTACGTCTACTACGTGGCGCACCTGGCGGTGCTGGCCGCCTATGCGCAATGGCTGCGCTGACGCACGGCACTCATCGCGGCGGCGAACTGCTCCCGGCTACGTCGCTGGTGTACTGCAGAACCTTGTCTTCGCGCTGCAGCGCAATGACATCCACAGGCTGTCCTCGCAACACTGCGCGCAGGCAGCGGATCGCCTCGGCAGAGTAGCCCAGCTCTGCAGGTGGCAACGACAAGGCAACGCTGCCATCGCTGTGCTGATGCACCACGTATCGTGACAACGGCAGCGCAGCCAGCGCATGTGTCAGGTCGATGTTGTTGATCCACTGCTGGTCGGCAGTCAGATAGCGTACCGGACGTCGCCCCTGCAGGCCGACGATCATCGGCGTATCGCCGGCCATGGCCAGCGCGCCGCGGTCGCCGGTGCGGTAGCGCAGCAGCGGCAGGCAGAAGTTGAATCCGCCGCTGAGCGTGATCTCACCGACCTCCCCGGGCGGCGACGGCGCCCCGTCGGCACCGAGAATTTCCACATACATGCGCGGCTGCAGCAGTACATGGCCGCCGGCAGCATCGTCATGCACGGCCAGCGGGCCCGCCTCGTTCATCGAATACAGATCGAGCACCGCGCAGCCAAACCGCGCAGCCAGCGCCTGGCGCAGGCCCGGAGACAGCGCCATCGATACCGACAACAGCGCCTGCGGCCGGTGCCGTACGGGCAATTCCAGCAGCGCTGCGAAGGAAATCGGATCGCCGGCGATCACTTCCGGCTGCATCTGGTCGATGTAGCGTGCGCGGTCATCGGGATGGCGCCAGTCATCGGGATGCAGGTTGATCTTGGCCAGGCCGGATTCGTCCATCGTCGGTGTCACCGAAACATAGGTGAAGCACCGCTGCTGCATGCCCAGCAACATCACCCCCATCTGGCCGCGGCCGTGCGCCAGGGTGATGCCGAAGCGCTGCAAGGCGCGCTTGTGATGGGCCAGATAGCGTGCCGCCACCACCGGATGCGATGGCAGTACCAGTGGATGGCCGGTGGTGCCGGTGGTGCGGAAATTGATCATCCGCTCCAGCGGTACCGGGTCTGGCACGAAACGGGCGATGTCCGCTGCGAGGTCGCCACGGTGGACCGGTGCAATGTCGGTGAAGGCGGCTGGCATCGCCTGCGTGCGGTAATACGGCACCTGCGCAAACACCTCGGTCACATGCGCCTGCAGCCACGGTGGCGGTTGGTCTGGCGTCCACTCGAAGCGCGCGCAGGCGATCTCCCGTTCGTAGCCACGCAATGCCGTCACCTCATCGGCACGCAGGCGGTTGCCGCTGGCATTGCGGAAGATCGGCGCCGCCGGGTGCTCGCGCATCTGCTGCAGCATCGCCAAGCCCGCCGCGCTCAGCGTGGGATAGCGATCGGCATCGGTCGGCTCGCGGCTCACTCGCGGGTCCACTTGTCCGCAGACTCTTCGGCCGCCTTGCGCGCCAAGGCCTCGCGGATGGCACGTGCGCGCTCTTCAGTAGCGCGGCTGGCATCGAGCAGACGCTGCCGTTCCACGCCGCTGACCCGGGCCAGGCGATCGGCCGCCTGGGCCGCCGTTTCACCCTGCGGCTGCAGGCCCAGCCGGGCCACGACGGTGCGCACCAGTTCTTCGCGGCGCTCCGGATCGAACACGAACCGGTCTGCGCTGGTACTGGTCGCCAGCGCCGGCACTGCTTCGGTGAACAGGGGCATCCACGCCTCGGGAGCAATTTCCAGTTCATTCCAGTACGCATCTGCCATCAGCCATGCGGTCACTGCTGACAGCGAGAGCTGGTTTGCATCCACGCCGGCCAGATCACCCGACAGCGTTGCCCGCAGTGCAGGGGGCAGGTACAGCGAGCGTGCGGCAAAGACATCGCCCACCACCGCCGCGACGTGCAGCCGGCCGTTGCCGGCGCGGCGCGGTGGCTCGAGGAAATCGGGCGGCATGTCCAGCAGGCGCCGCAGCAGAACATCAAGGGAGGGGCCGGAGAGCATGGTCAGGGTCCAGACTTGGCAAATACCTGGGTGGAAGGGCAATCGTCACAGGTGCTGCGGGCGCAGCGCGGTCCACGATCATCGCTGCACCCGCATGTCGCCAGGGCCGTAGTGCTGCTGGCTGAAGGCGCGCGCGAACTGCAGCAGGTCGGCCATGTCACGCACCACATGGATGTTCCATCCCGCGTCGCGTGCGCGCAGCAGATCGCCGGTCCATCCCGCGTTGCCGGCATCGGCGATGCGGGACGGCAGCGGGCTGAACAGGTTCAGCGCCATGGTGCCGCCACCACCGGCCACACGCAGCGCTCTGGCGGCCACCTCCCAGCCGCTGTTGCCGCGCTCATCCTTGTCGAACATTGTGGTGATGCCGTCGTCGGAGATGTGCAGGATATGCACCGCCCGTGCATGCGGCGGACGCTCGGCATAGGTGTCACGCAACCGGTGGATCGGAAACGCGGTGGCGCCACCGAAATAGCCGGTAAGCACCTTGAGGATGTCGTCTTCCGAACGCACGAAGCCGTCAGTGTGCAGGTGCTGCCCGGTGCCGCTCCACAGCGTGGCCTGCACGCGTGCACCCACGCGCAGCGCCGACAGCGCGATGATGGCGCCGGCCAGCGTCAGGAACGAGGTCCATGCCTGCGGGTTGGGCATCGAACCGGAACTGTCCACGTACAGATCCAGGTCCACCGGTTCGGCAGCGGGTTCACGGCCGGGTGCCAGCCCGTGCACACGCTGTACCGTCGTCAGCCCGGGAATCACATGGGGTGACTGCAGTACCGATTGCAGCCAGTCCACTGCGTCCAGTGCATCGCCGGCTTCCCAGGGCTGCAGCCCCTCCGGCAGCGGCTCCAGGGCCTGCGGCTGCGGCCGCGACGGGTAGCGGATCAGGTGTGGCAGCGCGCGCTCGCGGTAATAACGCACGGCGATCTGATGGTCATCCAGGTCCAGGCCGGCCGCGCGCAGGATCTGCCCGTACTCGAACGGCTCGCGCATCTGTCCTGGCGAGTGCGCAGGGTCCCCAGCGAGCGCATCCGCAGGCAGATCGCTCTTCTGCGGTGCGTCTCCGCCGCGCTCATCGCCGGTGATGCGTGGATCGGATGCGGGGTGCGGCGCCGGCGCCAACTCGTCGTCCTCCAGCTGCCCCAGGCCGACCGGTTGGCTTCCCTGGCCGGCGTGCCGGGTATCCATCAAGGCATCCACCCGCGCATCCTGCTGTGATTCCAGCAGCCAGGGCAGCAGCAGCGTGGCGAAGCGACCAGCGCCGATCATCCAGTCGCTGGCGTAGACGCGCACGACGCGTGCACCGAGCCAGGCATCGCCCTGCAATGCGCTGTCGTCGGCCGAGCCCCCCAGCGTGCCGCGCGGCTGCTGCCACAGTTCCTCGTAGATGCCCATGTACAGCTGCCAGACCGGCGAGCTGGCCTGCGCCGATTGTGCGGCCAGGCGTCGATAGATCGCATCCATGCGCAGCCCGCTCTGGCGCTGCAGGCGATCGTTGATGAGCAGGTCGGTGTAAAGGTTGGCGACCATCGGTGCATGCGCTTCCAGCGTCGGCAGCGCACGGCGGATGCGCGCCAGCAGACGTGCATGGTCGCTTGCGGTGGCAGGCGCCAGCACGTGGTGACCGATCTCGTGGGCGAGGATCTCCAGCGCGTAGGGTTGCAGCTGCAGGCGCTGTACTTCTTCCAGATCGATGACGATGCGCTGGTCGGCGAGGCGGATGGCCGCGAAGCTGCCGGTCAGGCCCTCGGCGGCCGCCTGCATGCGCGAATGGCACAGCTTCGGGCCCTGCAGCCGGGTGAAACGGCTCCATGTGGCCAGTGCCTGTGGCCAGGCCTCGCGCCAGGGCTGCAGCGGATCAGCGACCGTGGCACTCATTGGGGTGGCAACACATGCACATGGTGCGACCACGGCGAGAACAGGGCGATGCCCGACGCGCCGGAGACCGCACACAGGTCGTCCTTGGACAACGCCGGCGCCATCCACTGCACGCCCAAGCGGGCGGTCACATCCGGCGCCGGTCCGCTGCTGCTGCCCGCTGCGTATTCGGCGGCGCTGGCAGGCAGCAGGACGGTACCGAAGGCATCGGCGAGCAGCAGGAAGTACCCGCCTGCACTTTCGACCACGAAGCCCTCGGTCGCTGCACGAACCTGCGGCGGTGCCGGAAACGCGCCGTCCAGGCCGCTGAAGCTGCCGACACGATGCCCGCGCAGGTCGACGCTGCCCTGCCGCGGATTCCACCAGCGGTCCTGCTCAAGCTGGACCCGGACCGAGGCCAGATCACCCGCATCGATGCCCAGCACGGCGGCGACCGTATTCGCGGGCAGGGCATCGATACGGGCAAGGGCAGGGCGGCGCAGCTGCACCATCCCCGCCTGCCAGGCACAGAGCGCGCCTATGTCGCGCAGTTCCGGCAAGGATGTACACACGCCTGCATGCGCGGCCATCGCATCGATCCACTGCGCAACGCGAACGTCCGGACTGGCGCCCAGCCGCACCACCGCATTGCTGATGGTGCCGAGGGTCTCGCGCGGAGCGTGGGCCAGCAACGGGGCGAGGGCCGGGGCCAGCGAGCGCCAGGCCTGCTCGACCCACGGGAGACGCGCCTTAGGGCCGGCATGGCCCTGCGCCACCAGCTCCAGACCGATCTCGAAGGCGGCCTCGCAGGCGCCCTGCGTTGCCGACGGGTGGTGGCGCTGGATGGCCTGGCAGAGGGGGTCGATGGTCTGGGTGACGAACGCGCTGAAGGCGGCCATGTCCAGGCCGGGCCAGCGGTGGCGGGCATCGGCCACGGCCTGGTTCAGGACGGAACGGCGCGCGGCCAGCAGCTCGGCGAGAACGGCGGAAACCACGATCAGCGTGCCCGCAGCCAATGCAGGTAGTTGGTGTAGCGCTGGTGCAGGTACTTCAGCTTCAGCAGGTCGTCGTACAGATGGCCGTACAGCTTGCGTCCCTTCACCCGTTCGTCCACCAGACGCTCGATGCGGGTCAGGCGCTTGCGCGTTTCCGTCTCGGTCATCCCATCCAGGCCCTGCTGGAACTGTGCCGACAGCTCGCCCACCGGATCGTCGCGATCCAGATCCAGCCGGTCATATTCGGCATTGGAGGCATCGAGCAGCCAGCGCAGCCAGCTGAGCCGATCGCTGCGATAGGGCGCATTCTCCGGCAGGGCGAAGAAGGGAGCATCAAGATCCGGTTGCAGCTTGTCGTTCAGCACGAAGGGCAGTACCTGGCGCACATCCTCCAGGGCAACGGCAGGGCTGCCGCGGAAGTACGCCATGGCCTTGGCGAACATCAGCAGGGTCATCAGGTTGCGCACCGACAGGCCGTTGCGGGTCTGGCAACCCAGGTCCTTCATGCGATCGCGGCCGCTGTCGGCAGCGGTTGCCTGCGCCCATTCGGTGCCGGCCAGGCGCACGGTATCCTTGGTCAGGTACTCGAACTGGGCGCCGGCGGTTTCCATCAGCTCGAACTGGCTGCTGAAGAATTCGATGCGGCGGCGCACGTCCTGCGGTACGTCGACCGCGCGGATCTCCTGCAGCAGCTGGTCGCCCTCGGCCTCGCTGAAGATGATGTCACGCGGCACGACCTCTTCCGGGCGGATGTCCTGCTCGATGCGCAGCAGCATCTCTTCCAGGAACCGCGGGTTGAATGCCAGTGCCTGCACCACCACGTCGATGCGGTCGCGCAGGGCTTCGATCACCTGGTAGGTACCGCCGCCGCGATCATCGTTGGCGGTCAGGTACCACGCCGAGTCCGGGCATTCGTAGACGTGGTTGAGGATCTCGGCGTAGTTGTCGCCCATCACCGTCAGCAGGGCGCTCTGGGTGCGGGTGGGAATGCGGTTGTATTCGTCGATGATCTTCACCCGCATGCCCAGCCACGACCGCCAGGCAATGCGGATGTCCGCCATGTCCTGCGCGGCCACCAGGTCGGCGGGCAGGGGGTTGCCGAGCAGATCGGCGATGGTCATCTGCGGGTGCCCGTGCTGCATCGCCCGACGCACCTCGCGGACCGGATAGCCGGCCAGGACGCCCATCAGGATCGCGCTGGCGGTCTTGCCGCGCCCTGGCCCACCCACGAACAGGCACTTGCGGCGGGTGGCGAAGGTCAGCAGCGGCAACAGCACGTAACTGGAATAGCTCTGCGCCGATGGCAGGGTCAGCGGCCGCCGTGTGTCACCCACCGCGAACGAGGCGGAGGGGCCCTCGTGGTACTCGATGTCGTAGTGCGGGCTGATGATCGCGTTGTTGACGATCCAGAAGTAGGCCTGGCGCAGTTTCTCGTCCAGCCGCAGCGGGGCGGCGGCTGCATCATCCTGCAGGCGCACCGGCCCTTCGTACAGCTCGGCCACATCGAATGTGCGCGGTGCAGTGTCGGTGCGCGGGTTGGTCGGCGCCTGCGACAGGCGCTGGAACAGGTTGAACGGTGGCACGCGATTCCCTTGGCTGTGGCCTGCTGGGGAGATTGTAAGCGGCGGGCCAGCGGATCCGGCGCGCCTTGCGCGGATGACGTCCTGCAGCGGGGCGGCCGGCAGTCCTACAATCGGCCCATGCCGACCTCGCCGACCCTCGATGATCTGCGCCGCTACGCCGTAGCCCGCACGCTGTTCACGCCTACCACGTTGCTGACAGCGATCCGTCGGCTGGGCTTCGTGCAGGCCGACCCCATCCGTGCGCCCGCACGCGCCCAGGACCTGACCCTGCGGCACCGGGTGAAGGGCTACCGGGCCGGTGATCTGGAGCGCCGCTACAGCCGACTGCCGATCGAGGAAGACTTCCTGGTCAACTACGGCTTCCTGCCGCGTGAACACCTGTCCCTGATGCATCCCCGGGTGTCCCGCAGGCCATGGGACGCGAGCACGCGGCGCAAGGCAGCCGACGTGCTGGCGTTCGTGCAGGAGCGGGGGGCGGTGCATCCGCGCGAAGTCGACCAGGCGTTCGCGCATGGCCGGGTGACCAACTACTGGGGCGGCACCAGCAACGCCAGCACCCACCTGCTGGACGGCATGCACTATCGCGGCATGCTGCGCATCCATCGTCGTGACAGCGGTACCCGCATCTATGCCGTTGCGGCACATGCCCCGGCCGATGGCGGCAAGGCTGCACGCCTGCAGCGTGCCACGGCACTGATCGATCTGGTGGTGCGCAAGTATGCGCCGCTGCCTTCTGCGAGCCTCACCTATCTGGCGCGGCTTCTGGGCTATGGCGCACCGCATCTGGCGGAGGAGATCCAGCAGGCACTGCGGTTGGCGCGCGAGCAGCTGGCGGGCTGCAGCATCGATGGAACCACCTGGTACTGGCCGGCCGACGAGAACCCCCGTTCGCGGCGCTACCAGGCCGATGAACAGGTGCGGCTGCTCGCGCCGTTCGATCCGGTGGCCTGGGATCGGCGACGGTTCGAACTGCTCTGGGGCTGGGTGTACCGGTTCGAGGCCTACACCCCGGCGGCCAAGCGTCGCTTCGGCTACTACGCGCTGCCGCTGTTGTGGCGCGACCAGGTGATCGGCTGGGCCAATGTCGCGGCGAAGGATGGGCAGCTGCAGCCCAGCTTCGGTTATGTCGATGGCAGCGCACCAAGGGACGTGGCATTCAGCAATGCGCTGGAGGAGGAGCTGGAGCGGATGGCGAACTTCCTGCCAGGGACGGGCCCGGCAACGCCGTGATCCTGCGTGCGGCGTCCTCCACGCTGCCTGCATGCCGCCTCGCCAATACTGCAGGCCCGCCGCTCGGGTACTTCCGCAATGGCTCGCCGCAAGACACTGCGCATTGCCACGTTCAACGTCAATGGCATCGGCACGCGCTTGCCGCATCTGCTGTCCTGGTTGCAGCGTGAAGCGCCCGACGTGGTGGCACTGCAGGAGCTGAAGGCGGTCGATGCCGCTTTTCCGGTCGACGCGCTGGAGCGGGCAGGGTATGGCGCACTGTGGCTGGGTGAGGCGCGCTGGAACGGGGTGGCGATACTGGCCCGCGATGCCATGCCGATCGAAAGCCGGCGCCGCCTGCCCGGCGAACCGGCCGATACGCAGAGCCGGTACCTGGAAGCTGCCGTGCATGGCGTTGTGGTTGCGGCGCTGTACCTGCCCAACGGCAATCCCCAGCCGGGGCCGAAGTTCGACTACAAGCTGCGATGGATGCAGCGGCTGATCCGCCATGCGCGCACCCTGGTCGATCTTCCGCACCCGGCACTGCTGCTGGGGGATTTCAATGTCATTTCAGACGACGAGGATGTGTACGACCCGGCCTCGTGGCGGCGCGATGCGCTCATGCAGCCGGAGGTCCGCGATGCCTTCCAGCAGCTGCTGGCGCAGGGGTGGACCGACGCCCTGCGCACGGTTCATGGCGACCAGCGCATCTACACCTTCTGGGACTATTTCCGCCAGCACGCCGAACGCGATCGCGGCCTGCGCATCGATCATCTGCTGCTGAACCCGGTACTGGCCAAAGGGCTTGAGGATGCCGGTGTCGATCGTTGGGTGCGGCTGCAGGAGAAGGCCAGCGATCATGCCCCTGTGTGGGTCACCGTTACCCGCTAGTCGGCGCTGCCCGGCGGACGCATCTCGCGACGTACCCTGGCCCGCGTGCGATACAGCCGGCTGTCGGCCTTGTGGATGGTGTCGGCAACGGGTTCGCCGGGGACGTTGACGGCGGCGCCCATCGAGAACGCGGTGGGAGCACGCGCGGCGTTGCCCGCATACCAGGCTTCCAGCGCAGCCAGCCGCCCGGCCGCCGGTTCGATCAGCGCCACCAGGAACTCGTCGCCGCCCAACCGCACTGCCGCCTCATTGGCCTGCAGCGGCGCGCGCAGGAATTCGGCGAACTCGACCAGCACCGTGTCGCCACGACGGTGCCCCAGGGTGTCGTTGACCTGTTTGAAGTGATCCAGGTCGAACACCAGGCAGGCCCAAGACCGTGAGGCGACGTCGTCGAGCCGGTGCAGGTACCGGCGGTTGTGGCACTGGGTCAGCGGATCCTTCAGCGACAGTTCGCGCAAGCGCTCTTCCTGCAGGCGCAGCGCGGTCACGTCCTGGGCGTGGCCGAGCACGAACGGCGGATGGGTCTCGGCGTCCAGTACGTTGTTGTAGGCCCAGTAGCGGCGGGTGCCATCGGCGGCGAGCAGTTCGATCACGCCTGCGTCGGTATGGTTGGCTTCGATGCGCCGCAGGTAGGCCTTGAACGCCTCGCGCTTTTCCGGCGGCATCAGGTCGCACAGGCTGCGGCCAACCATCTCGCTTTCCGGGTAGCCCAGCGACTGCACGGCTGCCGGATTCACCGATGTCACGGTGCCGTCCAGCGTGTGCGTGCAGATCAGGCCCAGGCTGTAGTGGAAGAGACGGCGATAACGCACCTCGCTGGCTTCCAGCGCGTCCACCACCGCGCGTTCTTCGGTGATGTCCTGGATGGCACCGACCAGCCGTGGCAGGCCCTCCACCTGTTGCCGGGTGCCCACCACGCGGGTCCAGATGCTGCGGCCATCGGCGGTGGTCATCGGCAGCTGCACTTCCCAGGGCGTGCCATGTTCGGTGCAGCGCTGCACCGCCGCCTGGATGATGCTGCGGCTGTCCGGACGATAGAACGACAGGGCCGATTCGAATGTTGGCTGGTAGCTGGAACGCACGCCGTGGATCTGCTTGGTCTCGCGCGTCCAGCGCACTTCGCGGGTGGCCAGCTCCAGCTCCCAGCCGCCGACCTTGGCGGCAGTGTTGGTGCGTTCCAGGAAGTCCTCGCTGCGCTTGAGATCGCGATGCAGCGCCTGTGCTTGGTCGATTTGCCGCAACAGCGCACTGCGCTGCTCCAGCACCTGAGTCGTGACCCGGCCAAGATGGACCATCAGCTCACGTTGCGACGGTGACAGCACGCCAGGCAGGGTGTCGAGCAGGCACAGCGTGCCGATGCGCGCGCCATGGGCAGTGGCCAGAGGGATGCCGGCATAGTGGCGCACCCTGGGCCCGGCGGTGACCAGCGGGTTGTGGGCGAAGCGCGGATCCTGCCGCGCATCCGGAATCTCCAGCAGCGCGTCCTGCTCGATGGCGTACGTACAGAACGAGATGGAGCGCGGCGTTTCGCTGACATCGCCCAGGCCGATGCTGGATTTGAACCATTGCCGTTGTTCGGCAACGATGGAGACCAGGCCGATGGGCATGCCGGTGGCGGCGCGCGCGGCGGCGACGATGGCATCGAACACCGGCTCGGGCGGCGTATCGAGCACGCCCAGCCGTTCGATTTCGCGAAGTCGGGTGGCCTCATCCATGGCTGTCCACGCTAGTACCCGGTCTGTTAGCGCCCTGCGTACGGCAGTGATGCCGTCGTGATGCGCCTGCTCATGGCTGTTGCAGGGAAGCCTGCAGGGCGCTGGCCAACGCGGCGTCCCCGGAGACGAGGTCTTCCCAGCGCAGTTCCAGGCCCTTCCGCCGTCCCTTCTCGACCAGCTTCAGTCCGCTCGGGTCCAGGGTCAGCGTATAGGCCTGGCCGGCGATGGTCAGTTCACGGCGCAACGGTTTGTCGAGAGGTGTCATCGGGGGCTCCTTCGCGATGAGGCGCGGGCAGGGCGCACTGAAACGTGACGATGATCGCGAACATGCCAGCGCCAAGGAAAATCCACTGCCCGGGTGATGCCGATGCGTGGGCCCACCACCGCATCGTCGGGGGGCCGCGTGCCGTCATCCACGAGGGTGATGCCGTGGCTGGCGGTGACCAGATCGGCGCCATCAACGCACCGGTCCAGGCCGAACGCCTGCGACAGTTTGCCGGGACCGCTGGCGAGGTCGTGATCGTGGCGGGCAGCTGGCCGCAGCGGGTACATCCGTTCCTGTCCGGCAACCGGCTCTGCCGCGCGCAGCAGTACCGCAACACCCTCGCCGACCTCGCCGCAGACCACATTGCTGCCCCAGTGCATGCCGTAGGTGAAATACACATACAGGTGCCCGGCCTCGCCAAACATGCTGGCGTTGCGTGCGGTCCTGCCGCGATACGAATGGGCAGCCGGATCCTCACTGCCGGCGTAGGCTTCGACTTCGACGATACGCGCTGCACGGCCGTCGCTGCGCACCAGCAGCTTGTTGAGCAGGTCCGGTGCAACCACCGTCGACGGGCGCCGGTAGAAGGTGCGGGGTATCGGTATCCAGGTATCCGGCAGCCAATCCATCATGTTGCGGCAGTGCTCGCTTCCCAAGCCTGCTTCAGTGTGGCGTGCAGCGGGTGAAGCCGCCGCCATCGATTCACTCCGGGTCAGCCAGCGCCGCGCGCCGCCTGGCGAAGACTTCCGGCGTCTGCGGTTTCACGAACAGCGCCACCAGTTCCGGGAACTCCTGCTTCACCGCACCCTCGATGCGGGTGATGCAGGCTTCGATCTGCGGGGTGGTGCGGTCGTCCTCGAATTCGGCGCTGAGCATGGCCACCACCTGTTCCGGGCCCATCTGCATGGTGGTCACGCCATTGGCACGGCGCAGGTCCGGATCGGTCACGGCCACCGCCATGATGCGTTGGGCAACGGCCGGGTGCGCAGGTTCGCCCACCAGCAGGCCCTTGGTTTCACGCGCCAGCAGGAATGCGGTCAGCGCCAGCACGCCGGCAATGCACAACGAGGCGACCCCATCCAGTACCGGCATTTCCAGCAGCTGCGCGGCCAGCAACCCGACCAGGGCAAAGCCGAGGCCGAGCAGGGCGGCACTGTCCTCCAGCAACACGGTGAAGGTGGAGGGGTCCTTGCTGCGGCGGAACGCCTCGAAGTATCCCAGTGAGCCCTTGCTGCGGCGGAATTCGCGTAGCGCAACCCACCATGAAGCACCTTCGAACAGGATGGAGATGCCCAGCACGCTGTAGCTGATGGCGTGGTTGGTGGCCGGTTCCGGCTGGCGGATGTGCTGGATGCCCTCATAGGCCGACACCCCGGCGCCGGCGGCAAAGACCAGCAGGGCGACGATGAAGCTCCAGAAGTACAGCTCGCGGCCGTAGCCGAACGGGTGCAGGGTGTCGGGGGCCTTTTCGGCACGGCGCAGACCGTACAGCAGCAACACCTCGTTGAGGGTATCGACCAGCGAATGCACGCCTTCGCTGAGCATCGCCGAACTGCCGGACAGGCCGGCGGCGATGAACTTTGCAACGGCGATGGCGAGGTTGCCGGCCAGCGCGGCGTAGATGACAAGGCGGGAGCCTGAGGGTGCGGCCATGTGCGGGAATGCTGGCAGGTAGCGGGCGCTCCATCCTGCGCGGCGGAGCGTCCGCGCAGCGTGTATGCCAAGCGCCCGCGCAGCGCGGTCGGTCCAGTTCAACTGTCGCCGGGCCCTCAGGCGGACGCAGGATCCAGCCAGCCGAGCGCGCGCGCGCGGCGCAGGTCCTCGGGCGTATCGATATCGCATTCCAGCCCGGCGCCGGAGCAGCGCGCAATGCCCTCGGTCTGCCGCAGCCGCCGGCCAAATCCCCCGTCTGCAGGTTGCAGTCCTGTGCCGGCAAACCAAGTGCCCGGCACCACCGCCGGCACGCCGATGGTGTCGCCCAGTACCGTGGCGGCGCAGCCGGACGGTGCAGCGGTTGCCGCGCCCAGCAGCGCGCGCAGGTGCTCCACGCGCAGCGTCGGTTGATCGCAGATCATCACCAGCACCCTGGCGGCGCTGTGCACGTGGGTGGCGGCCAGCGCCAGGCTGCCGCCGATGCCGAGCCCAGGGGTGGGATTGCGCAGCCGCTGCGCCGGCAGACCGTGGAGTTCTTCTTCGAAGTGGGGGTGCTGGGGCAGTACCACCACCAGCGTGTCTGGCAAGGTTTCCAGCGCCAGCCGCACGCTGCGTCGCAACAGCGTCTCTCCGCCCGCGCGCAGCAGCTGCTTGGGCTGCCCCAGGCGCTGGCTGTACCCGGCTGCGAGCACCACGGCCGCATGCCCGGTCATGGCGTGGCCAGGGGCGTTCCGTGCCGCCATGCCTGCAGCTGCGCGGCAATGCTCAAGGCAATCGCTTCGGGACCACGTCCGCCCAGTGGCAGGCCGATCGGTGAGCGCAGGCGCGGTTCCAGCGCACGGCGCGTATGGGTATCCAGCACGCTGAAAAGGTCGTCCTTGCGACGGCGTGGCCCCAACAGCCCGATGAAGGGCACGCGCGAGCCTGCCAGCCGTTCGAGCGCGTCACGGTCGAGCTCGAAATTGTGATGCATCACGAGTGCGGCATCGGCCGCGCCGGCGGCAGCGGAAGAACAATACGAACCAGCGGCAAGGGGCAGGTGCTCGCGCCAGCGGGGTCGCGGTTCCTCAACATGCGCGCACCAGCCCAGATGGTCCAGCAGGGGTAGCAGAAGCGCGGCCTCCGGGCCTGCTCCGTGCACGTGCACGATAGGCGACCGGTGCCACTGCAGCCGCCAGCGGTGGCTGCCGTCCGGCGACTGCGGGGCGGCCGGGGGCACCGTGCGGGTGAAGGTGAAGCCGGCGCAGCGGGCGTCCAGCCGTCCATCAGCCTGCAGTGCCAGGTGCAGCGTATGCGGCCCTTGCAGCCAGGCATCGAGAAGCTGTTCGATGCCGCCGAGCTGCGGCAATGGAAGCAGTGCCAGCCACTGGCGACCCCGGCATCCGGTGGCATTGCCGGAGAACAGCGCAGCGTCGTCGCGGTTGTCGATCTCCATCCATGCGATGCGCCCGGCATCCACCGCGTTGGCGGCCTGTCGCGCCAGCTCCGGTTCCAGGCAGCCGCCACTCAGCCAGCCCACCTGTCGACCCGGTTCGAACAGCGCACAGGTGCCCGCGCGGCTGTAGCTGGACCCTTCCGTCTGCAGCACCACTGCCAACGCAGCCGGACGACGGGCTCGCGCCGCGTCGGCGGCAGCCTGCAGCACCGGGCGCGGGTTGCCACCGTCCAGATCCAACGGGGCAGGGTGGAGCGCACTGGTCATGCGATGTCCGGCAGGCCAGCGAGCAGCTTGTCCAGGGTCAGTGGATAGTCGCGCACGCGGATTCCGGTCGCGTTGTACACCGCGTTGGCCACTGCCGCGCTTACGCCGCACAGGCCCAGCTCGCCAACGCCCTTGGCCTTCATCGGCGACGACGCCGCATCGCTTTCATCAAGGAACACCACCTCCTGGTGCGGCACGTCGGCATGCACGGGTACTTCATAGCCGGCCAGGTCGTGATTGACGAAGAACCCCAGCCGCCGATCCACCACCAGTTCCTCCGACAGCGCTGCGCCGATGCCCATTGTCATCGCGCCGATCACCTGGCTGCGCGCGGTCTTCGGGTTGAGGATGCGGCCGGCTGCGCACACGGCCAGCATGCGGCGGATCCGGCTTTCGCCCGAGGCCACATCCACGCCCACCTCGACGAAATGCGCGGCGAAGGTCGACTGCTGGTACTTCTCCTGCAGCGTGTCGAACTCGATGCTGTCTTCGGCCACCAGCTCGCCGGCCTGAGCGGCATCGGCAAGGGCGCGGCTGCGGCCCCCTGCGGTCACCTTGCCGGCTTCGAACTGCGCTGCCGCCGGGTCCATTCCTAGCGCCTGCGCGACCTTCGTACGCAGTGCCATGCATGCGGCGTAGACGCCTGCGGTGGAGCTGTTGGCGCCCCACTGGCCACCGGAGCCGGCAGCCACGGGATAACGGGAATCGCCCAGCTTGACCGTGACCTGCTGCAACGGAACGCCGAGCATTTCCGCGGCCGTCTGGCCGATGATGGTGTAGCTGCCGGTGCCGATGTCGGTCATGTCGGTTTCCACGGTGACCTGGCCATCAGCGGCCAGGCGGACGCGTGCGCCGGATTTCATCACCAGGTTGTTGCGGAAGCCTGCTGCCACGCCCATGCCGACCAGCCAGCGTCCATCGCGCACGGCGCCCGGGGTGGCGCTGCGCTGCTGCCAGCCGAACCGTTCGGCGCCCGTGCGCAGGCACTGCACCAGCTGCCGCTGTGAAAAGGGGCGCTCGGGATTGGACGGGTCGACCTGGGTGTCGTTGCGGATACGGAATTCGATCGGATCCAGGCCGAGCTTGATGGCCATTTCGTCCATGGCGATCTCCAGCGCCATCAGTCCCGGCGTTTCGCCCGGCGCGCGCATGGCATTGCCTTCGGGCAGGTCGAGGGTGGCCAGGCGCAATGCGGCCAAGCGGTTGGGCCCCGCATACAGCAAGCGCGTCTGCTGCACCGCTTCCTCCGGCGAGCCGCCTGGCAGGTTGCCCGACCATGATTCGTGGCCGATGGCGGTCAGGCTCCCTTCCGGCGTTGCGCCCAGCCGGATGCGCTGCAGCGTGGCCGGGCGGTGCGTGGTGTTGTTGGCGATCAGCGGCCGCTGCAGGGCCACTTTCACCGGCCGCTTGGCAGCGCGAGCGGCGAGAGCGGCCAGCAGCGCATCGGAGCGCAGGAACAGCTTTCCGCCAAAGCCGCCGCCGATGTAGGGCGACACCAGCCGCACCTTGTCCTTGGCGATGCCCAGGGTGCGGGCCAGATCGGTGCGGCCCCAGTCGATCATCTGGTTGGAGGTCCACACCGTCAGCTGGTCGCCTTCCCAGGCGGCCATCGTCGCGTGCGGCTCCATCATTGCGTGCGACTGGTCCGGGGTGTGGTAGGTCGCATCGAGCGTAACCGCCGCCTGGCTGAAGGCCTTCTCGAAATCGCAGACGCGCGCATCGGGCTCCGGCGTCTGCAGGGAAGCGCCTGCCTGCTTGGCCTCCGCCAGATCGAAGTGGCCGCGCTGCGGGGCATAGCGGATGCGGATCTGTCCGGCCGCAGCGCGGGCCTGTTCGAACGTTTCGGCCACCACCACCGCTAGTGCCTGGTGATAGTGGTGCACCTTCGGACCACCCAGCAGCGGCGCGGCGTTGCGCTTGACCGGATGCAGCGGCCCGGCGGTGTCGGCGGTGACGATGGCCAGAACGCCGGGCGAGCGCCGCGCTGCGTCCAGCTCCATGCGGGTCACGGTGCCGGTGGCAATGCCCGCCCCGACCACCACGCCATAGGCGGGGGCGGAAGGCGTGGCGTCATGCCATTCGTGTGCGTAGGTGGCCTTGCCGGTGACCTTCAGCGGGCCGTCGATGCGATCGTGCGGCTTGCCGACGACGGTCTGCGCATCGATCGGATTGCGCCCTGCGGGGGTGTCGAATTTCATGCCTCGGCCCTCACGTCCTGCAGGATGGAAGCCAATGTGCGTTCGGCCAGTGCCAGTTTGAAGGCGTTCTGTGCGGTGGGCGCAGCACCCTGCAGCAGCACCGACATCACGGCGGCGGCGCCCTGCGGCAGGGCTGCATCGGCCGCAGCGCTGTGCCACGGCTTGTGGGCGACACCGCCAAGGGCGATCCGGCCGCTGCCGTCGGGCCGCAGGATCGCCGCCACCGACACCAGGGCGAACGCATACGATGCGCGGTCGCGCACCTTGCGGTACACGTGCACGCCACCCGGGGGCGGCGGCAGGACCACGGCGGCGATCAGCTCGCCCTTGTCCAGTACGGTGTCGATATGCGGCGTACGGCCAGGAGCGCGATACAGGGCGTCCAGCGCGATGTTCCGGCGCGATCCGTCGGCGCGGACGGTCTCCACCGATGCATCCAGCGCCATCATCGCCACCGCCATGTCGCTGGGGTGGGTGGCGATGCAGTGCTCGCTGGCGCCGATCACGGCCAATTGCCGGCTGAAACCTTCGCGCGCGCCGCAGCCACTGCCGGGTAGCCGCTTGTTGCAGGGCTGTGCGGTGTCGTAGAAATAGGGGCAGCGGGTGCGTTGCAGCAGGTTGCCGGCGGTGGTGGCCTTGTTGCGCAGTTGACCCGATGCGCCGGACACCAGTGCGCGGGTCAGCACCGCATAGTCGCGCCGGATGCGCCGGTCGGCCGCCAGATCGGTATTGCGTACCAGCGCGCCGACGCGCAGGCCTCCCTGGCTGGTGGGCTCGATGGTGTCCAGGTCCAGCCCGTTGACGTCGATCAGGTGGGCGGGCGTCTCGATCTCCAGTTTCATCAGGTCCAGCAGGTTGGTGCCGCCGGCAATGAACCGAGCGCCCTGGGTACGCGCCGCTGCCGCTGCCGCCTCGGCGGGAGAGCGGGCGCGCTCGTAGCTGAAAGCTCTCATGCGCTGGCCTCCCCGACGTCCTGGATGGCCTCGATGATGTTGGAATAGGCACCGCACCGGCAGATGTTGCCGCTCATGCGCTCGCGCAGTTCTTCGGCGGTGAAGGCGCTGGGCGCGTCCAACGCGGCGCTGACGTGGCTCGGTATGCCGGCCTTGATTTCCTGCAGCACGGCGACGGCCGAGCAGATCTGCCCCGGGGTGCAATAGCCGCACTGGAAACCGTCATGCTTGACGAAGGCCGCCTGCATCGCGTGCAGCCGGTCTGGCGTGCCGAGGCCTTCGATGGTGGTGATCTTCGCGCCCTGGTGCATCACCGCCAGCGTCAGGCAGGCATTGATGCGCCGGCCGTCCACCAGCACGGTGCAGGCACCGCACTGGCCGTGGTCGCAGCCCTTCTTGCTGCCGGTCAGGTGCAGGTGCTCACGCAGGGCGTCGAGCAGGGTGACGCGGGTGTCCAGCCGCAGCGATCGCGCTGTTCCGTTCACCTCGAAGTCCACCTGCATCAGTTCCGGTGCCCGTGCACCGGTCCGGTCCGGCTCCGCCGCAGCGACCACGGCAGGCAGGGCCATGGTGGTGGCCGATCCCGCGCTCAACTTCAGCAGTTCCCGGCGCGAAAGGGGAAGGTGTGACGGTGGGCTCATCGTGGCTCCTCGCTGGCTGCGGCAGGCTGGCTGGCGGTTTCAGTGCCGGGACAGCATGGCGGTGCCGCGGTAGGCATGCGGTGAAGCATGACCCGGTCGCGCATTCATCCGCTGCCGGCTGCGGCGCAAGCTGCGTGGCGGCCTTCAGCCATCGCCGGCCAGCGCGATCCTTACCCGCGAGGCCAGCTCGCCGATGGTGAACGGTTTGCCGATCAAGTGAACCTGCGCATCCAGCACGTTGTTGTCGACCAGCGCGTTGCGGCTGTTGCCGGTGGCGAACAGCACCTTCAGCTGCGGATGGCGCGCGCGTGCCTGCTCGGCCAGCTGCCGTCCATTGACCTCGGGCATCACCACATCGGTAAACAACAGCGCGACCTCTGGATGGGCCTGCAGCAGCGCCAAGGCGCTGGCGGCGCCATCTGCGGCCAGTACACGATAGCCGAGTTCAGTGAGGGCATCGACCGAGAACGCGCGGACGGCCGCATCATCGTCCACGACGAGAATGTGCTCGCGCCCACCGTGCAGGGCCGGCGCATCGTCATCCGATGCGGCAGCGGGCATGTCGACGTCGGCCAGCAGCCGCGGCAGGTAGACCTGTACCCGCGTCCCTTTGCCGGGCGCGGAATCGAGTTTCACATGCCCGGCCGATTGCTGGACGAAGCCATACACCTGCGACAGCCCGAGCCCGGTACCCTGGCCGACCTGCTTGGTGGTGAAGAACGGATCGAACGCGCGCGCCATCACCTCCGGCGTCATCCCGTTGCCGTCGTCGGTCACCGCGATCACGACGTAGTCGCCTGCAGGCACGCCGGCATGCGCCGATGCGGTGTCGAGGTCGACGCGCTGGTTGCGGGTCTCGATCTTCAATCGGCCGCCGGAGGGCATCGCATCGCGCGCGTTGACCGCCAGGTTCAGGACCACGTTCTCCAGCTGGTTGGCGTCGGCATGGGTCCACCACAGGCCCGCGCCGAGTGCGGTTTCAAGGATGATGCTGCTGCCAAGGGAATGCACCAGCAGGTCGGTCATGCCGGCCACCAGGCGGTTGGCATCCATCGCCACCGGCTGCAGCGGTTGCTGGCGCGAGAACGCAAGCAGGCGCTGGGTCAGCTGAGCGGCGCGCTGCGCGCCATCAAGGGCCATTTCAATGTACCGGCTGGCGCGCGCGTCGCTGTCGCCGAGGCGCAGCGCCAGCAGGTCGAGCGGCCCGATCACCGTCGCCAGCATGTTGTTGAAGTCATGGGCGATACCTCCGGTCAGCTGGCCCACCGCCTCCATCTTGCGGCTCTGCCGAAGCGCCTCTTCCACCCGCAGGCGCTCGGCGACTTCGGCCCGCACACGTGCCTCCAGCTGCCCGTTCAGCTCCTGCAGGCGCGCATCGGCGGCCTTCCGCGCGGTGATGTCGATGGCCACGCCCAGCACGCGCACGCACCTGCCGAACTCGAAGATGCCGCGGCCCTTGGCGGCGACCCAGCGGACGATGCCGTCCTCCTTGCCGACGGTGCGGTATTCCACGTCATAGGTCTTGCGTTGCTCGGGATCGCAGGCGGCGGCGAACGCGGCCAGGGTTGCCGCGCGGTCGTCCGGGTGCAGTCCGGCACGGAAGTCGTCCATGGTCACCGGCGCACCGGCGGAGATGCCGAACATGGCCTTGGTGCGCGCCGGCCAGATCAGCACGTCCTGCACCATGTCCACGTCCCAGAACCCTTGCTCGCCTGCTTCGGTGGCCAGCCGCAGGCGCTCTTCGCTGTCGGCCAGCGCCGCTTCGGCGGCCTTCCGCCCGGAGAGATCCAGCATGGCCCCGATCATCCGCAGCGGGGTGCCATCAGCGTCGCGCAGGACCGTTCCGCGATCCAGCACCGACGCATAACTGCCATCCGCGCGCTGGAAACGGTACTCGTCCGTCCAGCCGCTGCCGTTCCCCTCGATCACGGCGTGGATGCCGTGATCGAGGCGTGCGCGGTCATCGGGGTGGATGTGCCCCAGCCACCATTGCGCGGTCGTGTTCTTTTCCGTGTGGCCGAACAGGCTGGCCAGCGCTTCGTTCCAGATCACCTGGCCATCGGCGATGCGCCAATCCCAGATGGCATCGTTGGTGGCCTGTGCGGCCAGCCGGTAGCGCTCTTCGATATCGCGACGCTCGGCTTCGGCGGCCTTGCGGTCGGTGATGTCCAGCGACGTACCGACCAGGCCGATCACGGCGCCATCGGCGTCGCGCAGCGGCGATTTGGTCGACAGCCACCAGGCCCGGCGACCATCGGGGAAGCTCACTTCCTCCTCGAGCTGCTCGCTGTTGCCGCTGGACATGATGCGCTCGTCGGTCGCCATCACCGACGCCGCCTGGGCGGGGTCGCCCAACAGCTCGGCATCGGTGCGCCCGATATATTCCCCCGGCGGCAGGCCGATCAGCTCGGTGGTGCCGTGGTTGCCGATCAGCAGCCGGCCTTGCCGATCCTTGGCATACATCACGCCCGGTGCCGCCTCCACGAACGAGCGCAGCAGCGCCTGCGCCTGGTCGCGCTCGGCCTCGACGCGCAGGCGCTCATCGATGTCGATCAGCACGCCCGGGAAACCCAGCGCGCGGCCCTGGGCATCCATATCGACCCTGCCGATGCTTTCCAGCCAGTGATAGCTGCCATCGGTGGCGCGCGCGCGGTACTGGTGGGCAAAGCGCCCGCCCGCCTGCACGGTCTGCTCAATCGCCGCCGACAGCGCGGGCAGGTCATCGGGATGCACGGCGCCCAGTACGTCCTGCAGGTGCAGTTTCCGCTGCGCCATTGCCGGGTCCAGGCCGAAGGCGCGGGCCAGGGCTTCATCGACCGTGAGCTGGTCGGCCTGGACGTCCCAGAACCAGGTGCCGACGATGGCCCCGGCGGCCAGTGCCATGTTGACGCTGTCGGTGGCCCGGCTGTCGCGGGTGGCAAATGAGGGCAGGGACGTCACGTTGATCTCGAGCGGGAGGATGGGTGCTGCGCCAGCGTGGCGGGATCAGCACGGGCGAAGGGGCGCAAGTCTAGGCAGCGCCGCGTCACGGCTGCGTGGTGCCGGTGCCCGACGGGGCGCAGGCTACACTGCGGCTCCCATCCCGGCAGGGAACACCGATGCCCGCAGCAGAAGCCGGCGAGGCCTTTCGCCAGAGAGCGCTGCATGAGTGTGCCGCGATCGCTGCGGCGTTGTCGTCGGCATCCGACCCGCACCCGGCCATCCATTCCGCGCGCAAGGCCATCCGCCGATTGCGGTCCCTGTTGGCGCTGCTGGAGCACGCAGCGCTGGACGTCGAGACTGCCGACCTGGGATTGAAGCGCCTGGGTGATGGCCTGTCCCGCCTTCGCGATGCGCATGTGGTGGTCGAGGTCGCCCGGCAACTGCAGGAGCGGGTTGCCGATCCGCGATGGAACGGCGTCATCCGGATGCTGGTCCTGCGTCGTGAGGGGCTGCTGCAGGCGACCCTGCAGCGTGACCCGGGGTTTGCACGCCGCCTGCGTGTCCTGGCAGCGGTGCAGCAGCAGTTGGCGGTCCAACCCTGGCATCAGCTGCGGCGTGGCCCGCTGCGCCAGAATCTTGAGCGTAGCTGGCGCCGCGTGGACAAGGCTGCCGCACGGGCGAAACGCGACGGCAGTGCCGCAGCGGTCCACCGCTGGCGCCGACGCGTGCGCAAGCTGCGCATGCAACTGGATATCGCCTGCGACCTGCAGCTGCACGTGCCGCACAGCAGGCCGCTGCACGCCTCGGGGCATCGTTACAAGGCGCTGCATCGGCTCAGCGACGAGCTTGGCCGGCAGCAGGACCTGCGGCTGCTGCGCAACCTGGTGCGGGCGATGCCTGCCAGTGACGGCAAGCGCTCAGTGATGCAGCAGATCAACGGAGAGGTGGCGCCGGACTGAATCGAGGGGCATCGGAACATACGGCCACCTGACGTTCCGGTTTGCTTCGAAGGCTGGGAGGGTCCCAGCCCCCGAAGCGCTGGCGGAGCGTTCAATCGTCTCCGCTGCTCACCCGCGCCACCCGCTTTCGATACTCATACACGTTGTCGCCGCGGATCCGCTTTTCCTGCGTGCCCGAGATCGAATCGACCCGGCGATCCGAGCCGGTCACCGGCTTGGCATCGATCTCGGTCTCGTGCTCGAACGAATGCGATTTGTCGGTGTTCCGGTAGAACCGGTACAGCGCCCAGTACAGCGCAGTTGCGCCGGCCGGGCCTGCGGCCAACAACCAAAGACCACTGTCATCACTCATGTGCTGGCCACCAGGAAGGCAATTGCGAGGGCTTCGATGATCGTGCCGGCGGTCAGCGCCGCCAGCAGCATCTTCCACTGCTGCACGGGCACGCTGCCCATGGTTTCACCGGTCCGGCCGTTCACCGCGATGTAGTGCAGCATGCCGCCGTTCTTGCCGGGCTGGTGGTACGAATACAGCCACACCGGCAGGTACATGGCTACCCAGCGGGTGCCGTGCACTTCCAGTTGCTCCTGTTCCCAGCGCACGCCACGGTCGTAACGGCGCACCGTGCCTTCCACCTGCGCGCGGGCGATCGACAGCAGCTGGTCTTCCAGTCGCGGCCGCAGCTTTTCGACGTCCAGGTTGCGCTTCTCCGAAGTGAACCCCGCCAGGTACGAGGCGTTCCACTTCACCGCGTTCTTGGTGTCGAACGGCAGAATCGTGTTGATGATGTTGTTGGTGTTGGCGCGCGTGTCCAGGTTGCCGCGCTCGGCAGAGGATTCCAGCGGCAGGTCGTCCACGGTGAAATCGACCTGGCGTTCCACCTGGTAGATATCCGCGTCGTAGTAGGTCTGCTTGTTCTTCTCGGTGCCACGGGTGTACTCGCGGGTCTTGATCTCACCCTTGCCAGCCACCGCTGCGCTGACATTGCCGTCGACGATCATGTAGGGCAGGTACACGCCCACCACGTTTTCCGGGGTGAACTGTTCCTTGAACGCCTTGAGCGCGAACATCCGGCGCTTGTCGACGAACTGGCGGATGCGCGCGACCGCATCCTCCTTCTTGATATGGAACGGCAGCACGGCGTCGGGCACCGCGCCGTTGGCGATCTGTTCGTTCACGCCGAACACATGCCGGCACCAGTGGCAGCGCGCCGTCATCGTGCTTTCGGTGTTGACCGTGACTTCGGCGCCGCAACCGGTGCACTTGAAGGTCATCAGCGCCGAGGTGTCGGCATCGATATCGCGTGCGCCCGATGCGATGACGGTGCCACGCAGCTGGTCGATGGCTTCACCCAGCCCGAATTCCTCCTCCACCCGCGCGCCATGCCATTCGTGACGGCAGTACAGGCAGACCAGGATGTCGGTGCCCAGTTTGGGCCTGATGTCGGTGGCGCCGCACTTGGGGCAGCGGTTGAGGCCGTCTTTCAGTTCGGCCGCAGCGGTGTCGATGGCGACCGGGTCGGGCGCCTCGACTTCGTTGCGGATGGCCTCAGGCAGCTTGGAGGTATCCAGCGGGAAGCTGCCGGGCAGGGGAGGAACATCCTGCGGCGAACCGGGGCCGTCCAGCACCGCCGCCGGCAGGGGCGGGGGTGCTGAAGCGGATCGGGGCAGCGGCGGAGGCGTGTTTCTGGGATCGGACATGGTGGTTGCGCGTCCTGCGTCTTCTTACAGTCCCAGCGCCTTGGCCTTCAGCGCGTCGTAGTCGGTCTGGGTGATCAGGCCCAGGTCGAGCATTTCCTTGGCCTTCTTCAGCTTGGCTACCGGGTCGTCGGCGGCAGGGGCGACCGGGGTTGCCGGCTGCTGCAGGTTGCCCGCGCCGAACATGCCCGACGCCATGCCCACGCCGACAAGGCCGGCGGCACCGCCGTTCTCACCGGCGGACTGGATGCCCTGGGCGACGCTGGCCTGCAGGTTGGAATTGCCACGCGAGCCGGACAGCGCATCGGCGCGCTGCACGGTCTTCAGCAGTTCGCGGGTGTTGGCGTCGTACTCGATCGAGACGATGGCGGTCTTGACGATGGCCAGGCCACGATCGGACTTCCACTGGTAGCCCTGTTCGACGGCGGCCGACAGGCTCTGCGCAAAGCCCAGCGAATCCTGCTGCAGCTTGGTGATGCGGTTGCCCTTGCCCGGATCGTTGGTGTACAGGCTGAACGCCGGCGCCAGCGAACCCACCACTTCATTGAACAGCTGGCTGGCAGCGGCATTGTCCAGGTCGGTGAAGTCGAACACCTGGCCCGGCCGCAGGTAGCTGGCCGGCACGAAGTTCTTCACGAACAGGATCGGGTCGACGATCTTCAGCGTGTACGAACCACGGGTGACCGCGCCGACCTGGGTGTTGAGGAAACCGTCGTCCCAGTAGATTTCCGACTGGGTGCCGAAGCGGTTGTCCGGCAGTTCCTTCAGCGAAACAAAGAAGGCGGCCTGCTGCGAGCCCGGCTGGCCGCCGAACTTGAAGCGCTCCCAGCTCTGCTTGATGAAGGTGCTGACCAGGCCGTCGCCGGCGAAGATCGACTGCGAGTTCAGATCGTCCGAGCGCCACTCGTAGCCACCCGGCTCGGCCACGAAGGCAGTGATCGCGCCATCCTGGAACAGCAGCAGGCCGTAGCCCTCGGGGACGACGATCTTCGAACCGTTGCTGATGATGTTGGAGGAGCCGCTGGTGTTCGAACCGCGCCCGGCATTGGTGCCCTGCGGCACCGCCGCGAACAGGGCTGCCGTGGACGGCAGGCCGGTCGGCACGGTGTAGAAGTCCTTCCACTGGTCGGCCAGCACACCGCCGACTGCACCCTTCACCGCTTGTACCAGACCCATGACCCACTCCCTGTAGTTGCCGGACAGGCACCACGCCTGTCGTGCTCGGCTGACTATAGAGGAGGCAGGCTGCATGCGGCTAGCGGACGGGCAGATCCCCATTCATCTCGCGTCACAGGCCAGGTGCGGTTGATCAGGCCGTGTCTGGACTGTCGGCACCGCGCCGCCGACAGTCCGCCCGGGCACGGCCCCGCAGCGATTCAAGCCTGCACAGTGCTGGCAACCCGGGGTTCCGGAGCCGGTGCCGATGATTGCTCCATCACACATTCCAGGCCTGAAGCATCTGTGTCCAGCAGGCAGGTGGCGAACAGCAGGAAGCGATAGGCATCGGTGAAATTCGATCCCAGCCCGAACGAAATCCTGACCGCACCGCAATCACCCTTCTCCAGGATCTTCTCGTCGAATGTGGTGCAGTCGAGAATCTTCCCGGTCTTGTCCAGTTCACAGTGCTCGGCGCCTGCGGTAGCGTAGGTCGCCTGCTGGACGGCGCCCAGGTTGCAGAAGCAGCCATTGCGCAGGGTGATGCCGAACCGGTCTGCGGCGCGCTTGATGCGGGCGTGCGGCAGGATCGAACCATAGCAGTCGAAGAAGTTCAGCATCAGCGTCGCGCCCCGCTGCGCAGCGGGCGGGCCATAGATCTGGCACAACGGCAACGCGCCGCCGATGTGGTGGCGAAGCGATGACAGCTGCGACTGCAGCCACTCGGCCAACGCACGCGAGCGCAATGCGACCGCTTCCACTCCGCCCAGCGCAGCCACGAATTCAAAGCCTCTGGCGATGGCCGGGAAGGCGGCGTAGTTGGGCGTGCCGACTTCGAATCGCTGGCCCGCATCGCGGTACAGCAGGCGATCGGTGGGTGACCATGGCCCGGAGTAGTAGCACACGCCACCACCGGCAAACGACGGCGGTTTCAGCAGGTCGAGTGCGGTCCGCCGGGCGAGCAGGCAACCCGCGCCGGTGGGGTAGCCGAATATCTTGTAGAACGATGCCACCACGAAATCGGGGTGATGACGGCCGCAGTCAAGCCGGTATTGCGGCACCAGGGCTGCCGCGTCACACAGCACCGTCGCGCCATGCGCCTGGGCCCGCTCGATCCAGGCCAGATCGTGCCGGGCGCCGGTCGCATTGGATTGCGCGGGAAAGGCGAGCAGATGCGGGGCGCCGGGCTGCAGCCGCTGCAACGCGCGCCACATCAGCCCTTCATGCAACAGCAGCTCGTCATCCAGCGGAATGTACTTCACCTGTGCGCCCTTCGCCGTTGCGTACTCGCGCAAGCCGTGTACCGAGGTGTGATTGTCCTTGGTCAGCAGTGCCTGCGACCCGGCCTGAAACGGGAATGACTCGGCCACCAAACGGATTGCACTGCTGGCATTGGCGGTGAACAGTATCTCGTACTCCTCCGGCGTGGTTCCGAAGAAGGCGTGGATCTGCTCACACGCCCCATGAAGCGCGTCCTGGGATGCTTTCGATCCGCTGTGCGGATTGCCGAGAATCGTCCGCTTGAGTGCCTGGTAATCCTGCTCAAGCAGGCTGTCGGGTGGCAATGTTCCGCCCACGTGATCCAGATAGGTCACCTGTTGCTCATCCAGCCGCGCATATTCCTGCTGACGCATGGCCTCGACCTGATCATGGGGATAATCGGGGTGGTCGGCGAGAAACCGTGCGCGAGCGCTTTCGAAGCCGCGCATCGCGCACGCGTCCTGCTGCAGCGGCAGGTGGAACGCCAGCAGGGGTGAGAAATCCGGTGCCCGGAGGGCGGCCTGCGCAGGGGTGTGTGCAGCATCCACACAGCCGCGCAGCAACCAGGCTTCCACCTGGTAACGCCGGTCTGGCACTGCTGCATGGACGGCATCCAGCATCGCGTCCAGATAGCGTTCCCTGCTGGGGGCGTCGCACTGGTTGAACTCCTCCAGAAGGATGCAGGCGTTGAACAGGAACTCGCGCACATCGGCGTCGCCCATGGCAAACGCGAGGGGCCGCAGTTCAGCCATCTCGCCCTCGCGCGGGGAAAGTCCTTCGATCGCGAACGCGCGTGTGATGGGCGACGGGTCGGTCAGGCTCAGGGCTGCATCCATCAGCCGCGAGGGCATGCCAAAGTGCTGCCGGGACTGTTCGCGGGCCAGCTCGAACAGCTGGTTGTAGTGGAATGCCGTGGCGTAGACCCGTCCGCCAGGGCGGAGCACGCGCCTGAACTCGCGGGCGACGCGCGCCTTGTCCGGCGGGAACATCAGGCCGAACCCGCAGACGATGACGTCGAAGCTGGCGTCGGCGAAGGGCAGCTCCGCCATGTCCACATCGGCAAGGAGGGGCACGTTGCGCTGCACCTCATCGCTCAGCACGCTGCGTGCCACGTTCACAGCGATCGCTGAAAGATCGGTGGCGACCAACCGTAGGCCGAGCGGCCTGCTCAGGTGCTGGTAAAGGTTTGCGGTGATGACCCCGGTGCCGCAGGCGACCTCCAGGACGTCGGACGCGTTGAAACCGGCCCGGATGTCGCCAGCGATCTCCTCGGCCAGCAGCTTTCCGTAGGGACCGAAAATGCGCTGGCTCAGTACGCGCTCATAGAACTCCATGAACGTGCTGAGCGACCATTTCCGTTCGGATACAACCTTGCACTGATGCGGCGAGACATCCTGCATGGCACGCTCCCTGTGGCCGGAGGCCGGTGAATCTTCGCCGCCTTTATTGCATGGGAGTAAATGTCTTTAAGTGATATTAATCACATAAAGCGGGATTGATAATCCTTGAAAGGCCGGGCAGCCCTATATTCCCCCATTCATGGGGCAATGGCGCCATTCGGCGCTAGCGTCATTCTGTTCTGGAGCATCGCTTCGCGCAGGGTCAGCGCACCGACTGCGGCACACGGCGCAGCTTGCCGGTGTCGTATCCCATTGCCTGGATGCGGGCGACCGCCTGCTGGTAGTCCGCCTCGCTCACCTGCGGCGTGCGCGCCATGTACCACACGTAGTCACGCTTGCTGCGGGCCACGATGGTCTGGGTGTAGCCCTCATCCAGCCAGGCGATCAGGTATTCGGCCTGGATGGGCCAGATGAACTGCATTCCCCAGACCGCACCATTGCCGTGTTTTTCCACACGGCCCACCGGGTGCATCGACTTCTGTGGCGACTGGAAGCTGCCCTTGCGATAGGTGAAAGTGGTCTGGATGCGGCCATCGGCCTGCAGCGCGTAGCTTTCCACCGCGTCGAAGGCCTCGCGCTCGGGCCGGGACGGAATATGGGCGATGACATACCAGTCGCCCATGAAGCGCGGCACGTCCACCTTCGGAGGCAGCGGGATGGGGCGGGTGTCGTGGCTGCTGCAGCCTGCGCCGAACAGGGCAACGGCCAGCAGCGGGAACAGCGATGCGATACGCATGAGGGCGGTCTCCTTCAACGCGGGCGGAACAGGTAGTGGGCGACCAGCCATTGCTGGCCGTCGTCGTAGCCGAACAATTCGGCGCAGGCCATCCAGAACATGCGCCAGCGCTGCCACCAGATGCGTGCCGCCGCTTCGTCGCCATAGGTCTGTGCCAGCACCGGCAGCAGCTGTTCACGGGCAGCATCCTGGTTGGCCAGCCAATGGTTGGCCGTGCGCTGGTAGTGCGTGCCGTCCAGCAGCCAGCGCTGGTCCAGCACCAGGTCGCGCTGGAAGTGCAGCAGCGTGTCCGCTGCCGGCATCAGGCCGCCGGTGAAGAAATGCCGGCCCATCCAGTTGTCGTCGCCCTCGGTCTCGAACGGATACATCAGCGTGCGATGGGCGAAAATGTGCACGAACAGTGCACCGTCCGGCTTCAGCCAGCGGGCAATGCGGCCCAGCAGGCGGTCGTAGTTGCGGACATGCTCGAACATCTCCACCGACACGCAGCGATCAAACGCAGCGGCAGGCAGGTCCAGCTGGTTGACGTCCCGGGTGAGTACCTCGACGTTGCCGAGCCCGCGCGCCTCGCACTGCGCCAGGATATGGCTGCGCTGGCTGTGCGAGTTGGAGACGGCGGTGATGCGCGCGTTCGGGTAGCGCTCGGCCATCCACAGCGTCAGCGAGCCCCAGCCGCAGCCCAGCTCAAGAATGTCCTGGCCGTCGGCCAATCCGGCGCGCTGCCCGTACAGCTCCAGCATCGCATCCTCGGCCTGGTCCAGCGTCTCGCGGCCGGTGCGGTAGTAGCAGCTGCTGTACTTCAGGCGATGCCCCAGGCAGCCCTGGAAGAAGGCGGCAGGCACCTCGTAATGCTGGCGGTTGGCCGCATCCACGTGCAGTGCCAGTGGGCTGCCAGCGAGCTCGGCGATACGGCGGCTGAAGCGCTGGGCCTGCTCCTCCATGCTGCCGCTCGACTCCTCGGCCAGGCGTTGCGCACACAGGCGGCGTATGCCCGCGCGCAGCGCCGCATCGGGCAGCCAGCCACGCTCGGCCCAACCGGTAAGGCCGGCTTCCGTATCGGCAACCGGAGCAAGGGACGGGGTGCTGTTCATCGGGATCACTCCTTGGGGTTGCGCGGAAACCAGGGGAAGAACATCGGGGTACTGCGCTGGTAGTCGCGATAGTCATCGCCTCGACTGCGCAGCGCCTGTTTCTCGGTGAAGGGAACGCCACTGAGGTAGCGCAGGAACACGTACATCAGCACCGGCCCGGACCAGGCCAGCCACCACAAGGGTGAGCCGGCTGCCAGCAGTACATAGGTGAACCAGTGCAGCCACTCGAAGAAGTAATTGGGATGGCGCGTGTACCGCCACAGTCCTTGGCGGCAGGTCCGGCCCCTGTTCGCCGGGTCGGCGCGGAAGCGTGCCAACTGACGGTCTGCCAGTGCTTCGCCGCCCACGCTGAGCAGCCACACGACGACCGCCGCTGCGATCCAGCCAGGCATGTCGCTGTGGGGATTGCCGGCCACGGCCGTGAACGGCAGCGCAAACAGCACCACCAACAGCGCCTGCGCCATGAAGAAGCCGAAGATCCTGCCCTGGTGTCCGTGCCAGTGTTCGCGCAGATAGCGGTAGCGACCGTCTTCTTCCTCGCTGCGTACGCGGCGCCACAGATGCAGGGCGAGACGACTTCCCCACAGGCCACCGAGCACGGCCAGTGCGATGCGTGGCTGCAGCGCGCCATCGCCCAGCCATGCAAGCAGCAGCGCGCCTGCCGCCACGCCCTTCGCCCACAGGACATCGACGATGCCGATGTTGCGGTGCCTGCGCTGCCAGGTCCAACCCCAGGCCATGATCAGCACGGCGTACAGCAGTACCCACCACAGAATGCTCATCAGGCTGCTCCGATCAATGGGGTGTCACGATTGCTGGGCGTTCCGCGACGGGCGACGGCGCACAGCAGCGACAGTGCCACGCACCAGCCCAGCGCCAGTGTTGCCACGCCCAGCCAGGCCGGGGCGGTGAAATGTACGGCCTGGAAACCCCGCGCCGCGGACAGATACGCCAGCGGCGCCAGCAGGCCCAGGGCCACCGGCAGCATCCAGTGCCGCTGCAGGAACGCCATCGACGCCGTCAGCGTCATCGCAAAGGCCGCCCACAGCGCGAAAATCCACGGTGGCGGCACCCATCCAAGCGGTGCGGCGGCGTACTGCACAGCACCGCTGGCTGCAGCGCTGCCATCCACCAGCCAGGCACACCCCAGCGCGAGCAACAGCAGGCGCAGCTCCAGGCGTGGCCGCGTCGAGGCAAGCAACTGGCTGCCGACATAGAGTGTGGCCGACAGCAGGGCCGGCCATTGCCAGCCGCGGCCGGCTCCGGCAACGGCGCACAGCCATACCAGCTGGTTGCCGATTACGTTGACCCAGGTGCGGCGCATGTCAGCTGGCCCGTTGGCCATGGACGTCCGCCTCGGGACGGTAGCCCGGCCGTGCCAGCAGCAGATGGGACACGCCGATCGAGCGCTCGAGGAAGCCGCCCTCGCAGTAGGCCAGATAGAACTCCCACAGCCTGCAGAAGCGGTCATCGAAACCCTGCGCACGTACCGCCGGCAACTGCGCCAGGAAGCGCTGCCGCCAGGCGCGCAGGGTGAGTGCATAGGAGTGGCCGAAATCCTGCTGGGCGATCAGCTGCAGGTCGCAGGCCCGGGTCTTGGCGGCCAGGATGGCGTTGATCGAGGGAATGAAACTGCCGGGGAACACGAAGCGCTTGATGTAGTCCACGCTGCGACGCGCCTGCTCGTAGCGCTGGTCCTCGATGGTGATGGCCTGCAGCAGGGCCACGCCATCGGGCTTCAGCAGCCGCTGCAGGGTGGCCATGTAGGTGTCCAGATACTCGGCACCGATGGCCTCGATCATCTCGATCGACACCAGCTTGTCGAACTGGCCCTGCAGATCACGGTAGTCCTGCATCAGCAGGGTCACGCGCTCCTGCAGGCCCGCCTCGGCCACACGCTGGGCGGCAAGCGCGTGCTGTTCGGCGGAGATGGTGGTGGTGGTCACATGGCAGCCGTAGTGCTGGGCGGCATGCAGGGCGAACCCGCCCCAGCCGGTACCGATCTCGACGACGCGATCACCGGGTTGCAGCTGCAGCTGCTGGCAGATGCGGTCCAGCTTGCGGCGCGAGGCGGTTTCCAGCGAGTCGCCGGCATCGCTGAACACCGCCGAGGAGTACATCAGGTCCGGCGACAGGAACAGCGCGAAGAAGTCATTGCCCAGATCGTAGTGGGCGGCGATGTTGCGGCGACTGCCTTCGCGGCTGTTGCGCCGCAGGCGGTTCCAGCCGCGCAGCAGCCAGCCACCGATCCGCGCCGGCCCGCGTTCCATGCCATCCAGCAGGTCGCGGTTGCGTACCAGCAGCCGCACCAGGGCCACCAGGTCATCGCAGTGCCAATCGCCGTGGATGTAGCTCTCACCCGCGCCGACGCTGCCCTGCGCGGCCACCTTGCGGTAGAACGCCATGTCGCTGATGGTCACCGTGGCCTGCAGTGCGCCGGCACGATCACCGAGGACGACCTCGCCCAAGGGGTCGCGCACCCGCAGCCCGCCTTCGCGCAGCGGCGCCAGTACCGCCAGCAGCCTCCGGCGCAGGAATGCGTCCACCGCGCCGGGGCGGGGCAGGGCAACGGAAGGATTCAGCTCGTTCATCGCGGTTTCTCGGCAAGAGCGGGGTGGTCATGCACGGGATTGCGCTTCAGCCACAGGCGCAGTGCCTGCCAGTGGATGGCGGCTACCACCTGCACGGTCATCAACGGGTAGAACGCCAGTACCCGGGCCAGGCCGCGGCCATCGAGCGGGCGTCGCTGCATGGCCTGGGTGGCATCGAACTGCCGGACACCGTCGCGCCAGACCTGCATATGCACGCGCAGGTCATCGCCGGGCGCGGTGAAGCGCCAGTCGTAGCGGCAATCCATTGGCATGAAGGGGGAAACGTGGAAGGCTTTGTCGAACTGCCAGCGCAGGGCACGCCCCTGCGGCTGTGCGCTTTCAACAGGCAGCACATAGGCGTGCCGTTCCTTCCACGGCGTGTTGGTGATGTCGGCGACGATGCAGTCCAGGGTGCTGCCGTCGGCCCGATAGCAGTAATAGAAGCTGACCGGATTGAACACGTGGCCACCGAAGCGCAGGTGCGCCAACAGCCGCACCGGGCCGTCCGGGCGCCGCCCCAGCACGGTCGCGGCATGGTCACGCACGGCGTCTGCAAGCGATGTCCTGGGATCGCCGAGATAGTCGCTGCGGCGGAACTCTGCCAGGTTGCGGCGCCCGACCGACCACAGCCAGCGCCCGGCAAATACCTGGTCCAACTCGTCCAGGTCCAGCAGCAGCTGCGCGATGGGGTAGCGGAAGGCATGCGGATGCGGATGGTGCCGGCGGTGCACCACCTGCCCGAAGTAGAGGGCGCTGGCGCTCACGCGGCCACCTCCACCTGCAGGGGAGGCGGCGCGCCGGCATTGCGCAGTTGCAGCGCATCCACTACGCGGCGGGCACTGCGGATTCCATCTTCGTGGAAGCCCCAGCCCCAGTACGCACCCGCAAACCAGGTGTGCCGCCGGCCCTGCAGTTCGGCCCAGCGCCGCTGCGCGTCCACCGCAGCCGGATCATGCACCGGATGCGCGTACTGCAGACGGCGCAGCACCTTGGCCGGATCGATGGCCTCGCTGCGGTTGAGGGTCACCACCAGCGGCGTATCACCGGGCAGCCCCTGCAACAGGTTCATGCAGTAGCTGACCGTGCAGGGTGCGGTGGGGTCGCGCGGTACATGCGCGTTCCAGGCCGCCCACGCCTTGCGGTTGGCGGGCAGCAGGGAGGCGTCGGTGTGCAGTACGGCCTCGTTGGGTTGGTAGCGGATCGCGCCGAGCACCGCATGCTCGATCGGATCGGCGTCGGCCAGCAGGGCAAGGGCCTGGTCGCTATGGCAGGCCAGGATCACTTCATCGAAGCCTTCAATGCCGGTTGCGGTGTGTACGCGTGCACCCCAGGGCATGCGCTCGACCGCATGCACCGGGCATTCCAGCCGCTCATGCACCCGCCAGCGCGCACGCAGGGCGTCCACGTAGCGCGCCGAGCCGCCCTTGACCACGCGCCAGGGCGCGCGCCCGGTCATCTGCAGCATCTGGTGATTGGCCATGAACTGCACCAGGTAACGGGCCGGGAAGTCCAGCACCTGCGCGGTCGGCGAGGACCACAGCGCCGAGGCCATCGGCAGCAGATGCTCCTGCACGAACGCTTCGCCATAGCGCTGGCTGTGCAGGTACTGGCCCAGCGTGGGGCCCTGCTCCTCGCCCAGCAGCAGGGGCGCGTCGCGATAGAAGCGCCGCAGGTCGGCCAGCATTCCCCAGAAACGCGGTGAGAGCAGGTTGCGGCGCTGGCAGAACAGGCCATCGAGCGATGTGGCGTTGTACTCCACGCCGCTGCGCTCGCTGTGCATCGAGAAACTCATCGTGGTGGGCTGCGAGTCCACGCCAAGTTCGTCGAACAACGCCGACAGCAGCGGGTAATGGTGCGGATTGAAGACGATGAACCCGGTGTCGACCGCCATCCTGCGGCCGTCCACTGTCACCTCGTGGGTGTGGGTGTGGCCGCCCAGATAGTCGTTGGCCTCGAACAGGGTGACGTCATGCTCGCCGTCCAGCCACCACGCACTGGCCAGACCCGCGATGCCGGAACCGATGACCGCGATACGCATGTCAGTGCCTCGCCTTGGCCAGTACCCAGGCCGGGATGGGCTTGAGGCCCTTCACCAGGCCCAGCGCAGCCATTGCGCGCAGGCCATACCAGCTGATGTCGATCTCCCACCAGCGGAAGCCCTGGCGGGCGGTGCCGGGAAAGAAGTGATGGTTGTTGTGCCAGCCTTCGCCGAAGGTCAGCAGCGCCAGCCAGAGGTTGTTGCGGCTGTCATCACGGGTCTCGAAGCGGCGTCGGCCGAATCGGTGCGCCAGCGAATTGATGGTGACCGTGGCGTGGAACAACACCACGGTGGAGATGAAGAAGCCCCAGACCAGCAGCTGCGGGCCGGAGGTATGCAGGCCTGGCGCCACACGCTCGAGCACCGCACCCACGCCATACAGCGCAGCGGCCAGCAACACCGGAACCACGGTGTCGAACCGGTCCAGCCAGCGCAGCTCGGGGTAGCGGGCCAGATCGGGAATGCGCTGCAGATCGGTGGCAAAGGCACTACGGGTGAGGAACCAACCCATATGGCTGTGCCAGAACCCGCCCTGGCGCGGGGAATGCGGGTCCTGCGGTTGATCGGCGTGGCGGTGGTGGTGGCGGTGGTGCGCTGCCCACCAGAGCGGGCCACGCTGCACGCTGGCGGCGCCGATGACCGCGAACACGAACTGCACGGTGCGCGATGCCTCGAACGTCCGGTGCGAGAAGTAGCGGTGATAGAACGCGGTGATGGCGAACATCCTGATCGCGTACAGGAACACTGCGACGGCAACCGCTGTCCAGGACACGCCCACCCAGATCACCCCGAGGCAGGCCACGTGCAGCAGCGCGAAGGGCAGGGCGCGCAGCCAGTCGATGCGGTCACCCTGGCTGCCGTCGATCGCCGCTTCGCTTCCGGCATCGGTGTCGAACCAGCGCTGGAAGGTGCGCAACAGGCGCGAACGTCTGCGGAGTGGAGGCGCTGCGGATGCCATGGACGGAAGCCCGAGGGAGTCGATTGCCTACCTATACGCGTTGCAGTGCAGGTTGGATGCAGTGGATTGCATCAGACTGCATGTTCACCTGGTCGTAACATCACAGCGCGCTACCAGCGGTCGCTGCAGCTCAGTGCGCCAGCGCTGCGCCGGCTGCTCGGTTGCGGGCGCGGCGAAGCGCACGGTCACCTGCGGATAATCGCCACGTGCATCGCGCAGGTTGCTGGTACCACGGAACTCGAGCAGGCGGCGATCAGCATCGGCGTAGACCAGCGACAGACGTGGGGCCACCGCGCCGAACCAGGTATCAAGGCGGACATTCACCGCATGGGCGGAAAGCCCCTGCCAGCGCACCGGGCCCTGGTACTGCACCTGCACGGGGTAGAAGCGTTGCCGGCCGGGCACCAGAAAAGGCAGGCTGACCGGTGCTCCACCCTGCAGCGTCCGCCAGTGGGCCCGCACGGCGGCATCGAAGCCGGCGTCGATCACGGCATCCGGGGGCAGCGGCAGCTGCCTGGTTCGGGAAGGCGTGGACGTGTCCTCCTTCCAGTCGACCCGGACCACGCCGGGGTCGACCCTCACATCGGCCGCTTGGCCGCTGCGGGCGTCCTGCAGCACATAGCCCCGCACCTGCGGCCGGGTGGCGGCGGGCATCTGCTTGCGGGCGAAAGGTTGGCCCGCAGGGCAAAGGTATTCCACCCAGCGTTCGCTGCCATCGCCGGCGCCGCGCTGCCAATGCACTTCGCGGTAGGCAATGACTCCGTTGGCCAGGGTGGCCACGCCCTCCGAACGCAGCAGCGGCGCGGCCGAAGCGGCGCAGGGCATGCAGAGCAGCAACCAGGCAAGACGCATCGGGGCGATCCATGGGAGGCTTGCGGGCCTGTACGCGCGACGGCGCCGGCTGGATGCACGTTGGCACCCATCCCGGGTGCATCCAACAGGCGCCACCGTGCGTAGAGGGAAGGACTCCTCTTCACCCAACGGCAGCCCCCGCCGATGTACCGTCCTCCCGCCAGTCCCTCCCATCCCTTCGACACCGCGCGGATCGTGTCCAGTTCACAGCAGCCCAGCAACGAGCCAACGAACTGGAACGGCGAGATGGATGGCGTCGCCCGGCTGCGCGATCGTGACTGCTTCATGCGCATCTACGACCATTTCATGCCGCGCCTGTGCATTTATCTGCGTGGCCTTGGGGCACCCGCAGCGGTGGCCGAAGAGCTGGCCCAGGAATGCCTGCTGCGCCTGTGGCTGCGCGCGGCCGAGTTCGATCCTGCCCAAGGTGCGCTGAGCACCTGGTTGTATCGCATCGGCCGCAACCTGCACATCGACCGCGTGCGTCGCGAACGCAGCTGGATGCAGGTGCAGGAAGCCGTGGAAGACGCCGCTGCCGCCGACGTCGGCGAGCGCAGCAGCGCCGAGCAGTTTGCCGACCATGCCCGCCTGCGCCAGCGCATCAATGAACTGCCGGCCACGCAGGCGCGTCTGGTTCGCATGTCCTACTTCGAGGCCAAGAGCCACAGCGAGATCGCGCAGGCGCTGGGCATGCCGCTGGGCACGGTCAAATCACACCTGCGACGAGCGTTCCTGCAGTTGCAGTCGAAGGTCGGGGGTGCACCATGAATCCGCACCACCACCTGCATGAGTCGACGCTGATGAGCTACGCCGCCGGTGCTCTGCCGGCACCGTTGAGCATCGTCGCCGGCACCCATCTGGAGCAGTGCCCGCACTGCCGCCAGCGGCTGCGCGAAGCGGAGGCCATCGGTGCCGCACTGCTGGAGCAGACCCAGCCCGTGGCGGACGAGGCGCGGCGGGCGGGCCTGCGCGAAGCGATGCTTGCGCAGCTCGTCGAGGTCCAGGCCGACGCGGTGCCAGGCCCGCTGCGGTCGATGCCGCGCGAACGCCCCGAGGCGGATCCGGACCATCTGCCGACGTCGCTGCATCCGTACTTCGGCGATTCGCTGGGCCGGCTGCACTGGCGCTGGATGGCGCCGGGAGTGCATTGCATCCGTGCCGAGCAGATGCCGTCGCTGATCATGCTGAAGATCGCGCCGGGCAAATGCCTGCCGATGCACAGCCATGGACGCAGCGAACTGACACAGATCCTGCGGGGTTCCTACAATGATGCGCTGGGTCTTTTCGCGCCCGGCGATGTGGCCGACCTGGACGAGGAGGTCGAGCACCAGCCGGTAACGGCGCCGGGCGTACCGTGCATCTGCGTTTCCGCGCTGGATGCGCCGCTGGTATTCAGTGGTTGGCTGGCCCGCCGGATCCAGCGCTTCGTGAAACTCTAGGCTTCCTCAAGGTCAACGCATGTACGAAACACGCCCGCTGCGGATTCTGCTGACCGGCGCGACCGGACTGGTCGGGCAGGGCGTTGCCCGTGCCTGCCTCGCTTCGCCGCAGGTGGCGCGCACCGCCGCCCTGGTCCGCGGCAAGGCCCCCCTTGACGCGCGTATCGAGCAGATCGTGCTGGCCGATTTCCAGCATGCCCGTGGTGTGGGCCCGCAGCTGGCCGGATTCGATGCGTGTTTCTATTGTGCCGGAGCACCGCCGGTCGGCACCGCCGAGGACGAGTATCGGAAGGTGACGCTCGATGCCACCCTCGCCGTGGCTGCAGCATGGGCCGAGGCGAATCCGGACGGCCGGTTCCTGTATGTCTCCGGCGCCCATGCCAATCCCCACAGCCGGATCATGCCCCTGCGCATCAAGGGCGAGACCGAGGCCGCATTGGCGCAGCTCGCGGTGCGCACCGTCATGCTGCGTCCTGCCGGGGTGCGCCCGGTGGCGGGCACCGGCACCCGTCATGCGGCGTTGAAGCCGCTGTATCGCTTTGGCGGCCCCCTGATGGCGGCGGCGGGCCGCGTCCTGCCCTCACTGGTGACCAGCAACGAAGCCATCGGCCGCGCGATGATCGTGCTGGCGACGATGCCGGAGCCGCCGCCGGTGCTGGAATGTGCGCAGATCAACCGACTGGGTGGCGCTGCTGCAGCCTGATGGGTGCGGTGCACATCTGCTGCACATCGCGCCTACTACAGTCGTCGCTCATCCTTCTGTGACGCATCGACGTGAACCTGCATCCATCGTCTTCCCTGCTTCGCCCATCGCGCCCAGCGCCTGAGAACGGCCGCTTCGACCTGCTGGATGTCAATGCACTGCAGGATCCCGGCAGCGGCCGCATCGTCCATCTGTATTCGCTGGTGGCGCGCTGCCTGTGCTGCGAGGTCGTATTCAAGGCGCAGGAGGGCGATGGGCTTGTCAGCACGTCTGCCGCGCGTGTACTGCGCTGCCCGACCGGCTGCGGTGAGCAGGCCTTCAGGGGCAGCGCGCTGCGCCAGTGGCGGCCCGCAGCGCAAGGCTCTCAGGCATTGCCCGGCTAAAGCGCGGCCGGATTGGCCTGCCACACCGCGTAGTTGAGCGCACTGGCAAACGTCACCCATGCCAGGTAAGGCAGCAGCAGCCATGCCGCCGCCGGACGCACGCGATGGAAGGCGACGATCGTGGCCACGATCAGCGCCAGCAACAGTGCGATGTCAGCGAACGCCAACGCCCCCTGTTTCCAGCCGAAGAACAGCCAGCTCCACAGCACGTTGAGGGCCAGCTGCAGCAGATAGAGTGCCAGCGCAGGCGCGGCCGCGCGCCATCCGCCCTGGCGCCACACCAGCCACGCCGCCAGCGCCATCAATGCGTACAGCACCGTCCACACCGGACCGAACACGCTGGCCGGCGGTGCCCATGCCGGCAACGTCAGGCTTGCGTAGAAATCCGCTGCCGAGATCGAGGCACGCGCGCCCAGTGCGGCCGCCAGAAAAGTGACGATGGCCCAGCCCAGAAGGCCAACTGCTTGCCTGCGGACATTCACGGTGTCTTTCCTCCTGCACTATCGCGAACTGCGGTAGTGCGTTGTACGTAAAGGCGTCGCGACTGGATGCAGCCTTCGGGTCAGTCCGCCGTGCCACCGTCGCTGGCCGCTGCAGCACCGGGCAGCAACGCGGGCCGACCGTCGAACCATTCCCGCGCACCGGCCAGATGCCATTGGCGGCGCTGCCCATCCAGCTCGATGCCGGCACCCAGCAGGCCCCAGCGAAGGTAGAGGTCGCCACGCTTGCGCTGGTCCAGCAGATCCAGCCGCGCACGCAGCGAAAGGCGCTCGTTCTCCGCCTGCAGTCCATCCAGTACCAGATGCCCGGCGCGCCAGCGCAGGCGGGTATGCGCATCCACCTGGCCGGAGTCGAGCAGCGACAATGCCCAGCGCGGGTAATCGCTGCGCTCGGCAAACAGCGCCAGCAGCGGGCCCGCGTCGCGCATGGCAAGATCCGCGCGTGCGTCCACCTGGAACGGTGACTGCGCATCGATGTCACCGCGGGCGATGGTGACCCGGCCCCACCACGGCTGTGAACGCTGCTGCTCACCCACCTGCACGTTGCGCAGCTCGATCACGCTGCCGCCCAGATCGAAGCGGCGCTGGCTGAAATCGCCACGCCGCAGCCTGCCATCAACGCGGGCGTCGCCTTGCAGGCCAAGCCCGGCCACCTGCAGGCGTGCGCGTTGGCTGCGCAGGCGGACACTGCCATTGCCAACCCGGCCTTGGGTATCCAGTTCAACGTCGCCGCTCACCTGGCCAGCGCCTCCCAGCAGCCGCACCTGGCCGTTGCCCAGGTAGCGGTTGTAGGCGGTGAGGTCTGGAATGCTTGCGTCATCGAAGCGCAGCTGCGCGCGCACGCCCTTGCGCAGCTCGCGCAGGCGACCGTCACCGGTGAGTGTCAGTGCCAGGTCGCGCCCATCGAACAGCGTGGCACCCTTGGCGCCGCCTGCACGCGCATTGAACGTGGGAAGCTTCACTGCCAGTACGGCGTGCGTCGGCGTCCCGGCCTGCAGTTGGCCATGGGCGCTGGCCGTTCCCTGCATGTGCACGCCGGCCACTTCGGCCACCGCCCGCGCTGCAGGTATATCGACGCTGCTGCCAGCGGCCAGCTCGCCGTTCTGCAGGCGCAGGTCGGCGCGCAGCACGCCACCGCCCTGCAACTGGAACCAGGGTTTCTGCACGAACAGTGCGGGAATCCAGTTGAGCGAGGTGAAGGTCCATTCGCCCTTGACCGTTCCGGAGGTGCGGCCCAGCATCTCGCCGGGTTCGGCGAATGGAATGTGCCGCCCGGTGATGGTCAGATCCGCGTCCAGCGCAGCGCCTGTGCCCTCGCGCTGCGGCAATCGCGCCTGCAGGCGGATATCGCGGGCGGCATCCAGCTGCACTGCCAGCGTTCCGCGGTCGGGGGCGCCAGCTCCCATCTGCAGGGGAACCCGCCAGACCGCATGGCTGCCGGGCTGAAGCGCGCCCTGGTCCAGGGTGATCGCGGCCTGCAGCTGCCCCGGCACGGCGGCGCTGGCAATGGAAGGACGTTGCGTGTCCGTATCCAGGCGCAGGCCCTGGCTGCGCGCCTGCACCTCCAGCACGGCATGCAGCAGCCCCAGCTTTGCCAGCCCGGGTGCCTGGTCGCGGTAATGCCGTGGGTAGGAGAACTGCGTCTTCAGCTGCATGTCGCCGAGCAGCTGGGTGCCGTCAAGGCTGACGTCGGCATCAGCGAACGCCACCTCCGAGTCCAGCAGTTCCGAGGGACCACCACGCAGCTGCTTCAGGAAACCGACCGTGCCGCTGCCCTGGCCAACGATCAACAGCTTGCCCACGCGGACGCTGCGGATGGTTTCGCTATGAATGGCATCGAACCGCAACGTCCAGCCGCGATCGCCGCGCGGTGGTGAGGGAATGGCCTCCTCCACGCGCGCGATCTCGGCGGCCACCCCGGTCGCGTGCAGCGACGGCACGCGCACCTCGCGCTGGAACAGCGGCAGCAATGCCAAGCGTGCACTGGCGCGGTCTGCGCGCAGCACATACACCGTGTGATTGACGTGGCCGCGCATCTGCACATTCCAGGCGATGACATGCCCCGGCAGCAGCGTGATCGCCGGGCCAGTGGTCATCACGAACTTGTGCGGCTTGCGGTTGGTGACCTGATCGAACAGCGGCGTATTGAGGAAAACATTGCCTGCCAACAGGTACAGCAGATACAGGCCCAGCAGGTACGGCAGCAGCTTGCGGCCGTGACGGCGCCATCGCTGCGGGCGGGCGAGGGAGTGGGGCATGGACCCTCGGCGTGGAATGGGATGGCCATCACTATCGTAGATGCGGCTGCGGCGCGATGTGAACGTGCTGCGCACACCGCGTCCTATAATCAGCGCGTCACTGTTCAAGGAGGTCACGGCATGAATGCCCAGACCAGCAAGGAAGGCGCAACCCAGGATGCGCCGCGCGATGCCGCCTCGGCGTCGTTCGATCCGACCTACACCTCGGCCAACAGCGAGGTGCGGGCCGCCGCCGGTGGTTACTCGGTCACGTTGAACGAGGGCGACGGCGCGTTGAAAGTGGGTACCGAGCACAAGCGCGCAGCGTCCAGTCTCGCATCGCAGTTCCAGGGGACGTCGCTGAACATGGCCGGCAGCCCGACGCCCGATGGCGGCAGGGATTACCTGCTCACGATGGAGTCGGTGGTCGGGGCAAGCGCGAAAGGTGCCGGCTTCCAGGACACCAGCAGCACCGGCGTACGCGGGCGCTACAGGGTCAGCCTGCCCAGCGAGGCGGTGGACGTCGATCCCACCCGCATCAACCCGTTCGATCCGCAGACCATTCCCAAGGGGGGCAGCGTCACCCTGGATGGCCAGCAGTTCACCGGCACCGCACTGGAAGGCAGCTTCCGCAACATCGCCATGCAGAGCCAGACGACCGAGGCGAGCGGTGCCAGCTACCGCGTGGATCGCCTGGATGATGGCCGGGTGCGCGTCACCACCGGGCCGAACGAGGCGGTGGAAGCCTTCAACGGCATGGGATTCAGTGCCGGCAGGTTCAGCGCGATTGCCGGTCGCCAGGACGCGCTCGGTCACGCTGCCGTCCGCACTGCCACGTTCGACCTGGATCAAGCCGAAGGCCGCCAGGCCTATGAACAGTTCATCGACAACGGCACGCTGAGCGGCCAGACCCCGGGCGTGCAGGATCTGGCGACGGTCGAGCGGCTGGGCATGAGTTCGCAGGCGCGGCTGAAGGTCGGCTATGGCGACACGTTCGGCCTGGACCTGGCGGGTGCACGCAACAGCGGCGACGTGGTGCAGGTCAGTCGCGAGGACGGCAGCCGCACCGAACTGCGCAGCGTGCAGTACAACGGCAACCTGCCGGCAACCCGGGTCAGCGCCTACGGCGCCGACGGCCAGGAAGACAGGGCGCAGCGCCGCTATGAATTCACCTTCGACCTGCGCGGCCATGCGCAGGGTGAGCAGATTGCCGGAATGGCCAACGCGGCGCTGTCCGGCGACCCCAGCGGTGATCGCGGACCGGTGAAGGCCGGTGAGCTCACTACCCTGAGCTTCAGCGAGGCCCAGATGCGCACGCTGATGGAGCGTACCCAGTCGATGGTCGGGGACAACCCGATGCTGGGGCCATCGTGGCAGGTGCTTGCAGAGGACGGCAACGGCAGGCCGCAGCAGGATGTGGACGCCTTTGCACTGGGGCTGGCGCGCAACCAGGGGCAATCCACCTATGGCATGGCCGAACGCCTGTTCCATATCGCCGCGGCGGGCGGCAAGGATCTGCAGAAGATCGACGCTGCCGTGCAGGGCGATCACCTGCAGTCGCTCGCGCCGCCCTCACCGCTGCTGCCCCGGCAGGACCCACGGCACACCGTCAGCCCGGACCACGACATGTGGCTGCAGAGCCAAGGCGCGGTGAGCAGCCTCGACCAGGCGATGGGGCGCCAGCCTGATGAGATGAGCGAACGGCTGGGCATGGCCCTGCTGGTCGCGGCCAAGGCCAAGGGCATGCAGCGGATCGACGAGGCCGTGCTCAGTGACGACGGCAGGTACGCGTTCGCGGTGCAGGGCCAGCCGCACGCCGCCGATCGTCAGATCGCCCGCACCGATACTGCGCAGGCAGTGGCTACGCCGGTCAGCGAGCACGTGCGCGAGCTGCAGCAGGGCCAGTCGCTGGCGGCAAGCTCTGAGCAGGCGAGCCAGCAGCAGGAGCGGGAGCAGTTGTCCCAGGAACACGCTGCACGGGCCATGGCGCGTTGACTCGGGCGCGCCAGCCCAGCGGCTGGCGCATCGGATCAGCCAGGCCTATAAGGCTCACCAAAGCGCCCGGGCCTCATCGGCAAGCAGCGCAGGCTGTTCCTCAGGCCAGAACAGGCGTCCGCCTTCCACCCAGCGGATACCGCGCGATGCCGGCAGCGTCTGGTGCAGCCACTCGGCCCAGCGCCCCGGAAAGAGGGGATCGGCCGTTCCCCACACCATGCGCGTGGGAATCGTACTGCGTTGCAGCGAGGCTTCGATGGCCACCAGCGGATTGGGCTCGAACGCCGCGAGGTGGCCATTGAGCTGCTGTTGGCGCAGGGGCGAGGACACCAGCGGGCGGAAACTGTATTCGATGGCCTCATCGCTGAAATGTGCCGGATCCACATAAGCCGAGCCACCGATACCGGCCGCTGATCGCGCGTAGCCGCGATCCTGCAGGTGGCGCACAATCTTCTGGTGATAGGTGCCTGCGCGTGCGGCGGCCAGCGAGTTCTTCATCTGCACCGGCGGGCTGTTCTGGTGCACGTCGCAGTTGGTCAGCAGCATCGTGCGCACGCGGCTCGGGTGCTGCACAGCGAACAACTGGGCCACGGTGCCGCCACTATCATTGGCAACCAGGTCGACCATCGCAACGGACAGCGCATCAAGCAACGCAACGAGCATGTCGCTCTGTGCCTGCGGAGACAGGTCCTGCGTGGCCGCCACCGCGCTGTGGCCCAGGCCCATGAAATTCGGTGCAATGCAGCGGCGGGACGAGGAAAGCTGCGCGATCGCATGCCGCCACTGGAAGCCGCTCAACGGGAACCCGTGCAGGAACAGTGCGGCCGGACCTTTCCCTTGTTGCACGCAGGCGATGCGCCCGAACGGTGTGCGGACCCAGCGCCGGCGGGCGGCGAACGCTGCGGCATCCATGGGCTCGCGCAGGCCCGCGCTGGCGCCGCGCACGCTGGGCGGCCATCCCATGGCCAGCAACAGTCCAGCACCGATCAGCAGTGACCTGCGCGACGATGAAGGCGCATCGTTGGATGGACCGCTCATGACGTCACCGCCGTTCGACCGACGACCGCATGCTTGAACAACCGCACGGGCTTGCCCGCTGCGCGCTCGATCACGCCCTTGGCTTCCAGATCCAGCTGCACGGCCTTCAGCCACCAGCCTGCGGTCGCGCCTGCGGGGAACAGATCTGCAGGCAGCGCCGGCAGCAATGACTGCTTGGCAATGGCAACGGAAACCCCGGGCGGCGTCTGCGGCAGCACGCCGAGCAGGGCGATGCGCATGGCGCTGTACTTGCCCCGGTCGACCCACTGGGTCCTGCCGGGCGAGGTGATGCTCTCGATCTCGATCTCGATCTTGTCTGGCTCAGCCATGGACCTCTCCTTCAATGCGGATATCCGGGCTGCGCAGGCCCATCGCAATCCAGGCCTTCATCAACCGGGCATAGAAGCGCAGCGAGTGTTGCTTGAGGTTGGGTACATCGGTGGGCAGCACGGAGTGATCGGGCAGATCGCCCACCATGGTGCGCATCTGCAGCGGCGGCCGGGCGTCCTCCGGCCACAGCCCGCCATACAGGCTAAGCCAGTGGCCGCCGGTCAGTTCAAGAAACAGTGGCGTATTGCAGCAGGTGGCCAGCACGCGACGGGTGCCGGCATCGGCTGAGAGGCGGAACGCGGCCAGGCGCTCCACTCCTGCCAGGAACTCCACCCGGTCCTTGCGATACATGACGAAACGGGTAGTTCCATGCGGTCCGAGCAGCCGCTGGGCGCCGGGCAGGCGCTGCAGGCGCAGACCTGCGGCGCGGCAGCTGTTGCAGCAGCAGTCGACGCAGGCGATGGGTGTGCCGGTCAGGTTCAACGTCACTTCGCCACAGCGGCAGGCAACCTGTTGTACGGAAGGCATGTGGATGCTCTCTTCGGGGGCTCTTTTTCTATCGACGAACCGGGGGGGCCGGAATCGACAGGGACGGTGGCAGCCGATAGCCCACCCGGTACAGGTCCAGGCTGGCGCCATCGCCGCGACGCGCTGAATAGGTGAGCGTGCCAGGGCGGGACCAGTCGAGCATGGCCCCATAGCTGTCGCTCGCACCGTCGTTGACGGGTGCGGGCAGTCGCATGCCGGGCGCGTAGCGGTCACCGAACGCGCGTGCCGCGAACTGCTCGACCCGCGAACTGCCGAAGTCCTGTGCACGTGCGAAAACGATGGTCCGCCCATCGCCCAGGAAGGTGGCGTCGAACTCCTGCGCGGCCGTGTTGACCGCGCCTGCCACCGGCCGCGCAGGTTGCAGTTGGCCATCGTCCACCCGCGCGACATACAGATCATGGCCACCGGCGCCACCTGCTCGGTCGCTGGAGAACAGCAGGGTGCCACCGTCGGGCGCGAGCATCGGCGCAAACTCGTTGGCGGGACTGTTGACGGCAGACCCGAGATGCTCGGCGGCACCGAACTGCAGGCCCTGCACGCGCACCCTGTACAGGTCGTCGCCGCCCAGGCCACCGGGGCGATCGGAGCAGAACAGCACGAAGCGGCCATCGGCGGTAAACGCAGGGTCGAAATCGCGGCCGGGTGTGTTGAACGGAACCGGGCGCGCGGCACTCCACTGGCCGTGCTGCAGATGCGAAACCCAGATGTCATGGCCGCCTTCGCCAGGCCGGTCACGGCTGAACCAGAGCGCCGTTCGCCCATCGGGGCTCAGCGTCAGGCGGATTTCGCTGTATCGGGTCGACGCGATGCCTGGTGCGAAACGCTCTGCGTGAGGGTCGAGTGCCAACGCCTCCCGGCTGGCATCACCCCCCAGCAGTCCAGCGACCGCGACCGCAAGCGCGACCAGTGAGGCAAGCGCGTTCATGCCTGCCGCTCGAAATCGCTGATCCAGTTGGTCTCCCAGGTCGCTCCGCCGTCTGCGGATGCCGCCTGTTCCCAGCGTGCGGAACGCGAGGTGATCCGCGACCAGATCACCCGCGTTCTGATCGGCTGCCCCTGCAGTTGGTCGTCTCCCATGAACGTGCCGACGCCATCGACAAAACCGCCGCGGACCGGCGCGCCGATCCGCGTGGGATCGCGGCCATCCAACCACCAGCTCGACCACTGGCCACTGCTGGCATCCCATGCGCGGATGCCCATGCCGCGTACGGTCGCAGCGGGGAAGTTCATGACGTTGTCGCCAACGTTGCCAAAGCCGCCCAGCACCGGCCAGTTGTGCAGCGTGCCATCGAAGTGGTCCCAGCGGTTGCTGCCAGACAGGCGTTCGCGCAGCCGCTGGTGCTGCACGGTCCAACGGCCGACCAGGAAGTCGAAGTCGCGGGGCGCATCCGACTGCAGCGGCAGCGGCGAGGGTATCGCTGCCGTGCGGGTGAACCAGTTGCGCCAGTTCACTTCCCAGTGCACGCCGTTGTCCGCGGAGAATGCCTGCTCCCACCACGGCTGCGCAGCGTGGATGTCGTGCCAGCGGAACCAGACCTGAATGGGCTGGCCCTTGAAGGAATCCACGCCACGGAAGCTGCCGCCTGTACCGCTGAAGCCGCCACGCACCGGCGCTTCGAAGCGGCTGGGAGCGCGGCCATCCAGCCACCAGATTGCCCAGGTGGCGGAAGCCGGATCGAAGGCACGTACACCCAGGCCGCGGTAGGCGCCGCCGGGCAGCTGCATCAGGTTGTCATCGATCGTGCCCAGCCCGCCCAAGGTCAGCCAGACCGCACTGGTGCCAGTGAAGTCCACCCACCGCGTGTCCGCCACCAGGCGTTCCTGCAGCCGGCGGTGACGCACGTTCCAGTTGCCCTGCAGCCAACGCCAGTCATTGGCATGGTCTCTGCCGGCATGGGAAGGGCTGGCGCCCAGCGGCAGGCACAGCCCGAAGGCGCCGGCACCGTACAACGCGGCAAGGCCGCCCAGAAATCCACGTCGCTGCATGTCTGATCCCCGCTGTCCGAGGCCTCATTTTCGGCGCCGTACGGGGGGATTGACCACGCGGATATCGAGGCTCAGGCTAAGCCACACTTATGGTCGCCCACCGCCACCTGCCGTCGCTCGTTGCCATCCGTGCCTTCGAGGCCGCGGCACGGCTGGGCAGCTTTGCGCGGGCCGCGGAAGAACTGGACACCACGGCGGCATCGGTCAGCTATCACGTCCGGCGCCTGGAAGATCAGACCGGTGCACGGCTGTTCCTGCGCCACGCCCAGCACGTCGAACTGACCGAGGCCGGTGCCAGCGTCGCAAAGGAGGCGACCTGCGCCTTCGATGCCCTGCGTGCCAGCTTCATGCGCGCCGCCGACATGGATGCCACGCGCCTGCGCCTGACCGCACTGCCTACGTTGGGCACCAGTTGGCTGACGCCGCGGCTGGGTGGCTTCCGCGCCCGGCATCCGCAACAGGTGCTGGAGCTTGATCTGTCGGCGGAGCCGCAGGACTTGGCAGGCGGACGTTTCGATGCGGCCATCCGCAATGGTCACGGCGACTGGCCGGGGCTGCACGCGGTGGAGCTGTTCCCCAGCGTGTTCACGCCACTGTGCGCGCCCGCGCTGCTTGAAGCCGTCACCGGCCTGGGCGGCGCGCGGCTGCCGGATGTGCCATTGCTGGGGCGTCCGGACTGGTGGGCGCTATGGTTCCAGGCATTCGCGCAGACACCGGCACCCGGGACGGAGCGCTTCGCCACCAACTTCGCTGCCGAGCACCTGGACGTAGCCGCAGCGATCGCCGGCCAAGGCATCGCCATCGGCTCGCCGATCCTGTTCAAGGCCGAGCTGGATGCGGGGCGCCTGGTACAAGCCCACGAAGGCGTGGCCAGCGATGGCCGCAGCTTCTGGTTTGCCAGCCCGGCAGGACGCAGCAACGCCCCGAAAGTCGCGCACTTCCGTGAGTGGCTGTGCACCGAGGCAGCGGCGGCCCGGCATGCTGCACGATCCTTGCTGCGCAGGTTGGCCACGCCATGACCCAGAGCCCGGAACTGCTGCGCCGCCTGCTGCGTGCAAAAGACCACATGGACCGGGCCAGCCATGAAGACTGGCCGGTGGCGCGGCTGGCCGGGATCAGTGCGGTTTCCGCGGCCCATTTCGCGCGCTCCTTCAAGGACGCGTTCGGGGTGCCGCCGCACCGCTATCTGCTCAGCCGCCGCATCGAGCGCGCTGTCGCCCTGCTGCGCGATACCGACCTGCCGATCACCGAGATCGCACTTCAGACCGGGTGGACCAGCCTGGGCACCTTTGGCCGCATCTTTCGTGACATCACCGGCGACAGCCCCGGCGCCCTCCGCGACCGTGAGCGGACCGATGCCCCGGCGCAGGGCCCGGTGCCGGAGTGCCATGCGCGTGCCGCACGGCGCCCGGACCTGAAGATCGCAGTTTTGGAGAAGCGCCGCCGCACCGGCCTTGTTAGCGTAGATCCCACCTGAGGGAGGATCCTATGACTGGCATGGTGAATGTGGTCGGCCTGTATGTGCACGACCAGGATGCGGCACTCGATTTTTACGTCAACACACTCGGCTTCCAGGTGCATACCGATGTCGGCAACGGCGACTATCGCTGGCTCACGGTGCATTCGGGCGGCGAGGGTGGTTTCCAGCTCGGCCTGTTCAAACCGGGGCCGCCGGTACACGATGCGGCCACTGCGCTGACCCTGCAGCAGATGGTGGCCAAGGGTGCGATGCCGCCGCTGGTGCTGGCGGTGGACGATTGCCGCGCCAGCTACGAGCGGCTGCTGGCACGTGGGGTGGAATTCACCCAGGAGCCGGTGGAGCGCTATGGTGCAGTGGATGCCGGATTCCGTGATCCGTCCGGCAATGGCTGGAAGATGATCGAGCGCCCTGGGAAGACTGTCGCGAGGACGCCGCAGTGAGGGCCGGCAGCTGGGCGCGTCCCGTGCACCGCTGGACGTCTATCGTCTTCACCCTGACAGTGATAGCCAACTTCGTGGCGCGCTGGATGGGGCAGGGCGAACCACCGGACTGGCTGACCTACTCACCGCTGCCGCCGTTGTTCCTGCAGCTGTTCACCGGGTTGTATCTGTTTGCGTTGCATTACCGCCGCAGGCCGGATGCCGCGCGCGCCGGCGTCGCACCCTGACGCGGGGCGCGGAGTCAGATCAGGCAGGGTCCTCACGCAGCGCAGGCCCGGCGGAGAAGGCTCTGCCGGGCCATCCGGCGCTCAGCTCAGATCACATTCGCTCGGCAGCGGCCAGCTGGCACTGGGCAGCATGTTCTTCAGCGACGCCGGTGCATTGATGGCCACGTAGCTGGCGCCCAGCAGCTCTTCCAGATCCGCGATGGTGACCAGATAGCTATCCAGGCCACCCAGTCCCGCTTCATTGGGAATGATCCAGCTGATGGCCTTGGCGGTGCCGGTGTTTGGATCCTTGGTGATGATCGTCTTCCAGAAGAATTCCGGGGTCGGAATACCATGGCTGGCCAGGAAATAGTCATTGGACGCATCGCCGTAGACAACGCCACCATAGACGTCTACCGGAGCGATGTCCCTATAGCATTCGGCCACGTTCTCGGCCTTGACCCAGGCGCCCTGATTGAAGCTGGAAACCTGCGGCACGATGTTTGTCATGTAGTTGGCGCGACGGATGTAGGTGGCGTCGTAGTCCATGTGATTGGACGTCACCAGATGTCCCCGGTCATAGCCGGACCGCACGCTGGCATACGAGGCGGTGCTGGCCTGGCCGAGGCAGCCTGCCGGCAGGTCCGGGTCCTTGTAGAAGCTGGACGGGCGGGCCGCCGAGCCGGTGTCAGCCACCAACGTGTATTCGTACCGTGTCGCGCTGTGGATGCTGCAGTCATAGGTCAATACGAACCCACCCTTGTTGAGGGTCACAACCTGGGCATGCGCAGCCCCGGCAAAAGTGCTGAAAACAAGGGCAAGGAAGAACGTGGCAAGGCGCATTGCGGATCTCCATGGATATGGGCAAGGCGCAGCCGTCCACCACGGCAGGCCAGGCCTTTCCGTGTGAAGGACGATGCGGTGACAGGTGTTGGGGATGCGTCCCGGCCGTAGCCGGTACTGCCTGGGATCTCGACCGCGCACTGGCGTCAGGAAAGCTGTCGCGGTGTCGTTAGCGTCATTTTTTGTCGTCAACAGGTCAACGACCAAAGTGCGAAGGTGTGACTGCGCGCAAGCACTGGGCTCCTGTCAGATCAGGGTGCCCATGCATGAAAGGAAGACCTGTTAGTGGCGTGGCCGCTCTCCACAGACCGCTTTGTCGCTGGGCAGAGCAGGGCGAAGGAGCTCGCTTCCAGCAGCACGTCGCGAAGGCGGTCGAGGCCTGCACGCAACGGCCATCCATTCTTGACGGCGCCTTGGCGCCGGACGTGGATACTTCCGCCGTCATTGGCCGAGGAGGACTGAAAATGGGTAGCACCGAGACCAGCAGGGCGCCGCGCATTCTGCGCGTGGAAGTGATGCCGCTGGACTGCGGGGAAACCGCAGTGGTGGTGGAACTGGCATCGTCCCCCGGCAGGGCCTGGGAGAAGGCACTGAAGCGCGTGATTTCTGAAACCGAGGGGCTTGAATCGGCGCAGTCGCGCTGTGACGGCCGCTTCGTCTACATCATCGGTATCGAGCCCGGTGGCCGTGGCACGCTCCATCGGGTGAACCAGGTCCTGGCCGCCACCCACGAACGCGTTGCACCGCGCAACGGGCATTCCATGCCGATGCCACAGCAACCGGCAGGCGCCATGGTCAACGCCAGCCTCTGAGCAGCGATGGCCGATACACGGCAACCGGCCGGCTGCAGGCCGGCCACGCCCGGCGGCACAGGCTTCACGCTGCAGCCAACGTGCGTTCACCATGTTGCTACGGGCCTGTCGCCACCGTAGCGCCATGGCACGTGAACTCCGTCATCCGCGACCGGGCCACCCGGTCGCCGTGGGCTGCGCAGGGTGGTCGCTGCCCACGGATATCGCCCGCGCGTTCGCGGCGGGAGACAGTGCGCTGCAGCGCTATGCATCGCGCTTTCCGATCGTGGAGATCAATTCGTCGTTCTACAGACCACATCAGCCCGCCACGTATGCGCGCTGGGCGGCCAGCGTGCCGCACGGTTTCCGTTTCTCGGTGAAGATGCCGCAGGCCATTTCCCATGACGCGCGCCTGCGCGGTGCTGCGCCGTTGCTCGACACGTTCCTGCATGCGGTGGGGCATCTGGGGGATCGGCTGGGCGCCCTGTTGCTGCAGCTGCCGCCGAGCCTGGCCTACGATGGCCGCACGGCCTCGGCCTTCTTCCGGGCGGTGCGCCGGCGCAGCGCCATGCGGGTCGCCTGCGAACCACGCCACCCGAGCTGGTTCGACGACAAGGCCGACGCGCTGCTGGATGACCACGGCATTGCCCGAGTCGCGGCCGACCCCGCCCGGGTTGCAGGGGCTGATCAGCCGGGTGGAGCCAGGCACTGGAGCTACTGGCGGTGGCACGGGCAGCCGCGCATGTACTACAGCGCCTACCAGCAACCGCAGCTCTGCAGTCTGGGGGCCGCCGCAATACAGGCGGCCCAGGCGGGGGAGGCGTGGATCATCCTTGACAACACGGCGCACGGCCACGCCGTGCCCAATGCACTGCAACTGCAGTCGATGCTGGAGCACGCCAATGCCTGAAGGTCCTTCCATCGTGCTGCTGCGCGAGGCCGCCGCCAGGTTCAAGGGAAAGACCGTCCGTGGCGTCAGTGGCAACAGCACGCTCGACCTGGCCTGCCTGGAGGGACGCCGGGTGCGGGCCGTGCGCAGCTGGGGCAAGCATTTCCTGCTGGAGTTCAGCCACGTCAGTCTGCGCATCCACTTGATGATGTTCGGCAGCTGGCGCATCGACGAACGCAAGGAGACGCCAGCGCGGGTATCACTGCGCTTCGACAATGGCGAACTGAACTTCTACACCTGCTCGGTGAAGCTGATCGATCAGCCGTTGGACGAGGTCTACGACTGGCGCACCGACGTGATGAGCGACCTGTGGGACCCCCGGCTTGCCCGCCGTCGCCTGAAATCGATGCCCGATGTCCTGGTCTGCGATGCCCTGCTGGACCAGACGCTGTTCTCCGGCGTGGGCAACATCATCAAGAACGAGGTGCTGTTCCGCATCCGGGTCCATCCGGCCAACCCTGTTGGTGATCTTCCGCCGCGCAAGCTTGCCGAACTGGTCAAGCAGGCCCGCGAATACAGTTTCGACTTCCTGCACTGGAAGCGCGGCTTCGAGTTGAAAAAGCACTGGCAGGTGCACACCCGGCGGACATGCCCCCGTTGTGGTGGTCCGGTCAGCAAGGTCTACATGGGCACCACGCATCGGCGCACCTTCTTCTGCCCGGTGTGCCAGGTCGATTATCGCGCTCGGACGCCGCGGCCGCCGGCGAAGAAGCGCACCCTGGCGAGAGGCCCGGTTCAGCGCGGTGGTGCAAGGCCCGTGCGTTGATATGAGGACGTGGATGGCAGCGAAGCGATGATCTGGCGGTTGCTGAGTACTTCGACGGCGCCCGATCCCTGCAGGCTCTGCAGGGACGGCCGGCGGCGGTCGGGCAGGGTGGCGACCGCTTCCCGGGCGACCACCGTCGCGTTGGCCAGCAGCGCCGGCAGTGGCGTGGCGAGGAAGGCGGAGTGCTTCGGCTTGAGGATGAAGTAGTGTTCCTCGCTGGGGGCAAGGTACTCGACGATCTGCCCCGAGGCTCCGCCCTTTCGCCGGTAGGCCTCGACCAGTTGCGGGAAATCGCGCTGCCAGTTACCGAAGTTGTCATTCACCAGCGCGCCGGAGCCGCCTGACAGGCGCGGGCTGCCCGGCCCCCTCGGCGGGAGCGCAGGCCCGATCACTGGCCAGTTCCGTCGTCCCCCTCACCCTTGTCGTGCCGAGCGGGCGCTACTCGCTTGCCAAGCCGTTGCGCCTGCTCATCCGGCGTGGCAGCGGCGACGAAGGGAGAGATCGGATCACTGGCCGGGAACGTCTCCGTCAACGCCTGATCATGATTGGCACTGTTGTGGGCCTTGGCCTGTCCAGCGCTGGCAGCAGGCACCGCAGCCGTGTCGTCATCCGGATGGGGCAGGTCTTTCTGATCGCGCTGCATGACATTTCCTCATTGATTGGACCGCATCGTGCGGGGGGCATTACGACGGTATCCTCGTGCAGAAACGCGCCGCCCCCTGGGGGCGACGCGTAGGCTGATCTGCGGTGCACCTGCGATCACGCGGCCTGGGCGGCCTTGGCGTTGCCGCCGCTCTTGGCCAGCAGGGTCAGCTTCTCGTCCGTGGCCTTTTCTTCTTCCAGCGTTTCCAGCAGCAACGGCACAGCGTCCTTGTATCCGAGCTGCTTGGCCAGCGCGGCGATGGTGCCGTAGGAAGCGATTTCGTAATGCTCGACTTTTTGCGCGCCGCCAATCAGTGCTGCATCGCGCACCGGGCCCTTTTCAATGCTCTCGATGACTTCCTTGCCTTCTTCCACCAGGCCTTCCATCGCCGCGCACTTGATCCGCTTCAGGCGGATACCCAGCACTTCCACCACCTGGTCGATGCGCTCGATCTGGCCCTGGGTCTCCTCCAGGTGGGTCTCGAACGCGGCGGCAAGTGCGGGGTTTTCTGCAGCCCGGGCGAGCCGTGGCAGGGCCTTGGTCAGCTGCTTCTCGGCACTGTAGATGTCGGACAGTTCGTGGATGAAAAGGTCTTCTGCGGTCTTGATGGCCATGGTGCGCTCCAGCGGGGAAGGAGCGACGAGGCTATCTCGGCCGGTGTTGGGATGCGGGGTAGATGCAGTGAACGGCGGATGCGCATCGAACGCGCAGATGCATGCATTCCCCTCACGCCGGGCACTCTGCGCCCGTCGGAACCAAGCTCAGCGTTGGTCGGCCGCTGCTGCAGATTGGCCGGTTGCCGCCAGGTGTTCGCCGTCCACCAGGCGCGCATTGCTGACGGCCTGGTGCGACCCGCATTTTCCACAGGTCAGTAGCGTGCCTCCCGTCATCCGCTTGAGCTCCGCGTCGGCGCGGGACACGTGGTGGCACTGGTTGCAGCGAAAGGCGATAGAGGTGACCTGATCGATGCAGCCTCGCGCATCGGTCGCGTAGTCCACTGAAAAGACGTAGAAGAGTCCGGTGTCAGGCATGAAGTCGATCTCGCGGGCGGACCTGTTTCATGCCATGGGGCAGCAGTGCTTGGCGTGAATCCTTTTCGGGTTCATTTTCACATTCCACTGAATTGTTCTGTTTCAGGCTGCGCCTGCTGAGCTGCCTCAACCGGCCTTCTGCTACGGTTGGGAGCCCACTGCAGGGAGGTCGAACGTGCCCATCAGAGCCGTTGTGTATACCAGCGAGGCGGCAGCGGATATTGCTGCCAGCCGGCTGGGCCAGACCGGTGGCAGGCTGTGCGGAATCGTGGATGACGCAGCACGTTTCAACCGTGATGCCGGCGTCACCGGCGTACTGCTGTTCGATGGCGCGCGCTTTGTGCAATACATGGAAGGCCCGGACGATGGCCTGCAGGTGGCATATTCCCGGGTGCTGGGTGCCAGCAGCCACGGCGGCCTGATCGAACTGCAGCGGGGCAGGGTGGGGCAGAGACGGCTGCCTTTCTGGCCCATGCGTTGGCTGCCGGTGGAACCGACGGAGCTGAGGCGGGTGGCCGGCGCGGACTGGACCGGTTTCGTCCAGCGCGAAGGCACCGGTGCGTCCACCAGTCCCACGGGCATGGAGCTGCTGCGCGCCCTGGTTGAACCCTATACCGCCTCACCCAGTACGGAGTCGCCATGACACAAGCAACTTTTCACAGCGAACACCACCGCCGGCTGGACGTTCTTGCCGGAGCCTGGGAGACCACCCTCATCGCGCTGCAACCCGACGGCAGCACGGGCGGGGTGTCGTTCGCATCGGACGTTTACACGTGGATGCCCAATGGTCACTTCCTGGTGCATGAGGTCGACGCGATGATGGACGGGCAGCGTGTGCGCTCCACGGAAATCATCGGCGTCGATGTTGAAGCCGGTGGTTTCTTCAGCCGCAGCTACGACGCTGATGGTGGCACCAGCGATTTCACGTCACGACTTGATGGCGGCTGGTACACCATCCAGGGCCAGTCCCAGCGGTTCGACGGCGTGATCAGCAGCGACCGGCAGTTGCTGACCGGGGAATGGGAGCATCGGGTCGGCGATGACTGGATACCGCTCGTCCGCATCGTGCTTGAAAGGGCCGAGTAGATTCGCTTGTTCCGCGGGCGCCCCCGATCGGGGGCTTCGCTGTTGGCCGCGCCTAGCGCTTGGGCGGTGACGGCGGCGCGGCTTCTTTCCCGCGTTCGGCCCCTGGCCCCGAGGCCTGGTCTTCGGAGGCGGCGGTGCCGCTGCCGCCGCCGGGCACGTTGCGCGCCGGCACGCTGGCCGCTGGTGGGGTTTGCCGAACCGCATCGGCATGTTGTGCCTTATCGGTCGGTTCGCCTTGATTGCAGGCCGACAATGCCATGGTCGCCACGGCACACAGCAGCAGTACCCGCATGGCCACTCTCCAGAGTAGGAAACCCCTTGTTTCTAGCGTTGAGCGCGTTGTGAGGGCGTGACGGGGGCGGCAGCGCACCGGCTGAAATCTGCCTCTGCCGGTGCCGGGAAGAAGGGCGCTTCGCCGCGCTGCGGCTCTTCCTGCTCACTCCGCGACGACGTTCAGGTGCGTTAAAGTTCACCGCGTAGGTGCCCCCCGCGTCGCGGTCAGGGGCAGCCGAAGAAGTGACGCATCAGGAGTCCACATCATGAGTGTTCCCGAGGGATTGGAAGGGAGTGGGCAAGGCCTGACGCGCAGAACCTTCCTGCTGGCCGTTGGCTCTGCTTCGCTGCTGGTTGCCTGCACCGGCAAGGCGCCAGCAACCCATGCCGGTGCCACGCCAGCGAAGCGGACGGACGGGCGCTTTCTGCAGCTCTCCCAGGCACTGACCGGCAAGTCCGACCTTGATCCGGCAACCGCCGGGCGCATCGAAGCCGCCTTCGCCAAGCTGCATCCCGACATGCACGCCCAGTTCCCCGCACTCGCGGCGAAGGCGCAACAGGTGCAGGGCCCTGAAGCGCTGCTGGCGGCTGTTGGCGATGCACGGCCGACAGCGCTGGCCATCATCACTGCCTGGTACACCGGCAGCGTAGGCAAGGGGCCGCAGGCCATCACCGTTTCCTATCGCGATGCGCTGATGCAGCGCCCGGTGGACGATGGCCTGTTCCCGCCCACCTATGCACAAGGCGGTCCCGCATGGTGGACGGCCGAACCGCCGGCGGCGGTACGCGCGCACGGCTGAGCCTGCGCTTCCAGCTCTTTTCCCGTAATTGTTATGGATTCCCCTCATGAAAGCTCCGGTTTTCCGTGATGGCGACGCCGATGCCGATGTTGTGATCGTCGGTTCGGGCGTCGTTGGCGCATTGATCGCCCACCAGTTGGTTCGTGCCGGAAAATCGGTTCTTGTGCTTGAGGCGGGCCCCCGCCTGCATCGTTCCGACGTGGTCGAGAACTGGCGCAACGTCAGCTTCGAGCGGCGCATCGGCAGTGATTTCCAGGGACCGTATCCACAGTCACCGCTCGCCACCGCGCCGCTGTATTTCCCGGCCAACGACTACGTGGGCCTGACCGGCCCCGACGCCAGCAGCTTCCATCAGGGCTTCATCAAGGCCGTGGGTGGCACCACCTGGCACTGGGCCGCCTCCTGCTGGCGCCACCTTCCAGTGGACTTCAAGATGCAGTCCACCTATGGGGTAGGGCGCGACTGGCCGATCAGCTACGACGACATCGAACCTTATTACTGCCGCGCCGAGGAGGCGATGGGCGTCTCCGGGCCGAATGATCCGGACAAGCAGAGCCCCTCCGAGCGATCCAGGCCCTACCTCGCCGACATGATTCCCTGGGGCAACGGTGACAAGGTGTTCGCCGAGGTGGTCAATCCGCACGGCTACAACCTGGTGCCCATTCCGCAGGGCCGCATGGTCACGCCCTGGAACGACCGGCCCGCCTGCTGCGGCAACAACAACTGCCAGCCGATCTGCCCGATCGGCGCGATGTACAACGGCATCCATACCATCGAAGCGGCCGAGAAACTGGGTGCGCAGGTGCTGGCCGAAGCAGTGGCCTACAAGATCGATACCGACGCGCAGAACCGGGTAACGGCCATCCATTGGTATGACAACAACAAGGTCAGCCACAAGGCCACCGGCCGCAGTTTCGTCATCGCGTGCAACGCACTGGAGACGCCGCGTCTGCTGCTGCTTGCCGCCAACGAGCAGAACCCGAACGGTATTGCGAACAGCTCCGATCAGGTCGGGCGCAACATGCTCGACCATTCCGGTTTCCACTGCTCGTTCATTGCCGACAGGCCGATCTGGCTGGGCCGTGGACCGGCGCAGTCCAGCTGCATGGTTGGCCCGCGAGACGGCGCCTTCCGCTCGCAGTACTCGGCCACCAAGATCATCCTCAACAACATCAGCCGGGTGGCGATCGCCACCGACCAGGCGCTGAAGAAAGGCCTGGTCGGCGACGCGCTGGATGCGGAGATCCGCCGCCGTGCGGTATTCGGCGTGGATCTGTCGATCAGCCTGGAACCCTTGCCGGATCCCAGCAACCGGTTGACGCTGTCGAAAACGCGGGTCGATGGCCACGGCCTGGCCTGCCCGGATATCCACTACTCGCTGGGCGACTACGCCCGCAAGGGCTATGACGAATCCTGCAAACAGCTGCGGCATATCGGCTCGCTGTTCAATGCCGAGGAGTTCGTCATCACCACGGCACTCAACGCCAACAACCACATCATGGGCTCGACCATCATGGGCGCGGATCCGCGCGATTCGGTGGTCGATGGCGATTGCCGCGCACACGATCATCCCAACCTGTGGCTCCCGGGTGGCGGCCCGATGGTGTCGGCCAGCGTGGTCAACAGCACCTTGACCATGGCCGCGCTTGCGCTGAAGGCAGCAGATGCCATCGAGCGTGCCGCATGAAGACCTTCTGCTCGCTTCTGCTGATGATGCTGGCTGCAGCCAGCCAATCCGCGCGCGCAGACGAGGTTGCCGAACGTGGGCGCTACCTCTCGGTCGCTGCGGACTGCGTGGCATGCCACACCAGCCCCAAGCAGGGCAAACCCTACGCAGGCGGCTACGCGATTGCCTCGCCGCTGGGTGAGATATGGGCAAGCAACATCACGCCCTCCAGAAGCCATGGCATCGGCCTCTACAGCGAAGATGATTTCGCCAAGGCGGTACGCGAAGGCGTGCGCAAGGATGGCGCCCACCTGTATCCGGCGATGCCCTATACCTCGTATGCCAAGCTGACCGACGAGGACATCCACGCGTTGTATACCTACTTCATGAAGGAGGTGGTGCCGGTCGATGAGGAAGCACACGCGACCGAGCTGCCGTTCCCCTTCAGCATCCGCCAGTCCATGGCGGTGTGGAACCTGCTGTTCCTGGACAAGGAAACGTTCAAGCCCGATGCGGGCAGGAGCGCGCAGTGGAATCGCGGCGCCTATCTGGTGGAGGGCCTGGCGCACTGCTCCAGCTGCCACAGTCCGCGCGGGCTGATGATGCAGGAGGTGGGCGGCAAAGCCTTCGCCGGCGGATCGCTGGGTGACTGGTACGCCCCCAACATCACCTCCCACCCCACCAGCGGTATCGGGGGTTGGAGCGATGCCGAGCTGGCCCAGTACCTGAAGACCGGCCGCGTCGCCGGCAAGGCACAGGCCGGTGGCGGCATGGCCGAAGCGGTGAGCAACAGCCTGTCCAGGCTGCAGGACGAGGACATCGCCGCCATCGTCGCCTACCTGCGCACGGTGCCGGCCGTGGCCGACCCTGATGCCACGCGGGCCGCCTTTGCCTGGGGCGATGTCGCCTCGACGGCGGGCGAGCAGCCGGTACGAGGTACGGGAGCGGCACTGGCATCGGGCGGCGTACTGTACTCGGGCTTGTGCGCAAGCTGCCATGGATCGCGGGGCGAGGGCAGCAGGGACGGGTACTACCCCACCCTGGTGCACAACACCACCGTCGGCATGACCCGCCCGCAGAACCTGATCGCCACCATCATCGGCGGCATTGACCGCGATGTGCACGGCGAACACGCGTTGATGCCGCACTTCTCGAAAGGCTCGTTCGTACAGGACCTGAGTGACGCCGATATCGCAGCGGTTGCGACCTACGTGCGCACGCAGTTCGGACCGGGCGACCAGGTCACCGAGGCGCAGGTTGCGCTGACCCGTGCCGGCGGCGAGAAGCCACTTCTGGCGAAGATTGCACGCTTGTGGCTGCCGATGCTCATCCTTGCCGTGCTGGCGTTGGTAGGCATCGTGCTGCTGGTGCGACGCGCCTGGAAGACCCGAAAGGCGCGGAGGGCGGCCGCATGAATTTCGTATCCTTGACCGGCATCGGGCTGCTTGCCTTCATCGTCAACGGGTCGGTGTCGGCTGCCGAATCAAGTGCCACCGCCAAGCCCAAATCGGTCGACAGCGTCGCGCAGACGCCGCTGAGCGCGGATTGGGCAGCGCGCCTCTGGCTGCAGGACCACGGCGTTACCCCCAGCGCACGCATCGTGATTGGCAGCGGCGTCAACAGCGATGGTTACAAGGGCAGTGGCTGGTCCACCGCCGAGCACATCGACCTGGGCGCGACGATCGACACCGGCAAGGCATTCGGCTTCGACGGCACCTTGCGCGTGGTGTTCTCCGATCGCTTTGGCAACGCCATCAACGAACGATCCACCGGTTCCTACATCCAGAACCAGGCCTTCTATGGCCAGGGCCAGAACCTGCGTTTCAACGAGCTCTCCTACGAGCGTTTGCTGCTGGACAAGCGGTTGAGCCTGAAGGGTGGCTTCTACTCGATGGGCAACGACTTCGGTGGCTTGCCTTACACCTGCAACTTCAACAACAACGGCCAGTGCGGGCATCCGCTGGGCCCGATCTACAGTTCTGGCTGGCTGGACAATCCGACAGGCCAATGGGGCCTGCGGGTAAAGTGGAACGATCCTTCAGGCTGGTACGCACAGACCGGCATCTACGACGTCAACCCGACGCGCAAGCAGGCCAACAGTGGTTTCCGTGTTTCGACGAAGGGAAAGACCGGCCTGTTCCTGCCGGTCGAGCTGGGCTACAGCCATGGCAAGTCCGGAGAGGACTATGGCGGTACCTACAAGGTCGGCTACTACCTGGATACCTCCAACGCCGATGACATCGGTGACCCGACGGCACCTCGCGCTTCGCATCGCAGCGGTTCGTACGTGCAGGCCGCACAGCGGGTGTGGAAGCCCGAGGGTGACACGGTGCGCGGCATTTCGGTGTTCGGCGTGGCTACCCGTGCCGACGCAAAAACAGGGCTGATGCGCTACTCGTGGGAAGCGGGCGTGAGCTGGCGTGGCGTGATTGCATCGCGCGAAGATGATGTGCTCAGCCTGGCCTGGAACCGGCTGGACATCTCCGACCGGCTCGCCCGCCATCAGCAGCTGACCGGAAAGGATGTGCAGAGCAACGAGCAGTTCGTCGAGCTGAACTACGGCGTGCAGGTCGCCCCGTGGCTGGTGCTGCGGCCGGCGGTGCAGTACGTGGCACGGCCCGGCGCCTATGCCAGCCGACCCGACAGCTGGGTGTTCACCCTGCAGGCGCAGGCAACGCTGTAGGCGCATCTGGGCCTGCAGCATGGGGTGCCGAACGTGCGCCCCATGCTGCAACGCAAGGTGTAAGCCACCATTCGCACTGGTACGGTCCTGCCCGTTGCACCACCAACGACGGGGAGAGACGACGATGCGCAAGGTATTGCTGCTGTTGATCCTGCTGACCGGACTGGCGCCCACCGCCTGGGCTGCCACGGTCAAGACCACCCACCGCACCCTTCCCAGCTGGGACGGCACGCCCCTCGGGGTCTTTGTCATCGAACCCCAGGACGCAGGTGGCGGCAAGTACCCGCTGCTGGTGATGCCCAGCAGCTGGGCCGTTCCCAGCGTGGAGTACGTAGGGGTGGCACAGTCGCTGGCCAAGCGCGGCTATGTGGTCCTCAGCTACAGCTCGCGCGGCTTCTGGGAGTCCGGCGGGGCCATCGATATTGCCGGGCCGGCCACGGTCGAGGATGTCAGCGCATTGATCGACTGGGCGCTGGACAACACCCAGGCCGACCCGGCGCGGATCGGCGTCTCGGGCATCTCCTACGGCGCCGGCACCAGCCTGCTGGCGGCGGCACGCGATCCCCGCATCAAGGCGGTGGCCGCGCTCAGCGGGTGGGCCGATCTGCAGGCGTCGCTGTACGCCAACGACACCCCCAGTGCACAGGGAATCGCGCTGCTGGTGGCCGCCGGCCTGGTCACCGGCCGATCCGGGGCAGAACTGGCCACGATCAATCGCAACGTGGTGGTTGGCAACTACCAGGGGGCAGTGGAATCGCTGCTGCCCGTGGCCGCCATCCGCAGCCCCGCTGCGAGCATCAGCGAGATCAACGCCAACCAGCCGGCCGTGTTCCTGGCCAACGCCTTCAACGACAGCCTGTTCCCGCCGGGTCAGCTGGTGGATTTCTTCAACCAGCTGAAAGGCCCCAAGCAGCTGCAACTGCGCCACGGCGACCATGCCCTCAACGAGGCCTTGGGCGCACTGGGCATTCCCAACGAGGTCTACGAGTCGGCGGGCGACTGGTTCGACCATTACCTCAAGGGCGTGGCCAATGGCATCGACCGCGAACCGGCGGTGCAGTTGAAGTCACAGAAGGGCAGCTGGAGCAGCTACCCGAACTGGCAGGCGACCAACAGTGGCGCGGTCAGCTACGCGTTGACCGCACCCGGCGGCCTGCTTCTGCCCACCGGGGGGCTGGTTGAAAATGGGCGCAGCAATGGCTGGAACTACCGCATCGGCAGCGGCCTGGGGACCGCCGCCAATTCCGGCGTGGCGATGGTGTCCGGCTCGCTGCAGATGATCAACCTTCCGCCGGGTGCGTACGTGCCTTTCATCGGGCGCAACGCCGCCGGCGTCTGGCAGGGGCCGGTGTACTGGAACGCACGCCGCCTGGACGGCGCGCCGGAAGTGCGCGTGACCGTCACCCCCAGCCGCGCCAACACCACGCTGTATGCCTATCTGTACGCGGAAGATGTGCTGGGCAATGGCCAGCTGATCAGCCACAAGCCGTACACCCTGCGTGGCGTTGCGCCCGGCCAGGCGACCACCCTCGATCTGCGCCTGGAAGCGAGCAGCTGGAACATTCCGGCGGGTAGCCGGCTGACGCTGGTGGTCGATACGGTGGACCTGCGCTATGCAGGCATCAGCCAGTTCGGCGGGGCGGTGACCTTCAGTTCGCCCGCGTCCGCGCCATCGGTGCTGAAGGTGCCGTTGCATTGAGTTGCAAGCGGGCGCCCGTCGTTGCGGGCGCCTGCTTGCGTTGGTTACGCTGTTCGCATTCATGACGCATGGAGTATTCGATGGGGCCGGAAACGCTGATCGGCACAGCGGCAGCTGCCATCGCGCTGGTGGTAGTGCTGGCCCTGTTCAACAAGAAGCGACAGCCACCTTCGCGGATCTTCAAGTGCGGTCGCTGCGGCAGCGCCGCTCACCACAATGATCGCACCAGCAACGCCTGGCGCAATGGCAAGACCCGGTTCTTCTGCCAGGCCTGCCATCGCCAGTGGCTGCAGTCACAGCCGCCGTCCGAGCGGAGAAGCGGCGACGCTCGGAGCGATTTCACATCCAGCACCAGCAACGGCGGCTGCCTTGGCGTGCTCGCGCTGCTGGCCGTGTTGCCACTGGGCGGATGGCTGGCCTGGGCCTGTATCTGAAACTACGTTTCGTGCCGTCCTGCAGCGTGCGGGGCCTCCTGCCATCCACGTAGTACGGGCTGGCAGGTCGAGCTGCGGACACTAGAGGGCAACCGCGGACCGCGTGCTGCACTCAAAGCTTGCCGGCCGTCCTGTAGCGGGACGCACCCTGGTCGATGAGCATCTGCAGCTCGTGCAGCAACGCCGGATCCCATGCATCGAAGTTGAAGCAGGACTTTCCTTGCATATGCTTCTTCAGGGCCGGGCTGATGCCCGCCAGAAGCTCGGGAAAGGTGTAGACGGGCATGAAGTGGAACGAATGCCTGCGGCCCGATGCCTTCACCGCGCCGAAGAACTGCGCCTTGCCCTTGGCGTCTGCGTTCCTGCAATTGGCGTAGAAGTGACCGTCATCATCGTGTACCACCAGAAGATCGGCCTTGTAGGTGAGCAGCAGATCCCGCAGGGCGACGAACAGGTCGGGCGACGGCCCATCCAAAGCACTGTTCGGCTGGGAGGCAGGCAGGCGAGGGTTCTTCATCGAAGTCGGCCCGGAGGGGGAATGCAGCGGGAGTATCGCGCGCAGGTTCTGCTGGGCCAGCCTAGCACGCGCCCAGAGGCGGGTAAGGGTGCGATCGGTGCTGCCCGGATGCAGGCGTCGGGCAGAGGAGGATATGGGTCCTGATGGTACGGGCCAGTGTTGGCAGATGGCGATGGACTTGCAGCCTCGAGCACCTGAACATGGCGCTGCAAACACGCCCCCTGCAACCTGGTACCTCGATGAAGACTCTGGCTTTGATCGCACTTTCTCTTTCCATCTGCATCAGTCTTGCCGGATGCATCGCCCCGTTCCGCGTCAAGGCGCGTGAATATGCGGTAGCCGGCTCGACCGCGCCCAAAACGCCGGCCCCGTCCATTCCTGCAGCGCCACCGCGGTGACGGCGCGGAGCAGCAATGGGCGAGGGCTTCGGTGCTGTTGAAAGCAGCGGGCCCGATGCTGCCTCCTCAGGGCTGCACGTGCTGTGTGTGCACCATCTGCACCACCACCTTGCCCTTGGCGCGGCCGCCGTCCATGTAGGCCAATGCTCTGCCGGTTTCCTCGAAGGGAAAGACCGTGTCCACCACCGGGCGCAGGGCGCCTGACTCGACCAGTGCCGTGACCTGTTCCAGCTGTTGCCCATCAGCACGCATGAACACGAAGCTGTACCGGATGTTCCTGCGCGCGGCCTTGCGGCGGATGCGAAGACTCAACAGGCGCAGCACCTGCCGAAGCAGCCAGGCCAATCCTCTTGCCGCACCGAATGCCGGCGTGGGTGGCCCGGAAATGGAAATCAGGTGACCGCCGGGCTTGAGGATGTCGAGGGATCGATCGAGTTCGTCGCTGCCGAGGCTGTTGAGGACCACGTCGTAGTCACGCAGCACGGCAGCGAAGTCCTGCTGCCGGTAATCGATGACGACGTCCGCACCCAGTGCCTTCACCCAGGCAACGTTGGCCGTGCTGGTGGTGGTGGCGACGAAGGCGCCCAGGTGCTTGGCAAGCTGGATCGCAATCGTGCCGACGCCACCGGAGCCGGCCTGGATGAAGATCCGCTGTCCCTTCTTCAGTGCTGCGGTTTCGACCAGCACCTGCCAGGCGGTCAGTGCCACCAGTGGCAGGGCGGCCGCCTCGACCATGCCAAGGTTCTTCGGTGCAGGTGCTACCGACGAGGCCTTGACCGCGATGTACTCGGCAAATCCGCCGATGCGATCATCGTCCGGGCGGGCATACACCGGGTCGCCCGGCTTGAACCGGCCTGCGCGATCGCCGACCCGCACCACCGTCCCGGCCACATCGTTGCCCAGGATCAACGGAAAGCGATAGGGCAGGATCTGTTGGAACTCGCCGTGCCTGATCTTGCTGTCCAGTGCATTCACGCCTGCGGCATGAACCCGGATCAGGACATCGTCGTCGCCCACATGCGGCTCGGGCACGTCGGCGATGCGGCCGACGTCCTTGCTGCTGTAGCGGTCAATGATGAAGGCTTTCATGGCGGGTAGTTCCTGCAGTGATGGGGCCGGATGGATGCAACGGAGGCCGGCCTCAGGCGCCGGTGCGGTAGCGCTCTGCGGCGTGCGCCTGGCGGATGTCGCCGAGCAGGGCCTGACGTGCGCCATCCAGCGTGTCCCAGCGTTCGGCCACGTGCAGGGGCGGAATGGTCACCGTTTCGCGACGATCGAAGCCGACCAGCGCTGCATCGACCAGTTCGCCCACGTCCATCACTTCAGCAAGCGTGGTGATGTCGATACCGGCGCGTTCCCAGATCTCGGTGCGCGTGGCAGCAGGCAGCACCGCCTGCACATGGACGCCCTTCGGGGCCAGTTCCTGGCTCAGGCCCTGCGACAGGAACAGCACGTACGCCTTGCTTGCGCCGTACACGGACATGCCGAACTCCGGTGCAAGGCCAACCACCGATCCGATGTTGACGATCGCGCCGTTGCCGGCACCGACCAGCCGCGGCGCAATGGCGGCGGCCAGGCGCGTGAGCGCGGTGGTGTTCAGGGTGACCAGGCGTTCGATGGCGTCGGCCGACTGTGCGAGGAAGTCTCCGGACTGGGCGATACCGGCATTGTTGATGAGGATGCCGATGCGCGCATCGTCGCGCAGCCGTGCCTCGACCGTGGCCAGCGCGTCAGCCTGGGTGAGATCGGCCGGCAGTATGTCCACCGCCACGCCGGTCTCTTGGCGCAGTCGCGCGGCGAGTGCTTCCAGTCGGGCGCTGTCACGCGCGACCAGGACGAGGTCATGGCCGCGCCGCGCGAAGCGGTCGGCATAGGTGGCACCGATGCCGCTGGAAGCGCCGGTGATGAGGACGGAAGGGAGGACGGACATGATGGATTCTCTGGACGGGGGACGTGTCGGATGCGGGCGGCCGCGTTACTGCGCGTGCGCTTCAGCCAGGGTGGGGTAGTCGGTGTAGCCTTCGGCGCCACCGCCATACAGCGTGGCCGGGTTCAGTGCCGCCAGCGCTGCGCCGCGCTTGAGGCGCTCGACCAGATCGGGGTTGCTGATGAACGGGCGACCGAAGGCGACCAGATCGGCCTTGCCTTCGGATACACGGGCGCTGGCCAGCTGCAGGTCGTAGCCGTTGTTGGCCAGGTAGGTGCCGTTGAAGCGACGGCGCAGCCCATCGAAGTCGAACGGTGCCACATCGCGCGGGCCACCCGTGGCGCCCTCGACCACATGCAGGTAGACAATGCCCAGCGCGCTGAGTTGATCGACGATGTAGTCGTACTGGGGCTGCGGATCGCTGACGGTGGAAATGGCATTGGCCGGCGACACCGGCGAAATGCGCACGCCGGTGCGGTCAGCGCCGATTTCGCGCGCCACCGCAGCGGTCACCTCAAGCAGGAGGCGGGCACGGTTCTCGACCGAGCCGCCATACGCGTCGGTGCGCTGGTTGGCCCCGTCCTTGATGAACTGTTCGAGCAGGTAGCCGTTGGCGCCGTGGATCTCCACGCCGTCAAAACCCGCAGCGATGGCGTTGGCAGCGGCTTGGCGGAAATCGTCGACGATGGCGGGCAGCTCGTCGATGTCCAGGGCGCGCGGCTCGGACACATCGACGAAACCATTGTTGACGAAGGTCTTGGTCTGCGCGCGGAGGGCCGAGGCGGAAACCGGTGCGGCGTTGCCGGGCTGCAGGTCGACGTGCGAGATGCGGCCGACGTGCCACAGCTGCACGAAGATGTGCCCGCCGCGTGCGTGCACCGCATCGGTGACGGTGCGCCAGCCGTCGATCTGGTCCTGCGTGTACAGCCCCGGGGTGTCCTGGTAGCCCTGCGCCTGCGCCGAGACCTGGGTGGCTTCGGTGATGATCAGGCCGGCTGATGCGCGCTGGGCGTAGTAGGTGCTGGCCAGCGGACTGGGCACCAGGCCCTCGCCGGCGCGGTTGCGCGTCAGCGGTGCCATCACGATGCGGTTGGCCAGCGTCAGCGGGCCGAGGGTATAGGGCTGGAAAAGCGTGGCGTCGGACATGGGGGGGGTGGGCTCGTCTACGGAGGAGGAAGGGTCTGGATCAATGATGATGACCATCATCATTGATGTCAATGGTTTGATGATGAATATAATCTATGTGTGTTAAAGTGCCCTCCACACGCGACAGGACTCCCAAGGGCGAAGGCTCATGAAGGTCACCAAGGCACAGGCTCAGGCCAACCGGGCACACATCGTCGAAACCGCCTCCACGCTGTTCCGCGAGCGCGGCTACGACGGCGTTGGCGTGGCCGACCTGATGGCCGCCGCTGGCTTCACCCATGGCGGCTTCTACAAGCATTTCGGTTCGAAGGCCGACCTGATGGCCGAAGCAGCCGCCTGCGGCCTGACCAGCTCGGCTGCAGCGGTGGCCGAGCTGGATGTCCAGGCATTCGTGAGCGAGTACCTTTCCCGCGCGCACCGCGACGGGCCTGGCCAAGGTTGCACGCTGGCGGCGCTGTGCACCGATGCGGCGCGGCAGACGGACGCGGTCAAGGCTGCCTTTGCGGCCGGCATCGAGGCCAGGCTGGCAACACGTGTCACGCAGGAGGGGCAGGTGCAGCGCGATCCGGACGATGCGGCGCGTGCGCGCAGGATTGCGCTGATGGCTCAAGCGGTCGGCGCGCTGGTGCTGTCGAGGTCCTGCCCGGACGAATCGCCGCTAGCGGACGAAATCCTGGATGCATGCCGGGCGGATCTGCTGGCCCGGTTACCAGCTGCGTCCAGCCGCTGAGCTGCGCCTTCCAGCGCCAGGATGTGCTGGAAGACGCAGCGCTGAAAGGCAAATGGCCGGCGCTAGCCGGACGTGCGCAGCAGCGCCGCAACCGCCTTTGCCGTCGCCTTGGCCGACTGCGGATTCTGGCCGGTGACCAGCTTGCCATCGACAACCACCTTCGGCACGAACGGCAGTAGCCCCTTCTCGTACAGGGCTCCCCGCCGGGACATTTCCGCCTGCGCGTTGTACGGCATCTGCCTGGAAACACCCGACAGGATTTCCTCGGTCCAGGAGAATCCTGTTACCCGCCGGCCCTGCACCAGCAGTTTCCCATCGCTCAGCCGCGTATTGAGCAGGCCGCAATAGCCGTGGCAGACCGCCGAGACGATTCCGCCCTGCTCATGGATGTCCCGCGTGATTTTCTGGATGGCCTCGCTGTCCGGGAAATCCCACATCACCGCATGCCCACCGGTGAAGTAGATCGCGTCGTAAGCGGTAGCGTCGACGTTGTCGGGGGCGAGCGTGTTGTCCAGCAGTGCCATGCGCGCCGGATCCTGCAGCCATGCCTTCGCCGAATGGTCCAGCGCCGGCCATTTCAACGAGCGCGGCTCAAGTGGTGAGTGCCCGCCGCGTGGGCTGACCAGGTGCTGTTCATGGCCTTGCCCAGCGAACAGGTCGTAGGCATGCGTCAGTTCCGACAACCAGAGCCCGGTCCTGTGGCTGGGGTCATCGTAATGCGCGACGTTGGTGACAACATGAAGGATGCGACGGTTCATCAGATACGCCTCTGGCTCATTTTCCGGTTTCCCATTCGTGCTTGATCTGCCGCAGTCCTGCGTCGTAGCTGGTTACGGGAAAGTCGGGAAAGCGCTGCTTGAACTTTCCGGATTCGAAGCGATTGTCATGCTCATAGCGCGGCAGCAGCTCCCGAATCTCGCGCGCACCTTTCGAGAACAGGCCGGCGATGTACAGCGCAGTCCTGCCGAGGGTGGCATGGGTGTCCGGCCTGCCGAACACAGTGCAGGCCAGGGTGGCGAACTGGGCATAGGTCAATCTCGGCTCACTGCAGGGCAGATGCCACGTCTGGTTCTGCGCGTCGGGCGTATTGCCCAGCAGTGCGAGCGCGCGACTGGCGTCGGGCGTCCAGATCAGCGTTCTGAGGGTATCGTCGCGCAGTGGCACGCGCGGCGACTTGCCAGCCTTCAGCCTGTCGATGATGAGGGCATTGGTGAAGCTCTGCGTGCCGCCCGGGCCATAGAATTCCGGTGCTCGGGCAATGGTGACGGCGATGCGCCCGGCTGCCATCTCATCCAGGACCATGCGCGCCATCTCTGCGCGCACGCGTGCCTTCCTGCCGGCCGGTGCGAAGGCGGTGTCCTCGGTCTGCGCAGCCGCCGTCTGCGGATACATGTAGGTATTGTCGAAGTACGCAAATGCAGCGCCGGTGGCGACGGCGGCATCCAGTGCGTTCCTCAGCATGGAAGGAAACTGCCGCTCCCAGAGCCCTGAATCCGGCGGCAGCCCTGCGGTGAAATAGACGATGTCGCTGCCTTCAACGGCTTTCAGCGTCTGCTCTGCATCCAGCAGGTCCGCCGGCACAAGCTGGTCGCCCGTGTTGACCGGCCGCGGCGTGCGGCTCACCAGGCGAAGGTCGTCGGTGTAGGTACGCCTCAACTCGCGCGCCAGTTCGTGGGCGATCTGGCCGTTTGCTCCCAGAATGGTCTGCATCTCTTTTCCTTGGGCGTCTGGGCCTCTGATCGCCCGGGGTGGAAGTTCAGCCCAGGGCGCCCGCATTTCAGTGCCGCGCGGGTGCTCGCCAGACCGCCGTCGGCAACCTCTCACGCTGACGGTCGCGGCAGTGTATGTTTAAAGTCAACTTGAAGGTCAAGGGGCAGTGTCAAGATGAAAATCGGGGATCTGGCCAAGGCCACGGGCCTGGCCCCATCGCGTATCCGGTTCTATGAGGCCGAAGGCCTGATCAGCGCGCCGCCCAGGGGGAGCAACGGCTACCGGATCTATTCCCCGGACGTATTGGGCGTGCTGCAGATCATCGACAACGCGCAACGCGTCGGCTTCTCACTTGATGAGATCCGGCATTTCCTGCCTGGGGGCACGCAGGCGTGCGATCACCAAGGCCTGGTCGAGTCGCTGGGCAGGCGCCTGGCCGAGATCCGGCGCTTGATCCTGCAACTGCAGGAGAACGAAGCGCGCCTGCTGGGCATCATCGAGGGTGTCACCCAGCGTCCTGAGGGCATTTCCTGCACCGACAACCAGGTCAGGCTGATGGATCTGCTGGATCCTCCACGGCGCCAGCGGAGCGGGCGCGCAGGGCGACCAACCAGAAGAACGAAGTGACCCTCTGTTGACCGCAGGCATCAGCGTCAACCTGCGTCGGTGGCTGCTCCCACATCATGCAGGCTGCGCAGCTTCTTCTTGTTGATCTTGCCCACGCTGGTGCGTTCCAGCGAATCGACGAAGCTGACGCGGTCGGGGATCGCGTAGCGGGAGATATCACCGGAGCGGCTGCGTGCTGCGACCAGTTCGATGATCTCCGCCTCGGTCACATCGCTGCCGTGCTGCCGGACCACCAACGGCAGCGGTCGCTCGCCCCATTTCGTATCGCTGATGCCGATCACCGCAACCTCGTTGACCGCCGGATGCAGGGCGATGATGTCCTCCAGGGCGAGCGAGGAGATCCACTCGCCACCGGTCTTGATCACATCCTTGATGCGGTCGGTCACGCGCAGGTAGCCGCTGCCATCGATGTTGCCGATGTCCCCGGTGTGCAGGTAACCGCCGGCCCATAACGCCGTCGAAGCGTCTGGATTGTGCAGATAGCCCTGAGTGAGCCAGGGCGTGCGCACCACCACTTCCCCGGTGGCGATGCCATCGTGGGCAACATCATTCATGCGTTCGTCGACGATGCGCAGATCCACCAATGGCACCGGAATGCCGGCCTTGGTGCGCAGGGACAGCTCCTCGTCCGGGCCGTCCACGGCGTCGGCATCGATCTGCGCGAGGGTGAGCAGCGGGCAGGTTTCGGACATGCCGTAGCCGCCGAAGATGTCGATGCCACGGGCCAGTGCCTGCTGCGCCAGGGCCCGCGGTAGTGCCGCGCCGCCGATGATCACCTTCCAGTTGCGCAGGTCGGTATCGGCAGCAGTGGGATGGCCCAGCAGCATATGCAGGATGGTCGGCACGCAGTGCGAGAACGTCACCTTCTCGCGGGCGATCAATGCCAGCAACGCCCCCGGCAGGTAGCGACCGGGGTAGACCTGCTTGATGCCCAGCAGCGTGGCCACGTACGGCATGCCCCAGGCATGGACATGGAACATCGGCGTGATCGGCATGTAGACATCGTCGCGGTGCAGGCGGCCCTGGCTGGACGCGCTGCCGAGGGCTGCCATCGCCGCAAGCGAGTGCAGCACCAGTTGCCGATGGCTGAAGTACACGCCTTTGGGCAGGCCCGTGGTGCCGGTCGTATAGAACGTGGTGGCGCGAGTGTTCTCGTCGAAGTCCGGGAAGCGGGTGATGGGCGTGGCCTCGCGCAGCCCGGTCTCATACTCGGTCACGAAACCCGCTGGCAGCGGGCCCTCATCATCATCCAGCAGGATGCGCGTGCGCACGTCCGGCAGCTGTTCTTCGATGGCGTAAAGCACCGGCAGGAACTCGCGGTTGGCCAGGATCACCCGCGCACCGCTGTGATTGAGCGTATAGGCAATCTGCTCGGGCGCCAGGCGGATGTTCACCATCATCAGCACCGCTCCGATCATCGGCACGGCGAAATAGCTCTCCAGGTAGCGGTTGCTGTCCCAATCCATCACTGCCACCGTATCGCCGCGCTTTACCCCGAGCGAGGTCAGCAGCCCGGCCAACTGGCCGATGCGCGCCTGCAGGGTGCGGTAATCGAAGCGGACCTTGTCGCCGTAGACGATTTCCTGCTGTGGACGCACTGCCAGAGGTGTCAGCAGCAGCTGCTTGATCAGCAGGGGATAGGCATGAGGCTCGGTGGCGGGCGCGTCTGCGGCGGTGGCGAATGACATGTGATCTTCCTGATGGGGCGGCGCGTCAGCGGCCGGGGTGCGCGGGAATGGACAGCTGCTCGCGCAGCAGCGGCGCTTCCGCGCGTGGGCTCGGCTGGATGAGTGCATCCTGCGGCAGCGCTCGCGCTGGATCTTCAAGGTGATCCCACACCTGGTCCATCGCCGCGAACAGGTAGGGCAGCAGCGGGACGTAGCGCTTCCGGTAGTCCGGGAAGGCCAGCAGCGAGTCGAAGTGCTGTGCCTTGTTCACCCGCCAATAGGCGATCTGCGCCCCGGCCTTGCGGGCAAGTGGCACATAGCGATCACTGGTCATGCTGATCGGTACCAGCCCGTCGTCCAGGCCATGGATCAGCACGATCGGCAGGCCGCGACGCGGCGCCTTGGCAGTCGCTGCGGCGATGCCGGCGCGTACCCGTCGGGCATCGGCGCTGTCGCCCTCGCCGAGTGCACGCAGGCAGTTCAGGCCACGCAGCGGATCAGCTGCTGCCCCGGTGGCATTGCCATCCACCAGCACCACGCCGCTGCCCGGCGGGATGCCACTGCCCTCGCTCCACCAGGTTGCACGAACCTCGGCCGTGGCCGCGTGGGGTCTGCCGTCTGTTCCGGCGGCCGAGAAGCTGTACGCGCAGGGATGTTCGCCCGCGGCGTAGCGTCCATAGGCTGACGAGTAGGTCGCTGCGATGGCGCGCCACAGATCGAAACCGGTGGAGAATGCACCGGCGCGAAGTGCATCGGCGCTCAAACCCGCGTCGAGCAGCTGCTGTCGTGCCGACTGTGCCTGTGCTGCAGTGTCATCGCCCTGCACCAACCCAGCGGATTTCAGCGTGGCACATCGCTGGGTCCACCCCGGCACGGCCTGCGCCCGCATCGGCGGTTGTGGCAGATCGTCCTCGGTCAGCAGGGCACAGGGCATCAGCAGCGCGGCCTGGGTGACGAAGTCGTACAGCGGCGGAGCGCCTGCCACCGAGACATTGGGTTCGCCGGCCACCATTGCATCGAACCAGTCGCCTTCGATCTCCGCCGCACGCAGCACGGCGCCACCGCCATTGGATACGCCCACGCCCAGCGTGCGTGTGTTGGCCGCAGTGAACGGGGCCGATTGCGGATAGGCGCGGTCCAGCGCCTGCAGGCCGAACTGCAGCGCCTGCAGCAGATGGCGTCCCCAGTCTGCTTCCGGGTTGTCACCCGAATGGGCATGTTTGAAGGCGATTCCCTGCGCGGCTGTCGCACCCGCAGGAATGAAGGCCAACGCGCCTTGGCTGGCTGGCGTGCCGTCCGCCTGGAAGCCGGCCTTGGCGTCCAGATCGTAGTAATCACTGCCGGCGCCCTTGTCGGTATAGGCGACCGCGCAGCCATGTGCCAGGCCCCAGCTGCCGGCAACCGCGATCGCGCCATGGATGCCACGCGAACCGGAAGATGCCGCGACGACCAGGCAACGCCGCGCGGCGTCGAAGCTGTCGGGCACCTGCACCAGTACCCGATGGGGATGGCGGGCGCCGGGAACGCGCGCATAGGCGGAGAATTCGCGGCCGGGTACCGCCTGCAGGCTGCCGTAGACATCGCCAAAGCCGCCGCCGGGTGTCAGGTCGGCGATGCCGCGCCAGCTGCTCCAGATCGCACGACGCCGGACTTCCTCCGCTGTGGGCTGGGCCGGGTTGGCAAACGCCGGCGCGGTGGCCGAGCGCAGGGCGTCGATGCCCAGGCCTGCGGTCAGCAGTTCGTCGCTGCCGCGATGCACGGTTTCCCGCCACTGCTCGAACACCGGAACAGCGGTAGTGGGGCGGGGCGGGGCGGCGTGAGTGCTGGAGATGCTGCCCAGAAGCAATGGCAGCGCGGCGCACAGCAGCATGACGGGGCGGTGGATGTTCATTGCTCCACCCTAACCATCCGGGCGACGCACGCCAGCGTACCTTGGTACCCGTGCCCAGGCGCAGGCGATTTGCTAACCTCGGCTGGACATGCCGACCCTGCTCATCGCCGATGACCACCCCTTGTTCCGCGCGGCGCTGCATCGCGCCGCCGAAGAGGCAGTGGCTGACCTGCAGATCAGCGAGGCCGATTCGCTGCACGGCGTGCTCGAAGCGATCGAGAGCCAGCAGATCGATCTGATGCTGCTGGACCTGCACATGCCGGGCAACCACGGCCTTGCCGGACTGGCAACCATACGTGCGCTGCAACCGGGGCTGGCGATCATCATCGTTTCGGCCAATGAAGAGCCGCACGTGATCCGCCGCGCCATCGACCTGGGCGCAGCCGGGTACCTGCCCAAGAGCTCGGGCCTGACCGACCTGCAGTCCGCACTGCAGACCGTGCTGGAAGGTGAGCGCTGGATACCGGCGCTGCTGCGCGAGCCGGTGGCGCGGGTGGCGCCCTTCAGCAAGGACGCCGATCTTGCCGCGCGCTTGTCCAGCCTGTCCGCGCATCAGTACAAAGTGCTGAGCCTGGTGGCCGAAGGGCTGCTCAACAAGCAGATCGCCGACCGGCTGGGCGTGCAGTTGCGCACGGTCAAGGCACACATGACCCGCATCATGGGACGACTGGGCGTACGCAATCGCGCGCAGGCCATCCGCGTGCTGCACGAAATGGGGTTGACCGACCCATCCCGGCAGATCGAAGACGCGCAGGACGCCTGATCCTTCGTCAGGTCCTTTCCGTGCTGGCCGTTGCCAGCAGATGGTTGATCGCCCAGCGCAGCGCCAGCGGCTTGAACGGCTTGTTCAGCAGTGACAGGCCCACACTGCGCACTGCATCGCGCGTGTCGCTACCGGTATCGGCGCTGAGGATCACCGTCGGCCGCGCGCCATGCGCGGCGACGAGGCGCTTCCACAGTGCGACGCCGGTATCGCCCTCATCAAGGTGGTAGTCGAACAGCCACAGTGCCGCCTCATGTGCTGACGCATCCAGCGCAGCGACATCGCGCGCCGCGATGACATCGCAGCCCCAGGCAAGCAGCATCTGTCGCAGTGCCTCCAGCGCCTCCGCATCGTTGTCGACCACCAGCACGCGGATGCCCTTGATGCTGCTGTTGCCAGCGGCAGATTCAGTGCGTGGGGCCTCAGGCGGCGCTGCACGCGCCACGGTGATGGAGAAGGCCGAGCCGCGATCCAGTTCGCTTTGCAGTTCCAACGGTGCATGCAGCAGGTCGGCAATGCGGTGCGCGATGGTCAGGCCAAGACCGAGGCCCTGGCCATTGCTGCGGTCGCCACGGTGGAATTCCTCGAACACCACGGCTTGTTGCTCCGGCGCGATGCCGGGGCCGCTGTCATGCACGCCGATCGACAGTGCCTGGCCTTGCCGGCGAACGCCCAGCAGTACGCCGCCACGGCGGGTGTAGCGGATGGCGTTGGCCAGGAAGTTCTGCAGTACGCGGCGCAGCAGCAACGGGTCGCTGTGCACCCACGCGCGGGTGCGCACATGGCGGAACTGCAGGCCGCGTGCCGCGGCCAGCACGGCGAACTCCTGCGCAAGCGGCTCCAGCACGGTCGACAATGCGAACGGGCGCGGATCGGCCACCAGGCCACCGGCTTCCAGTCGCGAAATATCCAGCAGGCCCGACAGCAGATCGTCGGTGGAATCCAGCGCGCCGCGAATCTGGCGCAGGAAACTGTCCAGGAATTCCGATTCGATGTGCTGCGACATGGCGTCGGTCAACAGCTGCGCCGCATGCAGGGGCTGGATCAGGTCATGGCCGACCGCAGTCAGGAAGCGGGTCTTGGCCACGTTGGCGCGCTCGGCTTCATGTACCGCCTGCTCCAGCCGGGCGGTGCGGTCCTGTACGCGACGCTCCAGGGTTTCGTTACTGCGCTTGAGCGCGTCCTCTGCCCGCCGGAACTCGGTGACATCGGTGAAGGTGGCCACATAGCCGCCACCGGGCATTGGGTTGCCTCGGATCTCAACGATGGTGTTGTCCGGGAAAATCCGCTCGGAAAGGTGCGGCGTGCCGCGCCGCATGTGCACCACCCGCCGCTGCAACGCCTTGTCGCGCGAGTCACCAGGGGTGTCGCCGATCTTCAGCTGTCCCAGTGCCCACGCCGTCAAGTTCGACACCGGCTGCCCCACCTGCAGCAGCTCCGGCGGGAACTTGAACAGCGCGGCGTAGCGGCTGTTCCAGGCCACCAGCTGCAACTGCGCATCGACCACGCTGATGCCCTGGCTCATGTTCTCCAGGGCAGCCTCCAGCAGGCGCTGGTTGAAGCGCAGTACCTGGGTGGCTTCACCGACCGCGCGGGTAACAGCGTCCAGCGGCGCTGCGCCACCATCGCGTGCCGCCTCCACCAGCAGCCGCGCCATGCCTGCACCGACCACGGCGGTCAGTTCGCGCTCGATGGCAGTCACCCGGTCGTCGTCCAGCATCTGCCCGGCGTGCCCGTCCATCAGCTGGCGTGCCCGTTCCTGGCCGAGGAAGCGACCAGCCGTCTTGCGCAACGATGCAGCGGCCACCGCGTCGCGCTGCCGAGGCACAGAAGGACGCACCGCGCGCGACACCAGCACCACGGTTACCAGGTTGACGGCCAGGCTGGCGCCCATGCTGATGGCGATATGGCCCGGCTGCATGCGCAGCGAGAACATCGCCAGCCAGTGCAGTCCGTCGGGACCGGCCGACGCCAGCGGGGCAGGGAGCACCATGGGCAGCAGCACCAGCCACAACCAGACCAGCGAGCCCAGCACGATGCCGGCAATGATGGCCGGGGAGGGCGTGCGCGGACGGTATACCGCCAGCAGCACCGCCGGTGCCAGTTGCGAGAGTGCGGTGAACGACATCAGGCCGAAATCGCTGAGCGCCTCGGTGCCGCTCATCGCACGGCTGTACAGCCACGACATCAGGAACACGGCGAGGATGCCGGCGCGCCGGAAGGCCAGCACCCGCGGTCGTAGATCCGCGCCGGTGTTGAAGCCATTGACGCCGCTCAGCAGGCGCGAGCCCACGCCGTGGTTGCCGAGCATGATCGACAGGGTCAGCCCGGACAGGATCATCATGCCGGTGGCGGCACTCAGGCTGCCCAGGTATGCCAGCAGTGCCAGCAGGTGATGGCCGCGCTCCTGCGGAAGGGCCAGCACATACAGATCGGGCGTCATCGAGGGCGGCAGCTGCGCGGCACCGGCCAGTGCCATCGGCACCGACGGCAGGCCGATCAACAGCAGGTAGACCGGGAACAGCCAGCGCGCCGTCTTCAGGTCCGATGACTGGCGCAGCTCGACCACACCTACATGGAACTGATGGGGCAGGGTGAACGCGGCCATGGCACCCAGCGCCACCATGGTCAGGTAATCCGGCACCACTGCCGGCGGCGGGAGGTGCGCCATCTTCTCAAGCAGCGGCGTGCCGGCCTTGTGCACCGATAGCGCGGCATACAGGCCAATGGCCAGCAGTGCCGTCAGCTTCAACAGCGATTCCAGGCCCAGCGCGACCACGATGCCGCGGTTGTGCTCGGTCGCCGACGCCTTGCGTGCACCGAACAGCGTGGTGAACGCCGCCATCGTCAGTGCGAACCAGAACGACACGTCCAGCTGCCAGCCAACGGGTGCGAACTGATCACCGAGCAGGGCGGCAAGGCCCTGGCTGACCGCTTTCAGCTGCAGTGCGATGTAGGGAATGATGCCGAACAGCGCGACCAGGGTAATGGTGATGCCCAGCCCTTGGTCGGCGCGCAGGCGCGCGACCACCAGGTCGGCGATGGTGGCACTGTTGTGCTGCTTGGCCAATCGCCCCAGCCGCACCAGGAACGGCAGGCCGAAGGCAAAAATGAGGGCCATGCCGATCAGTGTCGGCGGGATCGGGAAGCCCCACTGCACGCCCTGCGAGGCGGCCCCGTAGTAGGTCCACGCCGTGCAGTGCACGCCCAGTGACAGCGCGTAGATGGCTGGCCATACCTTCGACAGCCGATGCCCCTGGCGTTCCCCCCACAGGGCGACGCCGAACAGCAGCACGGTCCACGCGATGCAGGCGAACAGGACGATGGAGGGCGTCAACATCGCTCCAGTGTAGAGAGAACCGCGGCCGGCGGGCAGCGGGCCGGTCCTGCGCTGCGGGGGTAGGGCGGCGCTAGTCGGCGAGCACGATCAGCGACAGCTGTTCGGCGACCACAGCCACCTCGCCGGCGGGAACCACTTCCACGGTCTTGTGCTGGGTCAGCAGCCACTGCCCGGGCCTGCGCGCTTCCAGAGATACCAGTTGTGAGCGCACCCGCACCTCGGAACCGCTCGGCACCGGCGCCAGGAAGCGGACCTTGTTCAAGCCGTAGTTCAGTACGTGGGCGATGCCGGGAAAACCGGCCAGGGCCGCCACGTCGTCCTCTACGGTAAGCGAGAGCAGAAGGAACCCATGGGCGATGGTCTGCCCGCCCGGCAGGCCGGTCTGTGCCCGGGCCGGATCGGTGTGGATCCAGTTGTGGTCGCCGGTGGCCTCGGCGAAAGCATCAATGCGCGACTGCGCGATGCGCGTGCTGCCGCTCAGCCGCTCACTTGCCGCCCATTGGTGCAGGGCCTGCAGGGCGGCAGGCAGCGCATCCCTCGACACGCCGGAACTCATCGCACGCGATCCAGCAATGCCAGGATCGCGTCACGCGCCTCGGGCTCGGACAGCATTGGAGCATGGCCTACCTCCGGTACTTCAACGAGGCGGGCGTTGGGCGATGTGGCGGCCATCTGCTGCGCGACATCGGCAGGCAGGATGTCCGACAACGCTCCGCGGACCACCAGCACCGGCACCCGCGAGGTCAGGCCACGCACAGCGCGCCACAGCACCGGGCGCAGCAGCCACAGCACCCACGGCCGGGTGGTGCGGATCACCGTCGGGTCGTAGTCCAGTTCCAGCAGGCCATCGCTGCGCTGGCGGAACGTGCGTACGGCCATCGCCCGCCAGTCCTCGGCGGTGAAGCGCGGAAACGCGGCCTTGCCGATGGATTCCACATAGGTCGTGGCCTGTGCCAGATCCATCGGCGGCACGGGCTTGCCGGCGTACTTGCCGATCCGCGCCAGCGCTTCGCGCGGCACCTTGGGGCCGGCATCGTTCAGAACTGCTGCGGCGATCAGCCCGGGCGCACGCGAGGCCAGGGTGATGGTGACCAGCACCCCCAGCGAGGTGCCGACGAATACCGCCTTGTCGATGTTCTGTGACCGCAGCAGGGCCACCATGTCGTCGGCATAGGTGCGCGGGTTGTAGCTGGACGGGTCCGATGCGCGTTCCGAACCTGCGCGTCCACGCAGGTCAACTGCGATCACCCGCCAGCCGACGGCGGTCAACGATTGCGCAAGGGCATCGAAGTCGGCGCCATTGCGGGTCAGGCCGGGGATGCAGACCACGGTGCCGCGCGCCGGCTCCGCGCCTGCAGGTGCATGGTCACGCGCATGCAGGCGCAGGCCATCGTCACTTTTCCAGTACAGATCATCGTAAGACGGTGTCATGCAGAAGCTTCCTAGAAGTCGTAACGGACGCTGAGGCTATATTGGCGCGGCGGCCCATAGAAACCAATCAGCGTGCCGACCGCCGGAATGTTGTAACCGGTGGTGCGGTATTCCTTGTCGGCCAGGTTGGTGCCCTGCAGCGAGAAGGTCCAGGCGTCGTCGAGCTTCCAGATCACGCCGGCATTGACCAGCCCGTAGCCGTCCTGGCGGATCACCGGGCTCAGATCGGTGGTCGGCCACACTTCACTCTGGTAGCTGTAGCTCACCCGTGCGGACAGGTTGCTGCCATTGGCCAGCTCGGTGCGGTACTCCACGTTCAACGCGCCCGAGAAGTCCGGTGCGTTGGTGAACTTCATCTGCTTGGCCACGTTGACGCCGCGGTCCAAGTACTCGTCATACTTGGCATCCAGCCAGGCCAGGTTGCCGGAGATCAGCCAGTGCTGGCTGGGCAGGTACTGGTACTCGATTTCCAGGCCATTGATGGTGCCGGCGCCGGCATTGGTGAAATCGCCGAAGAAGGCATCGTCGACACCGTCGCCGTTGGTATCGATGCCGGTGAACACCGACAGCTGGATGTCCTTGTACTTGTTGTGGAACGCCGACAGGTTCAGGAACAGGCGCTGGTCAAGGAAGGCCATCTTGCTGCCGATCTCGAAGCTGTCGACCGTCTCGTCATCGAACGGCTCGGCCGAGCGTGGCACCGCAACGGCATTGGCGCGGATGTTGTAGCCGCCCGACTTGAAGCCACGCGTTGCCAGGCCGTAGACCATGATGTCCGGGGTGATCTGGTAATCCAGCGACACCTTGGGCGAGACGTTCTTGAAATTGGTCTTCTTGTCGAAATCGGCGGCGACCGCGATCGGACGGGTGAACGTCGCATCCGAGTAGAAGCGGTTGAGCACGATCGCGCGCTTGTCCTCGTCGGTATAGCGGGCGCCGACGTCCAGCTTCAGCTTGCTGGTCAGGTCGAACGTCCAGTCGGCATACAGCGCGATGCTGTCGGTGAGCACCTTGCCGCGGGTGTCGCCGAACTGCAGGTTGAAGAAGTTGTTGCGGATCTGTCCGCCGGCCTCGCCACTGAACTGGTAGAGCCCCACCACGCCGCGCACGCGGCCGCCGGCATCGTAGTTCAGCTGCACCTCGTTGCTGACCTGGTCATCATGATAAGTGCCACCCACATCGGCCAGCTTGACCGGCGTGCTGTCGAAGTCGATGTTCGCGTCGCTGTCCGACTCGCGCTTGGCCACCACGTACTTCAATGCAACGTCTTCGCTGGGCCGCCAGTTCACCGTGGCCGAGGCGCCCTTGGTCTCCACGCTGTTGAGGTTGCGCATGCCCGAGCGGATGTCGTAGCGGTCATCCATCGGCGGGTAGGCGCGCACGAACGGGTTGGGTGCCAGCATCTTCGAGCCACGCATGCCGGACTGGTCATCGATCCAGTCCAGGGCGAACTGCACGTCGAAGTCGTCGCGCGCATACGCACCCAGGTTGAAGCGTGCCGCATTGATCTGCTTGTCACTGACCGGCTGGTTGGTGAAGGTGTTCTCGCCGAAGCCGTCACGATTCATGCTGGCGACCGCCACCCGCGCCCGCAGGCCGCTGTCGGCCCCGCCGATCGGGCCGCCGATCGCCGCCTTGGCGTCCAGCTGGCTGTAGTTGCCCACGGTGATCTGGGCGAAGCCTTCGGTCTGGGTGGGCAGGCCGCGCGAGATGTACTTGATGGCACCGCCAATGGTGTTCTTGCCGTACAGCGTGCCCTGCGGACCGCGCAGCACCTCGATGCGCGAGACGTCGAACACGTCCAGCAGCGCACCCTGCGGACGGGCGATGTAGACGTCGTCCAGGTAGATGCCCACGCCCGGGTCAGCGCCCCAGGTGGGGTCGGACTGGCCGACGCCGCGGATGTAGGCGGTGACCGTGCTGCTGGCGCCGCGCGCCGCGTAGATGGTCAGGTTGGGGACCTGTCCATCAAGGTCGCTGATGTCCTGGACGTTCATCTTGTCCAGGGCTTCGGACGTAAAGGCGGTGACGGCAACCGGAACCTCCTGCAGGGTTTCCTCGCGCTTGCGTGCGGTCACCGTGATGCTGTCCAGGTTGGTGGCCGAAGCGGTGCGGGCGGCTGCCGGCGTGCCCTGCGGTGTGTCCTGCGCCAGGACCGGCCCGGTGGCCAACAGCGTGCCGATCATCAGGCTCAAGCAATTCCGTTTCATTCGGTCCTCCCCCAAGGCATGTACGCGGCGAATGGCCCATTGCCACCCATGGACGCTAGGCTAGCGGCGCGGTTGCGCACCGGCGAGTGGACCTAGGTCCAGTCGGCAGCGGTCACCAGATCCGGATACTGGGCGCGTCCCCATCCGGAAGCGCCGTATGTCGTTACTGATCGTACTTGCAGCGCTGGCCTTCCTCATCCTGGTGGCCTACCGCGGTTACAGCGTGATCCTGTTCGCGCCCATCGCCGCGCTTGGCGCAGTGCTGCTCACCGATCCCTCGCTGGTGGCACCGATGTTCACCGGCTTGTTCATGGACAAGATGGTCGGCTTCCTCAAGCTCTATTTTCCGGTGTTCCTGCTGGGCGCGGTGTTCGGCAAGCTGATCGAACTGTCCGGCTTCTCCCGCTCGATCGTGGGTGCGGCGATCCGCTTGTTCGGACCGCAGCGGGCGATGCTGTCGATCGTGCTGGTGTCGGGCCTGCTCACCTATGGCGGCGTATCATTGTTCGTGGTGGTGTTCGCGGTCTATCCGTTCGCGGCCGAGATGTTCCGCCAGAGCAACATCCCCAAGCGCCTGATTCCGGCCACGCTGGGGGTGGGCGGCTTCAGCTTCACCATGGACGCATTGCCGGGCACGCCGCAGATCCAGAACATCATCCCGACCACGTTCTTCGGCACCGATACCTGGGCGGCTCCGGTGCTGGGTACGCTGGGCAGTGTGTTCGTGCTTGCGGTGGGCATGGCCTACCTGGAGTGGCGCCGTCGCGCGGCGGTACGCAGTGGCGAGGGCTACGGAGACCCGGCCACCCTGGTGAACGAGCCGGCACCGTTCGCAGGCACCCATCTGGCGCACGCGGGTATTGCCGTGCTGCCGCTGATGCTGGTGTTTGTGTCCAACAAGCTGTTCACCCTGGGCATACCGCACTGGTACGGCGCGGAGCACAGCTTCGTGCCGTCTATCATGGGCAGCTCGGCGCCGGTGGTGCAGGGCGTGGCGAAGATCACCGCAATCTGGGCCGTGCTGGGGGCGCTGCTGGTTGGCATCCTGTCGGTGCTGGCGCTGGCCTGGCGCCCGGTAGTCACGCAGTTTGCCGAGGGCACCAAGGCGGCGATCGGTGGTGCAGTGCTGGCCGCCATGAACACCGCCTCGGAATATGGCTTCGGCGCGGTCATCGCCGCGTTGCCGGGCTTCATGGTGGTGGCCAACGCGCTGGGGGCGATCAAGGACCCCCTGCTGCATGAAGCGGTCACCGTAACCGGTCTTGCCGGCGTCACCGGCTCTGCATCGGGCGGCATGAGCATCGCCCTGGCGGCAATGTCGGAGACCTTCATCGCCAACGCGCAGGCTGCCGGCATCCCGATGGAGGTGCTGCATCGCGTTGCCGCGATGGCATCGGGCGGCATGGACAGCCTGCCCCACAACGGTGCGGTCATCACCCTGCTGATGGTCACCGGGCTGACCCATCGCCAGGCCTACAAGGACATTTTCGCAGTGACCATCATCAAGACCCTCGCGGTGTTCGTGGTGATCGGCATCTACTACGCCACCGGCTGGGTTTGACAGCGGCGTCGCAGCACCCTCTGGAAGGTCGGTCCACGAGGATTTCCGGTACCACTTCATCCACGACTCACGCATGAGGATCTGGTCATGAAATCTGGAATCGATTCAATCAAGGCGCTGATGCTGCTGCTGTGCACCTGGCTGGCCACCACGGGTACCGCCTCCGCGGCAGACCCATCCGGACATTGGGATGTTGGCCTGTACGGCAATCTGTTCGGCGCCCGCGAGTACCAGGTGTGGGTGCCGGCCGGCTACGATGAAACGCGGCCACTGCCCCTCCTGCTGGTACTGCACGGCTGCGTGACCGGGCCGAACCTGATGGGCGAGGCCTCCGGCTTCAACGAGGTCGCCGACACCGAAGGCTTCATCGTGGTCTACCCGCGGCAGAACGTAACCTCCAACCCCGCACGCTGCTGGAACTGGCAGCTGCCGATCAATCAGGCGCGCGACAGTGGCGAAGCCTCCATCCTGGCCGGCATCGTGGACAAGGTGAAAGCGGGCTACAGCATCGATCCGCACCGGGTGTACGTCACCGGCATTTCCGCCGGCGGGGCGATGACTTCGATCATGCTTGCCTGTTATTCGGATGTATTCGCGGCGGGCGCGATCCATTCCGGCGGCATGTACAAGGGCGCGACCACGATTTCCGGCAGTGCCTATGCGCTGTTGGCCGGCAGCATCTACTCACCGGACAGCAACGGGCGGCTGGCGTGGCAGTGCTCGGGCTCGCCGTCGCCGCGGCCGATCCCGGTGCTGGTCTTCCATGGCACCGCCGACGCCACGGTGAACCCGATCAACGGGCAGCAGGCCGTGCGCCAGTTCCTGCAGACCAATGACCTGGCCGACGATGGCCTGGACAACGACTCGGTGAAGTACGTGCCGACCAGCACCTTCCACGGCCAGGTGCCGGGTGGGCGTGCCTACACGGTTGACTCTTACACCTATGGCGGCAGGACGCTGGTCCAGCATTACGTGGTGCAGGGGATGGGGCATGCCTGGAGCGGCAGCCAGTCCGGGTTGCCGTTCACCGACCCCAAGGGCCCGGATGCCACGTTGATTACCTGGCTGTTCCTGAAGGATCAGCAGCGCTGAGTTTCGGGCGCAGGAGCAGGGGAGGCGGCGCCAGTGTGGGAGCGGTGGGCTCCCGCACTGGCGCGCGGCCTTGGCCTCATCCATCCAAACGTGTCCGCCCGCATGCGCACTCGTGCTCAGCCGCGGGCCAGAATCTCGTCGCGGATGATCTGTGCGCCCGCGCTGAGCGCGCGCAGCTTGCCTCGTGCCACGTCACGCGACAGCGGTGCCATGCCGCAGTTGGTGCTGGGGTAGAGCTTGTCAGCATCCACGAACTGCAGGGCCTTGCGCAGCGTGTTGGCCACCTCCTCCGGCGTTTCGACCGTGCTGGAAGCCACATCGATGGCACCGACCATCACCTTCTTGCCGCGCACCAACTCGATCAGGTCAATCGGCACGTGCGAGTTGTGGCACTCCAGCGAGATGATGTCGATGCTGGACGTCTGCAGCTTCGGGAACGACTCTTCATACTGGCGCCATTCCGAACCCAGCGTCTGTTTCCAGTCGGTGTTGGCCTTGATGCCATAGCCGTAGCAGATATGCACCGCGGTTTCGCACTTGAGCCCTTCGACCGCGCGCTCCAGTGCAGCGACACCCCAATCGTTCACTTCATCGAAGAACACATTGAAGGCCGGTTCGTCGAACTGGATGATGTCGACGCCGGCCGCCTCCAGTTCCCTGGCTTCCTGGTTGAGGATCCCGGCGAACTCCCAGGCCAGCTTTTCGCGGCTCTTGTAGTGCGCGTCATACAGGGTGTCGATCATGGTCATCGGGCCCGGCAGCGCCCATTTGATCGGCTGCGTAGTCTGCCTGCGCAGGAACTTCGCATCTTCCACAAACACCGGCTTCGGGCGGCTGACAGCGCTCACCACGGTGGGCACACTGGCGTCGTAGCGGTCGCGGATGCGGACGGTTTCACGCTTCTGGAAATCGACGCCACTGAGGTGTTCGATGAAGGTGGTGACGAAATGCTGCCGTGTCTGTTCGCCGTCACTGACGATGTCGATGCCGGCGTGCTGCTGTTCCTGCAGGGACAGGCGCAGGGCATCCTGCTTGCCTTCAATCAGGCCGTCATCCTGCAGCTTCCAGGGCGACCAGAGCTTTTCGGGCTCGGCCAGCCAGGAGGGCTTGGGCAGGCTGCCTGCGGTGGAGGTGGGGAGCAGTTTCTTCGTCGACATTGCGTCTTGTGTCCTGAGGGGCGAATGGAAAAGCGGTGGATCAGCGGGCGGCCCACTGCTCAAGCACGGCGCGGTACGGCTTGATGAAATGTTCTTCGGTGAACCGGCCTTGCTTGACCGCCAGCTGGCTGCGTTCTTCGCGGTCGTAGACGATGCGGGTGGACGAATAGTCCTGGTGCTTCAGGCTGGGCCGGTAGACCTTGCCCGCTACGGAATTGGCGTTGTAGATCTCGGGGCGGTAGATCTTCTGGAAGGCCTCCATCGTGCTGATGGTGCCGATCAGTTCCAGATTGGAGTAGTCGCCCAGCAGGTCACCCTGGAAGTAGAACGCCAGTGGCGCGACGCTGCCTGGCGGCATGAAGTAGCGCACCCGCAGGCCCATCTTGTCGAAGTACTGGTCGGTGGGGGAGAACTCGTCCTGTCGGTATTCCACGCCCAGGATGGGGTGGTGGTTCTCGGTGCGGTGGTAGGTCTTGCTGCTGGAAACGCTGATGCAGATCACCGGCGGCTTGCTGAAGTGCGCACGGTAGGCGTCGGACGCCAGGAAGTGCTTGAACAGCTTGCCATGAAGATCGCCGAAGTCTTCGGGAATGCCGAAGGTGGCCTTGCCTTCGTTGCTGGCGGGCAGCACGACGCTGAAATCGTAGTCGCGGACGTAGGAGGAGAAATTGTTGCCGACGATGCCTTCCGTACGCACGCCGGTACGCGTGTCGACGATGGTCGGCCGCAGCACCTCGATCAACGGGAACGCATCGCTGCCGTCGCTGCCATCGATGTGCATCTCCACCGAGATGATGTCCAGCTCGACCGCGTAGCGATCCGCGCTGGGGTTGTCCCAGTGCGCCAGATCGTTGAAGCGGTTGTTGATCATGCCGAGCGTGTTGCGCAGGTTTTCCTGGCGGGATTCGCCGCGGGCCAGGTTGGCGAAGTTGGTGGTGATTCGCGTGCCGTCAGCGGGCTGGTAGTCCTCGTTGAAGGGGATGCGCGTGATGCTGAAGGTGAAGTTCTCGGTCGTCATGGGCGGCGTTCCGGGTTGCGGGGGTGACATCCGAATGCAGGTCGCTGGCATTCGGCATTCAGAGGACTGCAGCGGCCTCGGTAACGGCAGGTGCTGCACGATGGGAGAGGGCAAGCAGGGGCATCGCTCGCTGCACCGCCAGCCGCGCCCGCTGCATCAGGGCCTCGTTCTGCACGCAGCCGTCTGCGAAATCCTTGTCGGTTGCGTAGACACCCAAGGGCAGGGTTCGCGCCTGGAAGAAGCTGAAAAGCGGTCGCAGCTGGTGGTCGATCACCAGCGCGTGGCGTTCGCTGCCGCCGGTGGCGGCCAGCAGGATCGGGGTATCGACCAGCGCGTCCTGGTCGATGAAATCGAAAAAGTGCTTGAACAGGCCGGTGTACGAGCCGCGATAGACCGGCGTGGCCACCACCAGTACATCGGCCTGCTCGACAGCGGCCAACTGCCGCTCTACGGTTTCGGGCAACTGCGAGCGCCGGAGCGCACCGGCCAGTTGCGGCGCCAGTTCACCCAGTTCAATCAGGTGCTGATCGCAGGGGACGCCTTCACCGATCAGGTCCAGCAGGTGCTCGGCCAGGGTCGCGGCCCTTGAAGGGCGCTGCAGCCCGCCGGAAACGGCGACGATACGGAGGGGGCGGGTCATCTCTTCGCTTCAGCAGGGGAGGGGCTGCTTCGGGGTGATCTGCAGGGGCGCAGTCCTGCTGGCCGGTGGGGTAACCGGGCTGGCAGGGATCCGAAGGCATGAGCCGATGCTAGCCAGCCCTTCCCATGACGTAAAATGGTATTACTTCACCAATCCATGAGTGAGATTCATCGTCATGTTGGAGCGGATCCATCTCAGCATCGTGCAGCAGGTCGAGCAGCAGGGGTCGCTTACGGCCGCCGCCGGCGTGCTGAACCTGACCCAGTCAGCCTTGAGCCACAGCATGAAGAAGCTGGAGCAGCAGTTGGGCACCAACGTCTGGCTGCGCGAAGGCCGCAGCCTGCGCCTGACCCAGGCGGGCCAGTACCTGCTGGCGGTGGCCAACCGGGTGCTGCCGCAGCTGGACCTGGCCGAGGAACGGCTGGGCCAGTTCGCGCAGGGCGAGCGTGGCGCGCTGCGCATCGGCATGGAATGCCATCCCTGCTACCAGTGGCTGCTGAAGATCGTCTCGCCCTATCTGGCCAGCTGGCCCGACGTCGATGTGGACGTCAAACAGAAGTTCCAGTTCGGCGGCATCGGCGCCCTGTTCGGCTATGAGATCGACCTGCTGGTCACGCCCGACCCGTTGCTGAAGCCGGGCCTGAAATTCGTCCCCGTCTTCGATTACGAGCAGGTGCTGGTGGTGGCCAAGGGCCACGCGCTGGCGTCGGTCGAGTACGTCAAGCCCCGCCAGCTCAGCCAGGAAATACTCATCAGCTATCCGGTGCCGTTCGAGCGGCTGGATATCTACAACCAGTTCCTGCTGCCGGCCGGCATCACGCCCCGGCGCCACAAGGCCATCGAAACCACCGACATCATGATGCAGATGGTGGCCAGCGGTCGCGGCGTGGCCGCCATGCCGCGCTGGCTGGTGGAGGAGTACGCGGCCCGCATGGACGTGGTGCCGGTGCGTCTGGGCGCGAAAGGCATTCCCAAGCAGATCTACCTGGGCGCGCGTGAGGCCGATACCGGTATCGATTACCTGCAGGCATTTGTCGAACTGGCACGGAACAGCTCCATAAGCGCCGGCAGCCTGCGTGGAGCCGGTTGATGTCAGCACGCGTTGGCCGCATGGAGCCACTGGCGCAGACCTTCGTCAACGCCTTTTCATTGGAAGTCAGTGCCAAGGCCATGCCTGCGTTGCGCGCCGAAGCCACCCGCATTGCACGGGGGACGACGATTTCCATTCCCTACCTGCCGAGCGAGGACGATGCTGCGCGACTGGCGGCGGCACGCAGGGTGCGCGAACTGGGGTTCGAGCCGATGCCGCACCTTTCCGCACGCCGCCTCGGCTCGCGGGCGGCGCTGGAGCACTTCATCGAGCGTGCCGTCATCGACGCCGGCATTGAGCGCTGTTTCGTGATCGCAGGCGATCTTGCCACGCCTGCCGGGCCGTTCGCCGACAGCACATCGATCATCGAGAGCGGAATTCTGGAGCGCGCCGGCATCAAGGTCGTGGGGGTGGGCGGGCATCCGCAAGGCCATCCGGTGATGACCAGCGCCGAGGGGTGGCGCGTGCTTGAAAGCAAGTGCCAGCGTATCGAAGAGCGAGGCATGGCACCGCTGGTCATCACCCAGTTCGCATTCGACGCCGATAGCGTTCTTGCCTGGTTGAATGAACTGCGCGCCCGTGGCATCACCCATCCGGTGCTGGTGGGCGTCCCCGGGCCGGCCAGCATCGCGCGGCTTGTACGCTATGCGGCCATGTGCGGCGTCGCTGCAAGCACCTCGATGCTGTCCCGCTACGGCATCTCCATCGGCCGCCTGCTGGGAAGAGCCGGGCCGGATGTGTTCGTGGATCGCCTGGCAGAGGGCCTGACCGAAGCCCATGGGCAGGTCAGCCCGCATCTTTTTCCCTTCGGTGGTATCGCACAGACCATGGAGTGGGTGGAGCACTACCGGAAGCGTGCAGGCGATGCGCGCACGACCCGCTTACCTGGTGCCGATGAACTGCCGTAACACGCATGGGCCTGTCATGGCCGATCACTGCACTCCTCAACCAGCCATTGGCAGAACGCCTGCACATCGGGGCGGTCCTGAGCCATCTCCCGACGGATCAACCAGAATGCGTAACGGTTCTCCAGCCCCAGGCTGAAGGGTTTCACCAGCCTGCCTTGGCGGAGATCATCTTCCACCAGCGGCGCCACGCCAAGCGCCACGCCATGGCCGGCCACCGCCGCTTCCTGCGCAAGATAGATGCTGGGAAAGACCGGCCCGGCGCTTGCGTTGATGTTGGTGGCGCCGGCGGCCTCCAACCAGTGCGACCATGCCGGCACGCCGGGGCGGTCCGTGGCACTTTCATCGTGCAACAAGGTGCAGTGGCGCAGATCATCAGGCTGCTGCAGCCGGCCAGCAGTGCCGGCCAGCAGCGCGGGCGAGCACACAGGGAATACCGACGCCTTCAACAGCAGCTCAGCGCGCACGCCGGTGTAGCTGCCTGCACCGTAGCGGATGCCGACATGGAATCCTCCGCGCAGAAAGTCGGCATGTTCATTGCCGGTGTCGATGCGCACCCGGACATCGGGGTGCGCATGGTGAAAGCGGTGCAGCCTTGGGGCCAGCCATTTGGCGGCGAACGACTCCATGGTTGTCACCCGCAGCTCGTGTGGTGCGCGCGTCCTGGCGCGCTCCAACGCCAAGTCCAGCTGCCCAAGTAGATCGCCGATCGTTGTTGCCAGTGCCGCGCCCTCTGATGTGAGCGCCACGGCGCGGTGATTGCGCTGGAACAGGCTTACGCCCAGATAGGCCTCGAGGTGTTTGACCTGATGGCTGACCGCAGCCGGGGTGACGAACAGCTCACGCGCCGCCTGATTGAAGCTGAGGTGGCGGGCAGCCGCTTCGAACGTGCGCAGCGCATTCAGTGGGGCAGTGGGGCGGGCTTTCACGGGCACCATCCAACGCAGGGGCCCTGCCATCGTAGCGCATGAATTTTTCTAACGCGAAGCGTAGAACTACTCGTTTGCCGGGTGCCGCATGAGCTGGTGATGATGCCGATCCACCACCCGGAAAACCCGCCGTGCGTATTCAGGAGCTTGCCCCAGATGTGCTGATGTTCGTCGGTGACCAGGTTGAATCGGTCGCTACCGCCTTCGTCAACGGAGACCAGGTGCTGCTGGTGGACGCGTTGGGCAGCGAGGAGGATGCCGCCTGGCTGCGGGACGTACTGCACGGGCAGATGGGCAAGAGGGTGCGACTGGTTGCCGCCACCCATTTCATGAGCGACCACATCTGTGGCATGACGCTCTTTCCAGAGGCACTGACCCTGGCGCACCGCCATCACCGGCATGCCTTTCTTTCGCAGAACCAACCGGTGGCATCACGCTACCGCGATCCCGATATCGTGTTCGACAATCTCGCCATGCGCTGGGGGCGCCACCAGCTGCGCATCCTGTACAACCCTGGCAAAACGATGGACCACATGAGCGTGGATGTGCCGAGCGCCGATCTGGTCTGCGTGGGCGACAACATCGTCGGCAACATCGTCTATCTCTCCCGGTCGGACCCGGCGCTGCAGCGCGCCGCCATCGGCCGTATCCAGCAGTTCGGGCGCAGCAGGGTGGTCGGCGGGCATATCGGGGTCTTCGATGCGGCGGTGCTGGGCAATGCACTCCACTATCTGCAGCGGATGCAGGAGATCGTCGTGGACATCCGGCTGCGAGCCGCACCGACGGAAGCCACGGCGCTGATAGCAGCCATCAGACTGGAGGATTGCATCGCGTCGGGAATAGCGCCGACGGCATTCGAACGAGAATGGCATGGACACAATCTCACGGCGATCGTCGCGCAGTCGATCTTCTCCCTGGATGCTGCGCTGGCAGCAAGGGAGCAGGCCGCATGAAACACGATTCCTTCAACGCGCCGGCGCTGGGCAGTCGCAGACGCTTCCTTGCCAGTTGCGCCGGTGTGGCCGCTGCTGCGCTGGTCCCTGCCGGCGCCGCAGCGCCACCGGCGGCGATGCGCAGCCTGCGCGCCCAGCGATTGGCGTGGGCCGGGGTGCGGCTGCAATTGCCGGAGAGCACGCTGCTGATTGATCCGCTGGTGAATCCCGCAACGTGGGGCAAGGCGTTGCCGGACCGGCTGGTGCCGGTGAACGATGTGCTGGGCGAAAGCCACGTGCTTGTCACCCACACCCACTCCGATCACTTCGATGCAGATGCGGTTGCGGCGGCGCTCAGCAAAGGGGGAACACTCGCATATCCAGCCGGCCTGCAGCCCATGCCGCTACCCGCAGCCGCACGTGCACGGCCGAGCGCGCTGTGGGAGCCCCAACTGCTGGGCGACTTCACTGCAACGCCGGTACCGGCATCGGACGGCTACGGCGATACGCAGGTGTCCTGGGTGGTAACAGCAGGCGGCCGACGCATCTTCCATGGCGGCGACACCCAATGGCACGGCCATTGGTGGCGTATCGGGCGCCAGTTCGGACCGTTCGATGCGGCCTTCCTCCCCATCAATGGCGCCACGTTCGGTTGGCGCGAGCCGATAAGTGGCCAGCCTGGCGTACTGACGCCGGAGCAGGCGGTGGCAGCGGCGGCAATCCTCGGTGCACGCACGCTGGTGCCCATTCACTATGGCATCAGCGGAATGGACAACTATGCGGAAGTGGACGACCCGCTTGGACGGCTTCGCAAGGCAGCCGGTGACCGTGCCGTGGCCGTGCAGGTCGTCGAGCCGGGCGCGTGGCTGACATGGCCGGCGTAGTCCCGTTTCCGCGCGTGCATCATTCCTGGCCCTGGGAGAACCCATGAATCGAACACACTGCATTGCAACCGCCATCGCGTTTTCTTCTTTTTCCATGGCCGCCCTGGCAGCGGAAACAAACAGCCCCAAACGCCCTTCGGTCGAGCAGCTGCAGAAGGTGATCGTCAGCACCTCGCCGCAGACCCGTGTGGATGCTCCGGACAAAGAACGCATCACGGCGCGGCGGATCGATATCGTCGACGAGAACGGGGTGATCCGGATGACGCTCTCGGGCCAGACGCCACCGCCCATCATCGATGGCATCCAGTACAAGCGAGCCTTCAATGTGGCGGGCATTGTGCTGTACGACCACAAGGGCAGCGAGCGCGGTGGCTTTGGAACCGCAGACGTGGAGGGCGGCATTGCCGTACTGGCGCTTGACCACCCGGCCATGGATGCAATTGGCTGGCGTGTGTCGCCTGACGGCGACGTGCGGTTCTCGATCAACCAGGCGCCGCCGCTGATTCGCGAGCCGCGGCTGGACAACCGCCTGATTCCGGGGGTGCAGACGCCAACACGCATCGAGATGGCGGTGGCTGCCGATGGCACCCCTGCCATCGCGCTGAACGATCAACAGGACCGCGCCAGGCTGCGCCTGACCGTAACGCCGGAAGGCTACGGGGCCATCGAGTTCCTGGACGCGCAGGGCAGGGTGATCCATACCCTGGCGCCCGAAGCCCATCGGTAGTGATGGCAGGTTGTCACTGACGCAGCAATCGCCCAACTACCATGGAGCCGGCATGGACACTGAAATACGGCAGCTCGAAGAAGCGCTGCGCATCGCGATGCTCACCAGCGACGTGGCCGCGCTGGATGGCCTGATTGCAGACGCCCTGATCTTTGTGGGGCCTTCGGGCGAAGTGTTTGGCAAGCAGGATGATCTGGCCCTGCATCGTTCAGGGCGCCAGAAGCTGAGCGTGGCCGAATGGCAATCGGTGGAGATTGCCCTGCATGATCAAACCGCTGTTGCACTCACCACTGCGGACCTGGCCGGAACCTTCGATGGCGAAGCCTTCTCTGGCCGCTTCAGGTACTGCCGATTCTGGGGGAAGACGGACGGTGTCTGGCGGGTGCTGGGCGGCTCGGTTGTCGCTCTGCCCGCAGCAATGGAGACAATCGCCTAGACAGCCGGCGGCGGCTCATGGCCCAGGGCGGACGTTGCTCTCTGCATCCTCCATTCCCGGGCTGACCCGTCGGCCGATGTCCTTCAGCCTTGCCAGCTGGTCGACCATCGACGGTGCATCGTCCAGGCTGCCGACAAAGGTCCACAGGTAGGTCATCACCGCATAAACGTGGCCAGGGGTCACGCCATCGGTCGTGGCGAGGCGGCCGATGGTCAAGGCAAACAGCACCGCAGCGGCCGCGCCGACCACCACGAAGGCACCAGCCTCGCGATCGGACAGCAGGATGCGCAGTCGCGACAGGGTGCGGTAGTGGCGGCGCAGCACGGACGGGCCAACCCGGTCGACCAGCCGGATTTCATGCTCCAGCCGGTTGTTCAGGCGGCCGTGCAACTGCTCGTTGCGGCGAGCGAACGAGGGCAGCAACACCAGCGCACCGAGCAGGGCGATGAGGCTGGCGGCCCCCACCAGGGGTTCGATTGCCAGCAGCATCGCCGCCGCGCCGAACATGGAAACGAGCGCAGTGGCGATGATCGGCACGTGCTTCTCGAAGAAGTCGACGAACTCGCGGGCCAGTACCACCCGCGCCGCCGAGGTGGAGGTGGCCTGGCCCAGGCGTCGCTGCGCCTGCACCACGTTTACGGCCAGATCGGCGTAGATACGGGTGAAGGTGCGTGTATCGACCGCACGGCGGGCGGCGCCTACCAGCCAAAACAGCAGCACCACGCCGGCGTAGGAAATGGCATGGCCGACGTTGCCACGGATGATCGCGTCCACCGCGAAGCCGGCGAACAGCGGATAGGCCAGCAGCAGCGCATTCTCCAGCGCCACCAGCGAAAAGGTGCCGGTGAGCTGCCAGGGGTAGGTGCGCAGGATGGCTTTCAGGGTGGCGGCCGCATTCTGCTGGCCGATGCTGCCGGCTGCGACGGCCGGATCGTGTGGGGGCTTCATGGGGACCTGGGCAGATCGAGGATGGGGCAGGGGATCGATGGAGGCATTTCCCCTGATCGCTGCCAGTATCTGCAGTCCTTTGGAGGGAGCATGGAGGGGCGATGGAGATTGCGTGGAGATGCTGGCAGCGTTCAGCGACGGGCGTGCACCGGGCAGGGGAGCTCGACCCGGGGCGAGGCTCGGCATCCATCGGCAATCGAGCCCCTGCCATCGGGTATCTTAAGAGCCCTTTTCCCACCTCCCTTCAAGCGCCTACGCATGCATGCGAATCCGATGACTGTTCGAAACAGGCGATGGTTCCGCTGCCTCGTAGTGTCGGCCGCGCTGTTGGCCGCAAGCTGCGCCAGCGAGAAGGCCGCAACGACGGATCTGGGGGCGGAGATCGATGAGATCGCCGCAGCGCTGATCCAGCAGCCGTTGCTTCATTCGGCCTCGATCGGCGTCGTGTACCGGGGCGAGGAATTCGTCCGTCATCGCGGCGACATGGAAACCGGCAAGCCTGGCCCTCCAACCGATGCGACCCTCTACGAGATCGGTTCGTTGAGCAAGACCCTGGCCGGCACCCTGATGGCCAATGCCGTTCTGGAACACAAGGTCAGTCTGGACGACGACGTCCGGCAGTACCTGCAGGGGGACTATCCGAACCTGCAGTACAAGGGCGAGCCCATCCGCATCCGCCATCTGCTGTCGCACACCAGCGGCCTGCCGAACATGCTGCCGGAACGCGCGAACACGGTGTTGGAGGACTTCACCGATCATCGTACGCCCAGCGAACTCAATACCCTCTATGCGCACTACGGCAAGGCTGACTTCTTCAAGGATCTGCACGCCGTCGAGATTGACCGGGCACCCGGCAAGGACTAAGCCTACTCCAGTGCCGGAACGGAACTGACAGCGCATATCCTGGAAACCGTCTACAACAGCGACTACGAGTCGCTGTTACGGGGATTCCTTGGCGATTCCGCGGCGATGACGGGTCTCAGAATCAGACTCAGCGACAGCGAAGCGTCCCGGCTTGCGGTCGGCTATCACAGCGACAACCCGATACCGACCACGCCGATGCCACAGTTGCCGTGGGGCGCCTCCGGGAACGTGAAGGCAACTGTCCCGGAAATGGTGAAGTACCTCAGGTTCCAGCTGGCCAACGGGCCGGTGGTAAAGGAGTCGCATCGCCCTCTGGTCACGTTCGATTCGGAGTTCAGCATCGGCTACTTCTGGAACATCGTTTCCGGTGACCGGCTGAAGGGCGTCTACCATGCGCATCATGGTGGCGTACCGCGGTCGCAGTGCTACATCTACATCGTGCCCAAATACGATCTTGGCATCTTCATCATCACCAACCAGAGCGGCGACCAGACGGCGCGCGCCATGGAGGCTGCGATCGATACGCTGGTCGAAAGAATCGCCGCGCGGGAAGCGCTCGCTGGTAATGATGTTTCCCGATAAAGAGGGTGTTTCCCAGCTGTGCGGTGTGGTGCCGAACAGTGTTGGCACCCCAGGCAGGAGCATTGCGCATTGATCACCCTTACGTTGAACAGGATTCTACTGCTCGCAGGCTTGGGGCTTGTCATTGCGCCGAACGCCCCGGCAGCAGAATCGATCCGCAACACCGTTCCCAGGCAGGATGAAATCGATCAGGCGCTGGCGCTCGTGTCCTGCAAGGCGGATCGCACCGCATTCCGGGCGTTGGCCCATCAATTGCGTGACATCGCAACCCGCGGGAAGCCATCGGGTGGCTGGCAGCCGATCGCCGGCAAGGGTGGGGGTTACAGCAATGCACTGGGCGACATGCCCGGCATTGTCGCGGAAATGAAGCTTCCAGCACCGGCTCTGGTCTTCGGTCATCCGTCCACGCGGCTGATACTGTCGCGCAGTTCCGTGGTGGCTGTCTTCGATGCAGCCCTTGCTGCAGACCTCACCAAAGGGCTTTCCCTCGATGGGCCGGGGACGCAGGGCGAACCCGGAGGAATGCGGGTGGTCCAGTCAGCACCCGAAGCCCAGGGCGATGGCATCGAAGTGATGGCACTGGTGGCCCAGCGCATCGAGGCCGACCCGATGCCGATCGCCGTGGCTGGGTTTCTGTACTTCACCCGGTGAAGGGCGCGCCGTTCTCATGGACGGGGCCCTTCCCTGTTCCCGATCTTCGCTCGGGGGCTGTGAACAGAGAGGTTCAAGGGCGCGAACCAATCTGGAAATCCTACGCACGTACGGGCTGTGCGATCCGCCGGAATGCCAGGCTCGCCTTGCGCGGTGAACACTAAACGTCTCGGCGCTTCCCGGCTTCAGGCGTGGTTTCCACCCCTTCGTCGGCCGCCACGGGAATTGGTCGCGCGTCCATCAGCAGTGTCGATGCGTTTGCTAGGCTGGATCGATCGACCACAAGGATGAATGCTTTCGATGAATCGCTGGCTCTTTCTGCTGCTTGCCGCGCTCCCGTTCGCTGCCGGGGCCATCGTCATCCGTGATGATGTCGAAGATGGCAGGTACCGCATCGAACGATCTGACTTCCCGGCGCTGGCGGACATGCCAGGAGAGGGGCACGGCGTTCTCATCGCCCCGCGTTGGGTGCTGACCGCAGCGCATGCAGCGCCGATGGAAGGAATGGGAGCAACGATCGCGATCAATGGCAACGCGTATGGCGTTGAACGCGTATTCCTGCATCCCGGCTACCGGAGGATGCCCGAGGCCCTGGGCAAGGAGGCGATGGCAACAGGAAGTCCTTCCCGGATCCATGCCTTCCTGGCAGCCTCGGATGACATCGCGCTGATCAAGCTTGCCGCGCCGGTGACCGATGCCACGCCCGTGGCGCTGTATCGGGGTTCAGCAGAGGTCACGCGGGTCGCCGTCTTGATAGGGAAGGGCGCCACCGGCAACGGTGCGGTTGGCCAGTTGCCGGATGCGCCGCACCGTACATCCCTGCGGCGGGCCCACAACACGATTACCGGCGGCAATCAGCGGTATCTCTGGTACCGGTTCGATCCGCCGCCGCAGGGCCTGCCGCTTGAGGGCGTACTGGGAAGTGGAGACAGCGGTGGCCCGCTTGTGGTCAACGACCACGGCACCTGGCAATTGGTGGGACTCGGGTCCTGGATCACGGCCGTACCGGAGCATGCCCTTGAAGCGGGTTTCTATGGCCAGATGGTCCACAACGTTCGCGTGTCACGCTACGTCGACTGGATCGAGGCCGTCATGCGGCAGGGGGACGATAGCCTGGCGCCCAGCAAAGCCGGACGCGCCAATGGCTCACTTGAAAATGGGCGCCCGTAACAGGTCCGATCGTGAAATTCCGCACAAACTGATCCGAAGCGGAGCGCGCGCAGATGTGCCGCGCTCAGCGCCCCGCGCATGTCACTGAGGTGGCCCGCGGGGCGGGCACCCGCCACACCTGTTCACCTTCCTCGTCATTGCCCACGTAGAGCGCGATGCGCCCATCCTCCTCGCGGCGAAGCGTGGGACTGAACGTGATGGTGTCCATTTCGCCGCCCTTGCCGACGAAACGCATTTCACCGCCGCAGACAAAGTTCGAACCGGCCTGCTCTCCCAGCGCACCACAGTTCAGTGGCGAGGATTCGGCGCGGACCAACGGCTTTACCCGAGGCTGGATGCGCCCCTGGTCAGCCAGCTCGCAGAAGTAGTCGGCGATGGTGTTGCGCATCTCGGCCTGTGAGGGCATCCATGCGGGGCAGCGGGACGCGTCGTCCTGGCAGCTGCTGGCCGGGGCGGTGGAAGCGGGCTGCGTGGACGGTGCTGCGATCGTCCCGGAAAGCGGCAGCAGGGAAGCTGCGATGGCAAGCAACAGGCGAGTGGAGACGGGCACGCGCATCTCTGGTCAGTTGAGCCCGGCATCGTAACGCAGCGCGCTGGCCTTCACTCTCCTGGCGTCCCCGGCGGCAGGCTGTCATCACGCTCGTACCAGGATGGAAGCTCCAGCGCGTGGCTTTTGAGCATGGCCTGGATGCACGCGTGCGCCTGGCCCCTCTCCGTGTGCTCGCATTGGTCCAGAATCTCCGCAGCCAGCGTTTCGAACTGCGGCCAGAACTGCGCCGGATGGCGCGACCGCGCCAACCAGTGCACCAGCATCTCGGCCAGTGCATCAAGCTGCACCTGTACTTCAGGGCGCACGTTCATCCCGGGGCCGCGCCCAGGTCAAGCGCGACGCGGTAGTGATGGCCGTCGTCGCGCAGCAGGACGCTGAGGTCCGGCTGCAGCACGCCATCCACGTGCAGCGTAGGCTGGTCCTGCGCAGTACGGGTCACCACGAACTCGTAGAAGCTGCGGCCGAAGCGGTAGCTCAGTTCGAATGACGGCCAGTGATCGGGCAGGCACGGTGCCAGCGACAGACGATCGCCCTGCCGACGTATGCCCAGCAGCGATTCGACCAGCAGGCGATACATCCAACCGGCCGAGCCGGTGTACCACGTCCAGCCGCCTCGCCCGACGTGCGGAGGCACGGCGTAGACATCGGCTGCCAGCACATAGGGCTCGACGCGGTAGGTCTGGATCGCCTCCGGGTCCAGGGTGTGACTGAGCGGGTTGATCATGCCGGCCAGCTCCCAGGCACGCACCGCATCGCCCTGCTGTGCGAATGCCATGGCCGCCCACACGGCCGCGTGGGTGTACTGGCCGCCATTCTCGCGCACGCCCGGTACGTAGCCACGAATGTAGCCGGGGTCTTCCGGGGTCTGGTCGAAGGGCGGATCGAGCAGCTGGATCAGCTTGGCGTCCTTTCGCACCAAGTGCGTGTACAGCGAATCCAGCGCCTGCGAGGCACGTTCAGGCGCGGCGACGCCTGACAGCACCGACCAGCTCTGCGAAATCGAATCGATGCGGCATTCTTCGTTCTGTGACGAGCCCAACGGGGCGCCGTTGTCGAACCAGGCGCGGCGATACCATGCCCCGTCCCAGGCATGCTGTTCCAGGTTCTGGCGCAGGCTTTCGGCCTGCTGTTGGCACCACTCTGCACGGGGTGCATCGCCATGCGCGTTGGCCAGCCCGATGAAGCGGCGGAGCGTGTCATGCAGGAAGAAGCCGAGCCACACGCTTTCACCGCGCTGCTGGTCGCCGACGCGGTTCATGCCGTCGTTCCAATCCCCGCTGCCCATCAGTGGCAAGCCGCGCTCGCCGAGCAAGCGGCAACCGCGCTCGAGCGCGAGCACGCAGTGCGCATACAGCGTGCCGCGCTGCGTCGAAGGCGTGGGCATGTCGTAATACCCTTCCTCTTCGGGTGTCACCGCGCGCCCCTCGATGTAGCCGACCACTTCGTCCAGCACGCTGCCGTCGCCGGTAACCTCCAGGTAGCGGCATGCCCCCTGCGGCAGCCAGAGGTAATCGTCCGAACAGCGGGTGCGCACGCCGCGACCTTGCGGAGGGTGCCACCAGTGCATCACATCGCCTTCGGTGAACTGGTGTGCAGCGCATAGCAGCAGGTGCTCGCGGGTCAGGTCCGGGCGAGCGTGCACGAGGGCGAGTGCATCCTGCAGCTGGTCGCGGAAACCGAACGCACCGCCTGATTGATAGTAGCCACTGCGTGCCAGGTAGCGGCAGCCCAGCGTCTGGTAGACCAGCCAACCGTTGGCCAGTGCGTCCAGCGCCGGGTCTGGCGTGCGCACCTGCACCGTGGCCAGCACGTTGCGCCAGTGGATGCGCACCGCGTCCAGCGCGTCGATGGCCTCATGGGCGCCCTGGCGGCTTCGTGCCAACGCCAGCGTTTCCTTGCGGTTGCGCCCGGCGCCAAGGCGGAACGTGGTTTCGCTGCGGTCGCCTGCAGCCAGCAGCAACGGCACCTGGATCGCCGCGCACGGATCCAGGCCGGCACCCAGCCGTGAATCCAGGCGCTCGCGACGCAGCGCCGCCGGAGCGTGCAGGCTGCCGTTGCGGCCGATGAACTCCAGTCGGTCACAGGTCCAGCCGCAGCCATCGGCATCGGTGTCGAAGAAGGCCATCCGGCCGCCGAAGTCGGTGCTGTAGGTGTTGCGCGCCAGCAGCGCGCCACTCTGCGGGTCACGTTCGGTGAGTACGTGCATGCGCGACTTCGCGCGCAGGTCACCCATCACCCATTCAACGTAGCCGATGGCCGACAACCGCCGTGGCCGGCCCGACAGGTTGTGCAGCCGCAGGACCGAGAACTTCAGCGGCGCGGCGACGTCGACGAAGACCCACAACTCGCTGGCGATGCCGTCTTCAACATGCTCGTAGACCGTGTAGCCGAAGCCATGGCGCGTACGGTACGCGCCGGTGCCACGGCGCGGCAGCGGCATCGGCGACCAGACACGACCGGTGTCTTCGTCGCGCACGTAGAAAGCTTCGCCCCCAGTGTCCGACACCGGATCATTGAGCCAGGGCGTCAGGCGGAATTCGTGTGCATTCTCGAACCATGTGTAGCCCGGTGCACTCTCGCTGACGACCGTGCCCAGGCGGGCGTTGGCGATCACGTTGGCCCATGGCGCCGGCGTCGGCGCGCCTTCGCGTACCACCACCACGTACTCGCGGCCGTCCTCGCTGAAACTGCCGGTGCCGTTGTCGAATCGGCCGGTGCCGCGGTAAGGAAGGAAAGGCCACGGGTCGTCCACTTCTTCGTCGTGCTCGGCGCTCGGCGGCAGTCCGGGCTCCGGGCCCAGGTCGGCAACGATGGGCAGCCCAGGCGTCGCCTCCATCGACAGGGCCAGCTCCTGCTGCAGCGCCTGCGGCACCAGGGCCGGGATCCGTCGCGGAGGCAACGGCTGACGCCCCACCTGCGCGACCAACGTACCGTCTTCGTCGCTGATGACCGCCCGTGCCACCGCCTGCAACAGAATGCGGTCCTCGTGGGTCATGTTCTGCACCGGCCGCACGAAAATGCCGCCGGGGCGGTCGAGCAGGCCGGTCTCCGAACTGGCGGCCACCATCCCCAGAATCTGGTCCTGCAGCTCCTGCCGATAGCCGGCCTTGCTGTCGTTCCAGATGACCAGGTCGGTGTTGAGGCCCTTCTGGCGCCAGTAGGCATGCGCCTGCACCAGTTGCCGGACCAGTTCCACGTTGTCCGCGTCGGTGACCTTCAGCAGCACGATGGGCAGGTCGCCGGAGATGGCATGGCCCCACAGCCCGGATTGTCCTCGCTGGTTCTGCTGCAGGACGCCTGCACCGGCGCGCAGCAGCGGACCGGCATACAGCACGTGGCTGGCCAGGCGCTCATACAGCGATGCCTCGGCCTGGCTTGCGTTGATCTGCCGGCGCACCACCTGGCTGTGTGTCCAGGCCAGATCGAAGACGCGGTCGGCCAGGCGGCGATCACGGTATTTGTCCACCAGTGCTTCGCAACCGCCGCGACTGGCGCCGATGCCATACACCATGTCCAGCTGTACGGTCTGCTCGGGCTCAAGCACCACGCGGACGCGGATGGCCACGATCGGGTCCAGCACAGAGCCATCGGTGCCGGACAGGTCGGCATCGGTGGTCAATGCCTGCGGCGTCCGCGGCGTGTTGCCACGGCCCAGGAAGCGCGCACGGTCGGTTTCATAGGAGATCGCCACCACTTCCGCATCGTGCACCGCCACCAGATGGAACATCCACGGCGGCACCTCGTCGTGCGAACGTGGCCGGCGCGTGCACAGCACCGCCTGCTTGGCGGCCAGGATCTCGCTCTGCACGAAGAGGTTGCTGAAGGCCGGGTGCGCATCGTCGGCCGCTGCGGGTGCCAGCACCACTTCGGCATAGGTGGTGATCTCGACCGTGCGCGGGCGACGGCTGCGGTTGGTCAGGCGCAGGCGCCTGAGCTCGATGTCGTCCTCGGCGGAGATGGCGACCTGCAGGTGGCTCTCGCAGCCGCGGCGCACACCGCGGAATTCCGCCTTGGCGTCAGAGAAGATCGCCTCGTAATTGTCCACTGCCACGCAGGTGGGCTGGTAGGCGGCAGACCAGAACTCGCCGCTGTCCACGTCGCGCAGATAGCAGAACGTGCCCCAGGCATCGGTGGTACCGTCCTCGCGCCAGCGGGTAAGTGACAGGTCGCCGTGGCGGCTGTAGCCGCCGCCGGCATGGGTCAGCATGCCGTGGTAGCGACCGTTGGACAGCAGCTGCACTTCCGGGCGCGGGCCACCCGGGTCGCGCAGGACACGCAGGGACGTCTCGTGCTCGGCCAGGGCCGAGTGCTCGCCAAGCGCTTCGACCTCATGGGGATGGAACACGCCCACGCGCGGGATACGTTCCTGCAGCAGCAGCAAGGTCGCCTGGAACTCGACATCGGCAAGGAAGCGGCGCTGCATCGGCTGGTCACGCAACAGGTAATCCAGCGACAGCAGGCCCATGCCCTGGTGGTGGGCCATGAACGAACGCAGCAGGACGTGATCCTGTCCCGGCGGCACCCGGGTGGGCGTGTAGTCGATCGCCTCGTACATGCCGAAACGCCCGCAGAAGCCCAGTTCTTGCAGCGCCTGGAGGTTCTGGCAGGCCGCTTCCGGCGCCACCATCAGCGCCATCATGCTGGCATAGGGCGCGATGACCCGGTCCTGGCCCAGGCCGCGCTTGAGCCCCAATCCGGGCACGCCGAACGCCCGGTACTGGTAGTTCAGGCGGGCATCGACGGCGTTGTAGCCGGACTCGGACACGCCCCATGGCAGGTTCAACGTACGGCCGTAGACGATCTGCGCCTCGACCGCGTGCCGTGCGGTCTGGTCCAGCAACGTGTCCGGATAGCTGGGCATCACCAGCTGCGGCATGAGGTACTCGAACATCGAGCCACTCCATGACAGCAGCGTCGGCGTACCGTTGACCTCGGTGAGCATGCGCCCGAGCGCAAACCAGCTTTCCTGTGCAAGCTGGCCCTGCGCAATGGCAACGAACGCGCCCAGCCGCGCTTCGGAAGCCAGCAGGTCGTAGAAGCTGTTGTCGAGGCGGTGGTCGTCTACGTTGTAGCCGATCGAAAGCAGGTTGCGGGTACGGTAGAACAGGAACCCGTATTCCATCAGCGAGAACTGCCCGGCGCGGTGCGCCAGGTCCTGCAGCTGCTCGATGCGTACGCGCGCGTCCGCGCCGGCCGTACCGGGCAGGGCGGCCAACTGGCGCAGGCTTGGCACCGGTGCATCGACGGCCGCGCTGGCATCGGCAGGGATATCGGCCAGCGAGGCCTGGGCGGCATGGCATTCGGCGGCGAACAGGGCCGGCCAATGCAGCTCACCGTCCTCGGGCGAAGGCGGTGCCGGCCATTGCAGCAGCACGGCGTCGGCCAGACCGGCCAGTTCCTGCAGGCGGGCCAGCAACTGCGCCGTCCCGACGGGACGCTCGACACGCGTAGACGCCAAACGCTGGCGAAGATGATTGAGCGCCTCGACCAGCGACGCATCGTCGGCGCGATGACGCTGCCGCTCCTCTTCCAGCACGCCCAGCGTATCGGCCAGGCCATCGAACGTGTGCGGCGCCAGCACCGGCGCGTCCACCAGCGCGAGCAGGCCTTGGCGCAGGGTAAGCAGGTGGCCGGCAAGGTTGCCGCTGTCGACGGTGGAGACGTAGCGCGGCGGCAGCGGCGCCAGGGTTTCGGTGTCGTACCAGTTGAGGAAGTGGCCGCGATGGCGCGGCAGCTGGTCCAGCGTATCGAACGTGCGGGCGGTACGTTCCGCCACCGCGCCCTGCTGCAGATAGCCGAAATCCCACGCAGACAGATTGGCCAGCAGGGACAGGCCGATGTTGGTCGGCGAGGTCCGCCGCGCGACCACCAGCGCCGGATGCTCCTGGATGTTGTCCGGCGGCAGCCAATGATCCTGCTCGCGCACCCAGGCCTGGAAGAAGGACCAGGTGCGCCGCGCCAGCCGGCCCAGGAACGCCCGTTGCGTGACCGACAACTCGGCCACGCTCGCCGCCGGCGGGCGACCCAGCCACGCCATCAATGCCGGCGCAAAGGTCCACGCCAACAGCAGGGGCAGGGCAATCGGCAGTGCCTGCGGACGCACGCCGGCCACCACAGCCACCAGCGCGAGCGCCAGCAGCGAGGATGGCGCCATCACCCGCCATTCCGCGCCGCGATCGCTACCAAGGCGGCGTTCGACTTCGCTGGAGGGATTCCATTGCAGCAGGTGACGGCGTGTGACGGCCATGCGCCAGAGCGTGCGCAGCACGGCGTCACTGGCCAGCAGTGCTTCGTAGGGCAGGCACGCTATCTGGGTGGACGCGCGCAGCAACGACTGCAACGTACCGCGCCCGACCTTGATGTAATGCGCTTCCAGCGGCGTGTCTTCCGGAACGCTCAGGCCATCACGCAGCATGCCTATCAGCGGCGGCGCGAACCACAGCGCCAGCACCCACGCGGTCCACGCAGCAGGGTTCCGCGCATACAGCCAGCCAGCAAGCAACAACGCAAGGGCAGCAATCGGAACCACGCTCCGGCGCAGGTTGTCCAGCAACTTGCCGCGCGAAAGCAGGCTGAGCCGGTTGCGTTCCCAGCCCGGGCCCGGGCGCGGTGTCCACGGCAACAACCACGGCAGCAGCTGCCAGTCGCCACGGATCCAGCGCGCACGGCGCTTGGCATCGGCGGCGTAGCGCTCGGGATAGTCCTCGTACAGGCGCACATCACTGACCAGGCCTGCGCGTGCATAGCAGCCTTCCAGCAGATCGTGGCTGAGGATGCGGTTCTCGGGCAGGCGGCCCTCCAGCGCATGCTCGAAGGCCTCGACGTCATAGATGCCCTTGCCAACGAACGAGCCTTCGTCGAACAGATCCTGGTAGACGTCGGAAACCATGCGCGTGTACGGATCGATGCCGGGCTCGCTGCCGAACATCCTGGCAAAACGCGAGGTGCGGCGCCGGCCCAGGCTGGTGCCGACGCTGGGCTGCAGGATGCCGTAGCCCTCCACTACGCGTTGCAGCTGCGGATCGAAGCGCGGGCGGTTGAGCGGGTGCGCCAAGGTGGCGACGAACGCGCGTGCCGCATCCCGCGGAAGCTGCGTGTCCGAGTCCAGCGTGATGACGTAACGGACGCCGATCAGGGCCGCCGCGTCTCCGACGATGCGCATGAACGCCGCCGCATCGCCTTGGCGGAGCAGGGCATTGAGCGCGGCCAGCTTGCCGCGCTTGCGCTCGTGGCCCATCCACACACCTTCGCCCGGGTTCCATTGCCTGGGCCGGTGCAGCAGGTAGAAGCGATCGCCTCGCTCGGGCGCGTAACGATGGTTCAATTCCTCGATCCGTGCCACGGCGTGCGCAAGCAGAGCGTCGTCCATCGGCGCCTGTGCTGCTGGCGCGTCGAGAAAATCCGTCAACAACACGAAGCGCAGCTGGGGATCGCGGTTGGCCAGGAAACGCACCTCCAGCGCTTCGACCAGAACGTCGATGCCGTCGACGCTGGACAGCATCGAGGGGACCGCGACCACGGTGGCGCACGCGGCAGGAATGCCTTCGCTGAAATCAAGCTTGGGAAGCGGCCTGGGGGCGACCAGCACCGTCGCGGTCCAGTTCACCAGCACGATGCCGAGTTCACTGAATGCCAGCAGCCCGAGCAGCGCGGCCAGCCAGACAGGTACCGAGCCGCTGCCGGTTGCCAGCAGGCCGCTGGTCGCCAGCACCGCCAGCAGGCCGATCGGCAGCAGGTACAGCGCAAGCGGCACGCGATGCGCCAGTCGCCGTGCCTTGCGGTGGCGCGGTGCTGCCTCGGCCACCGCCGCTACAGTGGTCTGCAGGCCTTCGCCGACCAGCCAGTAGCCCACGTGCGTGCGTGGGCCGTCCGCCGGCGTAGCCGCCCGTGCCAGGTCCAGCGCGATGACCGCAACGCGCTCCTCGGCGATGCGGCTGCCGCGGGCAATCTTCTCCACCACGTGGCGGTAGGCATCGCGGGTGCCGAAATCCATCTGCGCATAGACGGCCATGGGGTCTTCCCGCAGCCGCTGCTCGACCACACTCATGTCTTCGACAAAGGTGCGCCAATCCATGGTGGAGAGGAAGCGCAGGCTGCCGATGCTGTTGCCGATGGAGACCTGGTCGGCCGCCTGCTGCTGCCCCTCGGCGGCAACCAGTTCGTCGATGCGCTGCCCAGCCGCTGCCGCCCACTGTTCCAGCCAGGCGATGGGCATGGCCCACGCGCCGCCGCGCCCCTGCAGCGAGCGCGTCAGCTCGGCGATGAACGCGCCGGTCAGCGGCGGCGCGGATCGCGCCATGTCGGCAACCACCAGGACCACATCGGTAGGGGTATCGGACGCCGCGCGATTGAGGTTGTCAGCCCACTGCGTGGCGAGGCGGCGGTCGGTCCCATCGCGCATCACCCGCGCGGCCATGCGCCGCAGGTTCTCCAGCAGTGCCAGGCGCAGCATGATCGGAACCGCCCACAGTTCGCCCAGGCTCAGCGGCGCGAGCGACTGGTACGAGGCGATGAAGCGGCCCAGCGTATCGGCGTCAATGCGGCCGTCACCGTGCGCGATCGCCTGCATCGACAGCTCATACACCCGTGGCAACCCGGCCGATGGGCCGGAGGCAAGTGAAGGCAACTGGCGGCTGTAGCCGCGCGGCAGGTGGCGTCGCGCGGTCTGGATCTGTTCTTCGACCAGGTAGTAGTTGTCGAGCAGCCATTCCCCGGCCGGGGTCACCGGCCGCTGTTCGCGCACTACGCTGCTCAGCAGCGTGTTGGCGTCTTCCAGCACACGCTCGTTGGCCTGCAGCCGTTCTAGCAGGCGCTCCGGGCTGGGGCGCAACCGCACGCGATGCTGTCGCGCAAGCGCGCGGCCGTACTCCTCCATCTGTTCAACGTTGTACAGCGCGGCACGCAGTGGGCCCTCGGTGGCCTCGATGGCCGGGGCCGAGGCCTGGTGCTCACGCCAGCGCCAACGCACACGACGACGCAGGCGCAGCCAGCGGCCAAAAAGACGACGAAGGTGGGGCATAGGTTACCGATGGGGGCAGGGCGCGTCCTGCATGGTTGCATTGCAGGGGCCGTGGTAACTGTGAAGGCCGGGCCCGGTTGGCGTGCTCGCCGCTCAATGCGGTCTGATCCTGAGGCGACCCGGAGTCAGCAAGGCAAGGGTAGTGCCGGCCGCTGGCCGGCAACGCGCCATCCATCGTGCTCCTCGGCTACGATGGATGCCAGCCTGCCCGGCGCACTGCTGGTCTTCGGGAACGTAGTGCGCATTGATGATGAAGCGCGCTGCAGAGCTGCAGCGGCGATGAACCGCACAGTGCAGTACGGTTGTTCGGAGGCAGGGCGGCAGGTCTTTCTATGTCGAGGCCAAGGCGCGCCCGCGCCGGGTCGCCCCAGGCGAGTGCCCCATAATGCGCTTGTAGGCGCGACTGAAAGCGGCCTGCGACGCGTAGCCGAGACGCTCTGCCACTACCTCGATCGGTAGGCTCTGGTGGGTCAGCCATCGGCTCGCCAATTGCATTCGCAGCTCAGTCACGTACCGCAGGGGTGCGGTTCCAATAACGGTCTGGAACCGATCTGCAAAGACAGAGCGTGAGATGTTGGATTCTGCGGCCAGCGCTTCGACGGTCCAGTCACGCCCGGGGTCTCTGTGCAGGGCAAGCAACGACAGCGATAGACGCGGGTCGCGCATGGCCATGACCAGGCCGGATGCGCCGTCGCAACCGCGCTCGACCCAGTCACGAACGATCATGGCGGCCACTGCATCCGCCAGCCGGGAGAGTATTCCTGCATATCCGATACGTCCGGAGCAGACCTCGCGCTTCATCGCGTCGACCATGGGCAACAGCCCAGGGAACTGCGTGCCGTTGCCATCGGCCAACATCACCGCCGGCATCACCTTGCTCAGCCCTTGCATGCCGCCCAGATCGAACACCATGCAGCCGTGGAAGAGCACTGCGCTCGGCACGGCATGCGTGCTCGGGCATGTGTCTATGCCGCTCACCGCGTCACCCAACGGGGCTGCGTCTATCGTTTCCAGGCACTGGACGGGGTGGTCGTCGCCCGACAGCAACGCGTGTTCTTCTCCGCGGGGAAGAAGCACGACATCCCCGGCAGACAGGCGGTGTTGGCTGCCGTCCGCGCCACGAAGAATGGCAGTGCCCACTGCCAGGTAATGGAAGTAGGCATGGCCTGGCTTCGGAGGAAATCCAAGTCCAAAGGTCGGCCCGGTCTGAATGCGTCGGTATTGAACGCCATGCAGCCGCATGCCGGTCAGCAGCTCGCTGATCAGGTCGGTGGGCTGGGATGGAGCGTGGCGCATGGAGACGACCCGGGGTTTCGATCAAAAATACAGGTCAGGCAATCATAGATCATCCGGGTGTGGCTCCCTAGACTCTCGGCTGCACGATTGCACTGGGATCTTTGATGAGTAATGACGTAGCTGATGCCGCAGACGCACCTGATTCTGTGGCCTGGAGTAGCGGGGAACCTTCTTCGTCGGCATGGGTAGCGGTGTTTTCGCTGGCCATGGGTGTCTTCGGGCTGCTCACCGCCGAATATCTGCCTGCCAGCCTGTTGACGCCGATGGCGGCGGACCTGGCGGTGTCGGAGGCGCTGGCTGGTCAAGCAGTGACGGTGACCGCTGTAGTGGCCCTGTTCGCTGGCCTGCTGGTGCCGCGGCTGACCCGTTCGATAGACCGGCGCCTGGTGCTGTTGAGTTTCACGGGTCTGATGATCCTCTCCAACGCCCTGGTGGCATTGTCGTCCAGCATGGGCGTCCTGCTGGTGATGCGCGTCCTTCTGGGCATCGCGCTGGGCGGTTTCTGGAGCATGGCAGCGGCCGTGGCCATGCGGTTGGTGCCGCCACAGCGCGTGCCTCGCGCACTTTCCATCATCTTCAGCGGCATTGCGGTCGGCACCGTGGTTTCCGTTCCTTTGGGGAGCTATCTCGGAGGTCTGCTGGGCTGGCGCAGCGCTTTCTGGGCTGCGACGGCGGTAGGTGGACTCACGTTCGCGTTCCAGTGGTTCACGCTGCCCCGAATGGCCCCGCGCAAGGCGGCAGTCCCAGAGTCGGTGGTGCGGCTCCTGCGCCGGCCAGGCGTTGCGGTCGGCATGCTGGGCTGCGTTCTGGCGCACACCGGTCAGTACTCGCTCTTTACGTACATCCGCCCCACGTTGGAGAGCCTGGGGCAGATGAGCGCGGATGGCCTGGCGCTGATTCTGCTCGGATTCGGTGTGGCGAATTTCGTTGGCACCCTGCTGGCCGGCTGGCTCATGGAGCGCAGCTTGAAAGTCACGTTGGTGATCATGCCCGCCTTGGTCGGCGCAGCCGCGCTGGGCATGCTCCTGTTGCCGGTGGGCGTTGGCGGGCTGTCGGTCCTGGTCGCGCTCTGGGGCCTGGCCTTCGGTGGCGTGCCCGTGGCCTGGTCGAGCTGGGTTGCACGTGCGGTGCCCGATCAGGCCGAGAGTGCCGGCGGGATGGTGGTCGCTGCTGTGCAGTCTTCCATCGCCGCGGGTGCCGCTTTGGGCGGCCTGGTGTTCGGGTTCGGGGGCATTGTTGCCGTGCTCACCGTTGCTGCGGCGGTGATGCTCATCGCGAGCCTGCTCATTGCGTTCCGTGTCAGGGTGAGTTCGGCGACGTTGTCGGCGGGTCCGGCGTTTCACATCTAGCCGTCATCCGTCCTGAGCGTCCTACTGGGTATCAAGCCGGTGATCGACCGGGTATTTTCGTGCGCTGAAGTACCTGAGGCGTTCAGCCGGCGCGGGCAATGTGGGCCGCGCTGATCTTGTCGGCCCTGGTGTCGCCCCGGACCTCAGGCATCTCGCCTCAGCCAGGCCACCAGCGCCGAAAATGCCGGCGAGGGCTGCCGACGGTTCGGGTAATACAGGTGATAACCGGGGAAAGGCAAGCACCACTTGTCCAGCACGGCAACCAGCCGCCCCTCGGCAATGTGGTCGGCCACCATCGGCTCGGGCGCATACGCCAGGCCCAGTCCATCCAGTGCGGCATTGATGACGTGGATCATGCTGTTGAAGACCAGTGGCCCATCACCGCGCACGGTGAATTCCTTGCCCTTCTCTTCGAACTCCCAGGCATAGATGGCGCCGTTCGGGCGATGCCGGATGTGCACGCAGCGATGTTGCGTGATATCGGCAGGCTTCCTTGGCTTGGCGTGCCTCTCGAAGTAGTCGGGGGATCCAACCACCACCAGGCGCCAATCCGGTCCGACCCTGACCGCGATCATGTCCTTGCTGAGCGCCTCACCCAGCCGGATGCCGGCGTCGAAGCGCTGTTCAACCACATTGGTGAAGCCGTAATCGACGTAGAACTCAAGTGTGATGTCCGGATACTCGGCGAGGAACCCGGCAAGGCGAGGGCGGACGATGGTCTCCATGGAATCGTCCGTACAGGAGATACGAAGAGTTCCGGCCGGGCGGTCGCGCAGATCCCCCAGTGCCTCGACGCTGGCGACGATGGCCTCGAAATGCGGTGCAATGGAGCGCATCAGGCGCTCGCCCGCCTCGGTCAGGGAGACGTTGCGCGTGGTCCGGGCCAGCAGGCGGATGCCCAGGCGCTCTTCCAGCAGCCGCATGGAATGGCTGAGCGCTGAGGGCGTAACACCGAGGCGGACAGCTGCCCTGGTGAAGCTCTGCTCCTGTGCCACCACCAGGAAGGCTTGCAGATCATTGGTCTTCACGCCGTTCATGGGCCAATTGTGAGCGCAACTCAATAATGCATCAACTTTCAGCGGGCTTATCGCGGTAGCGGGCGGCGCCTATCGTGGCGACCTGACTCCCCACTGAGGCCGTCCGTACATGAAACCCACCACGCTGCTGTTGGCACTGATCGCCAGCCATTTCGTTCCGCAGTCGGCCTTGTCCGCCGAGGCGCCGGCGGCCACAAGAACCGCCGGCGCCGACAATTTCTACAGAAGCGCCAGCGTAAAAGGCGAGCGCGTCAGCTTCCTCAACCAGTACCAGATGGAAGTGGTCGGGACGCTGTACCGGCCTCAGGGCCTGACGCGTGGCGGCCGCGCACCCGCCGTGGTGGTCGGACACCCGATGGGCGCAGTGAAGGAGCAGAGCTCACAGCTGTATGCGCAGAAGCTGGCGGAGCAGGGTTTCGTTACGTTGGCGATCGATCTTTCCTTCTGGGGAGAGAGCGCGGGTACCCCGCGGCACCTGGTGTCGCCTGAAATCTATTCGGACGATGTCAGCGCGGCGGTGGACTTCCTGAGCACGCAGTCGTTCGTGGATCCGCAGCGGATTGGTGGCCTGGGCATCTGTGGCAGTGGCAGTTTCATGATCAGCGCAGCCAAGATCGACCCGCGCATCAAGGCAATCGCTACGGTCAGCATGTATGACATGGGGGCCGCCGCGCGCCAAGGGCTGAACCACGCGCAATCGCTGGAGCAGCGCAGGCAGATGATCAAGGCTGCAACGGACCAGCGTCTGGTCGAGTTCAACGGTGGGCCGGCAGTCCATGTACCTGGCACCGTGAACAAGCTCGAGGCCGATACGTCCGAAGTGCAGCGCGAGTTCTTTGATTTCTACCGCACGTCGCGCGGCGCTTACACTGCCGAAGGCGAGCGCAGCGACTTGACCACCCAGCCGCTGTTCAGCAGCTTGGTCAAGTTCGTCAATTTCTACCCCTTCAACGATATCGAGACCATCTCGCCCAGGCCGATGCTGTTCATCTCTGGCGATCACGCACACTCGCGTGAGTTCAGCGAGGACGCGTACCGCAGGGCAGGGCAGCCGAAGGAGCTCTACTGGGTGAGGGGTGCCGGTCATGTAGACCTGTATGACCGCACCGACCTGATTCCCTTCGCAAGGTTGGCGACGTTCTTCCAGCAAGGCCTGGCTGGGAAATGAGCAGCAACGACGCGACGGCCGACCGGGCCAACTGGGGCGGGGTGCTGGCAATGACGCTGTGCGTGTTCGCACTGATCGCCTCTGAATTCATGCCGGTGAGCCTGCTTACGCCCTTGGCGGCTGACCTTGGCGTGAGCGAAGGGCTGGCCGGGTATGGGATTGCCATCTCTGGTGCCTTCGCCGTGCTGACCAGCCTGTCGATCTCCCGGTTGGCCGGGAGCATCAACCGGAAGACAGTGCTGCTGACGCTCACCGCATTGATGGCGGTATCCGGCGTGGTGGTGGCATTGGCTCCCAGCTACCCGATCTACATGATGGGCCGGGCACTGATCGGCGTGGTGATCGGTGGCTTCTGGTCCTTGTCTGCGGCCACGGCCATGCGGCTGGTGCCGGCAGCGCAGGTGCCGCGAGCACTGGCAATCTTCAATGGCGGCAACGCGCTGGCAACGGTAGTGGCTGCCCCCTTGGGCAGCTACCTTGGCGGCGTGATCGGATGGCGTGGGGCATTCCTGTGCCTCCTGCCTGTGGCCGCCATCGCGCTGGCATGGCAGTGGCTGTGTCTTCCTTCCATGGCCGCGGAACGACGGCAATCCCGGGGCGGGGTGCTGGCACTGCTGCGGCGGCGGGTGGTGATGTTGGGAATGGCGGCGTGCGGCATCTTCTTCATGGGGCAGTTTGCCTTGTTCACCTATGTGCGCCCGTTCCTGGAAAAGGTCACGGGTGCAGGGGAATCCGCCGTTCCGCTGGTGCTGCTGGCCATTGGTGCAAGCGGCGTTGAGGGCACGCTCGCGATCGGGGCATTCATCAGGCGTGGTCTCTATCGCACACTGGTGGCCGTCCCGATCCTGATGGCGGTGATTGCCGCGGCGCTCGTGGCGCTGGGGCCTCAACTCTGGCCGACGGCCGTACTGTTTTCGGCATGGGGTCTGCTGGCCACGGCTGCGCCGGTGGGTTGGTGGAGCTGGCTGGCGCGCACGTTCACCAACAACGCTGAAGCGGGCGGCGGGCTGATGGTAGCGGTGGTGCAGTGCTCGATCGCGCTGGGTTCCAGCCTTGGCGGCGTGCTGTTGGACAGTGTTGGTTTCGCCTGCACATTCCTGGCCAGTGCGGGCTTGCTGCTGTTCGCGGCATTGCTCGCCTATGTCACGGCCGCCGATGCTGCGTCCGCATCCGGCTCGGCGGTCGCCGTAGAGGCATGAGGCTGATGAGACGCGCGACGAGGATCATTTGGCAGCTGCTTTCGCTTTGCCTTGCCTGCTCTTTTGCCGGAGCTGAAAATCAAACAGCCGCCGGGCGGGTGGTGGACCGATACCCAAACGGTCACCATTTGCCGGCGTGACGGCGCGGCGCTACGCTTCCACGATGTCTACTTCGACCTCCGCAGCATTCGACGGCGGGCGCGGCCCCGCCGAGCACGACGTGCGCACCCAGATCATCGTGGCCGCCACCGCGCATTTCAGCCATTACGGCTACGACAAGACCACGGTGTCCGACCTTGCCAAAGCCATCGGTTTTTCCAAGGCTTACATCTACAAGTTTTTTGCCTCCAAGCAGGCCATTGGTGAGGTGATCTGCGCCAATTGCCTCGGTCAGATCGAAAGCGAGGTTCGTCAGGCCCTGCAGGGGGTGCAAGCGCCTGACGATAGGCTGCGTGTGTTGTTCACCGTCACTGTGGAGGCCGGTCTTCGCCTGTTTCTGCAGGATCGGCGCCTGTATGAAATCGCCGTCGCCGCTGCGACGGATCAATGGCCATCAGCGAAGGCGTATCAAGACCGGATCGGGCAGCTTGTTGAAGATATCATCAAGGAGGGACGTGCCTGCGGAGCCTTCGAGAGCCGGACATCACTTGAAGAGACCGGCCGCGCGGTCTATCAGGTCCTGCTTCCTTATCTGAACCCGGTGACGCTGCCGCACCTGGCGCCCTTGCACGAAGAAGCGCCCAAAGCCTTGCAGGAGCTGGTCCTCAGGAGCTTGCAGCCACACCAGAAGTGACTATTGACGAAATGAGTCACTAGGAACAAAATGCGTCCGGACACCCCACTCCGGAAGGCCGCATGCGTCGCCGTTTTGTACTCCCAGCCATTTCCTGTGTTGTTCCGTTGCTCCTTGTGGCCTGCAGCAGGGCGGGTGAAAGCGACCCCCGAACCGCGCCGCCCATCGTCCGGGTCGCCCAGGTGCAGCCGGACACGGGAAACGCGCGGACCTTCACTGGCATCGTCGCCGCACGGGTGCAGAGCGATCTGGCCTTCCGGGTGGGGGGCAAGATCACCGAGCGCCTGGTCGAGACGGGGCAGACGGTCAAGCGCGGCGACGTGCTGTATCGAATTGATCCCATCGATCTGAACCTGGCCGCAGCGTCCCAGCAGCAGGCAGTCATCGCAGCCCGTGCGCAGAATGTGCAAGCCACCGCGGACGAGGCGCGCTATCGCGACCTGGCGGCCAAGGGCGTTGTATCCCGGTCGGCCTACGATCAGATCAAGGCTGCCGCAGACGCGGCGTCCGCGCAGCTCAAGGCAGCCGAAGCCCAAGCCCGTGTCGCGCGCAATGCCAGTCAGTACACGGCACTTGTTGCCGATGCGGATGGGGTGGTCATGAACATTCTGGCCGAGCCCGGCCAGGTCGTTGCAGCGGGGCAGATCGTCGCCCGGCTTGCCCGTGCAGGCAGCCGCGAGGCCGTCGTCCAGCTGCCCGAGACACTTCGGCCGCAGATCGGCTCGGCGGCGTCCGCTTCCCTGTTCGGGGCAAGTGGCAGGATTCCGGCACGGTTGCGTGTGCTCTCTGAATCGGCAGACCCCGCAACCCGCACCTTTGAAGCCCGCTACACCCTGGAGGACGGCAGCACGGCATTGCCGTTGGGGTCCACCGTGGCGGTAGCGGTTGAAGGCACCGCAGCTGCAGGCAGGGCGGGGGGCGTTGAGGTCCCATTGGGCGCGGTGTTCGATCCCGGCAACGGGGCCGGTGTCTGGGTCATCGGGGGCGAGCCACTCAAAGCCCGTTGGACGCCGGTAGTGGTCAAGCGATTGGGTGACGACCAGGCCCTGGTTGAGGGCGCGTTGAGTGCATCCGACCGCGTGGCCGCGCTGGGCGCGCACCTGCTCCGCGAAGGGCAGGTGGTTCGTCTGGCCGATACCGCCACGACCACCGCTGGCAAGGGAGCCCACCCGTGAGTGGGTTCAACCTGTCGGCGCTTGCGGTGCGCGAGCGCGCCATCACGGTTTTTCTGATCTTCCTGGTCTCGGTTGCCGGCATCGTGTCGTTCTTCCAGTTGGGCCGCGCGGAAGACCCGGCATTCACCGTGAAGGTGATGACCGTGGTGACGGCCTGGCCGGGGGCCACGCCCACGGAGATGCAGGACCAGGTGGCCGAGAAGCTGGAAAAGCGCCTGCAGGAGCTGCGCTGGTATGACCGCAGTGAAACCTATACGCGTCCCGGCTTGTCGTTCACCACGCTGACCCTGCAGGACGGTACGCCTCCTTCGGAGGTGCAGGAAGAGTTCTACCAGGCGCGCAAGAAGATGGCCGACGAAGCCGCAAACCTGCCCGCAGGTGTCATCGGCCCAATGGTCAATGACGAATACGCCGATGTCACCTTCGCGCTGTTCGCGTTGAAAGCCAAGGGCGAGCCGTTCCGCGCGCTTGCACGTGACGCCGAAACCCTGCGCCAGCGCCTGCTGCATGTCCCGGGGGTAAAGAAGGTCAATATCATCGGCGAGCAGTCCGAGCGGATCTATGTGGAGCTTTCCCACCAACGTCTGGCCAACCTGGGCATCACGCCGCAGGCAGTGTTCGCCGCGCTGAACGGGCAGAACGCGTTGACGCCCGCCGGCTCCGTGGAGGCCAAGGGCCCGCAGATTTTCATCCGCCTCGACGGCGCGCTGGATCAGCTGCAGAAGATCCGGGATACCCCCATCGTTGCGCAGGGCAGGACGCTGAAGCTGCAGGACATCGCCACCGTCAAGCGCGGCTATGAAGATCCGTCGACCTTCATGATCCGCAACGGGGGCGAGCCCGCCATGCTGCTCGGGATCGTCATGCGCGACGGCTGGAACGGCCTGGATCTGGGCGCCTCGCTCGACGCTGAGGTCAAGAAGATCAACGACGGCCTGCCGGTGGGGATGGCCCTGGAGAAAGTCACCGATCAGGCGGTGAACATCAGCGCCTCGGTCGACGAGTTCATGATGAAGTTCTTCGTCGCACTGCTGGTGGTGATGGTGGTGTGCTTCGTCAGCATGGGCTGGCGCGTCGGCATCGTGGTGGCAGCTGCCGTACCGTTGACGCTGGCCGCAGTGTTCATGGTGATGGCTGCCACCGGAAAGAACTTTGATCGCATCACGCTCGGTTCGCTGATCCTGGCGCTGGGCTTGCTGGTCGATGACGCGATCATTGCCATCGAAATGATGGTGGTGAAGATGGAAGAGGGCTACAGCCGGATCAAGGCATCGGCCTATGCCTGGAGCCATACGGCGGCGCCGATGCTGGCCGGCACCCTGGTCACGGCCGTGGGCTTCATGCCCAATGGCTTTGCCCGCTCAACTGCCGGCGAATACACCAGCAACATGTTCTGGATCGTCGGCATTGCGCTGATCGTGTCGTGGGTGGTCGCGGTGTTCTTCACGCCCTATCTTGGCGTGAAGCTTCTGCCTGAACTGAAGGCCGTGGAGCGCGGCCACAGCAGTCTCTACGATACGCCGCGCTACAACCGCTTCCGGTCGATCCTGGCGCGCGTGATTGCGCGCAAGTGGCTGGCCGCAGGTTCGGTAATCGGCCTGTTCGTGCTTTCGGTGGCAGGCATGGGGTTGGTGAAGAAGCAGTTCTTCCCCATCTCTGATCGCCCGGAGGTACTGGTCGAGGTGCAGATGCCCTACGGCACCGCCATCGAACAGACCAGCCTGGCGGCCAGGAAGGTGGAGAAGTGGCTGTCCGCGCAGGAGGAGTCGAAGATCGTCACGGCCTACATCGGCCAGGGCGCGCCGCGCTTCTACCTCGCCATTTCGCCGGAGCTCCCCGATCCCGCGTTTGCCAAGATCGTCGTCCGCACCGACAGCCAGCAACAGCGCGATGCGCTGAAGGCAAGGCTCCGCCAGGCAGTGGCGGAGGGACTGGCGCCTGAAGCACGCGTGCGCGTCACGCAGCTGGTGTTCGGGCCTTACTCGCCTTATCCGGTGGCCTATCGGGTCAGTGGCCCGGATCCGGATGTCATCCGCGGCATTGCGGCCAAGGTCGAGCAGATCATGCACGCCAGCCCGATGATGCGGACCGTGAACACCGACTGGGGCGTTCGCACGCCAACGTTGCACTTCATGTTGGACCAGGACCGTCTGCAGGCGATGGGCATGACCTCTGCGTCTGTCTCGCAGCAGTTGCAGTTCTTCCTCAGCGGGGTGCCGGTCACTGCCGTTCGTGAGGACATCCGCACCGTCGAAGTGGTTGCCCGATCTGGCGGGGATACGCGCCTGGACCCGGCGCGCATTGCCGATTTCACCTTGGTCGGCGCCGGTGGCCAGCGCGTGCCGTTGTCCCAGATCGGCGCTGTCGAAGTGCGCATGGAAGAGCCGGTACTGCGGCGGCGCGATCGCGTGCCGACCATTACCGTGCGCGGTGATATCGACGATGCCCTGCAGCCACCGGACGTATCGGCGGCCATCAGCCGGCAGCTTCAGCCACTCATCGCCTCGCTTCCCGAGGGATATGCCATTGCCCAGGCCGGCGCCATTGAAGAGTCCGGCAAGGCGATGAGCGCCATGCTGCCGCTGTTCCCGATCATGCTGGCGATCACCTTGCTGATCATCATCCTGCAGGTGCGCTCGATCTCCGCAATGATCATGGTCTTCATGACCAGCCCCCTCGGCCTGATCGGTGTGGTCCCGACCCTGCTGTTGTTCCAGCAGCCGTTTGGCATCAACGCTCTGGTTGGACTGATTGCATTGTCGGGCATCCTGATGCGCAACACGCTCATCCTCATCGGTCAGATCCACGAAAACGAGGAAGCCGGGATGGAAACCTTCCACGCGATCATCGAGGCGACGGTTCACCGGGCGCGCCCGGTGATCCTGACCTCCCTGGCAGCGGTGCTGGCCTTCATTCCGCTGACCCATTCGGTGTTCTGGGGAACGCTTGCCTACACGTTGATCGGCGGCACCATCGCCGGCACCGTGATGACGCTGGTGTTCCTCCCGGCGATGTATGCCATCTGGTTCAAGGTCCGAGCGGACAAGACCCGCGTTGCCTGAAAGTGGCCTGGATCTCTTTTACATGGGAAGTGAGTCATGAACATTGCCGACAAAGATCGCATCGTAGTGACCGGAATGGGTGTGGTGAGCCCGCTGGGCTGCGGCGTGGAAACGGTGTGGTCGCGCCTGCTGGCGGGACGTTCCGGAATTGGCCCGCTGGGCGAGGCGCTTTCCGCCGGAACGGGCTGCAACGTAGGCGGCCGCGTGCCCGACCGGGTGCAGGATCCCGAGGCGGGCTTCGACTCCAGCGACATAATCGCGCCAAAAGATCTGAAGAAGATGGACCGGTTTGTCGAGTTTGCGCTGGTAGCTGCCCACGAAGCGCTTGCGCAGGCCGGGTGGCGTGAGGCTGATGAGCGTGGCCTGCTGCGAACGGCGACCGTGATTGCTACCGGGATCGGTGGCTTTGGATCCATCGTCAATGCGGTGCACACCACCGAAAGCCGTGGGCCTGGCCGGTTGTCGCCTTTCACTGCGCCTACTTTCCTGGCCAATATGGCGGCAGGGCAGGCGTCGATCCGGTACGGGTTCAAGGGGCCGCAGAGCGCACCCGTCACGGCATGCGCGGCGGGCGTCCAAGCCATTGGTGATGCGGCGCGCCTCATCCGGTCCGGCGAGGCGGACATTGCACTGTGTGGCGGCGCGGAAGCTGCGATGCATCGGGTCAGCCTGGGCGGCTTTGCGGCGGCCAAGGCACTGAGCACGTCGTTCAACGACACGCCACAGGCAGCGTCCCGCCCGTTTGATGAGCAGCGGGACGGCTTCGTCATGTCCGAAGGGGCAGGCCTGCTGGTTATCGAGCGGCTGGATCATGCGCTGGCGCGTGGCGCCACCCCGCTGGCCGAGCTGGTCGGCTACGGCACCACCTCCGATGCGTATCATCTGACTGCGGGCCCCGACGACGGCAGTGGTGCGCGCAGGGCGATGGAGATCGCGCTTGCGCAGGCGGGCATTGCCGCCGGGCAGGTCGACCACATCAACGCGCACGCAACCTCGACCCAGGTGGGGGATCGGGCAGAGCTTGCGGCCATGCGTGCCTTGTTCGGTGCCCGTCCAGATCTTCTGATCTCTGCCACCAAGTCCAGCACCGGGCACCTGCTCGGGGCAGCTGGTGGCATCGAAGCCATCTTTACCGTGCTTGCTTTGCGCGATCAGGTCGCACCAGCGACACTCAACCTCGGCCGCCCCGATCCATTGGCCGAAGGGCTTTCGATCGTCGCCGGCGTGCCGCGCAAGGCAGGTATCGAGTTTGCGCTGACCAATGGATTTGGTTTTGGCGGCGTCAATGCCAGTGCACTGTTCAGGCGCATGTGAGCGTGGCTGCCTCCAGCGGCTTCCCAAGCAAAACCGCCCTGCGCTGGGAAGGTGCACGGGCGTTGAGCCGGCGCTGGATGCTGGATGCCGCCGGCACTGTGTTTGCTGAAGAAGGGTTCGAGAACGCGACGATGAAGCGCATTGCCGAGGTCTGTGGCGTTACCAAGGTCACGATCTATGCGCACTATCGTGACAAGGCGCGGCTCTACAAGGCGGTCATGGACGGCCATCTGGCATCGATACCGGATGCCCGGCTCGACGCGCACGGAGCAATGGATCTTGGTGATGTGCTGATGCGCATCAGTGGCGACATCGAACGGTTGGCAACGGACCCGGCATGCCAGGCCTTCTGCCGGACGCTGTCGCGTTCTGATCATGCGCGTGATGTCTACATGGAACACTGGAGCACGAAACTGGAACCGTATCTGGACCTTGCGACACGAGCGATGGCGAGCGCCCCGGTCCGCTCGAGCCACCCGGGTGACAGTGAGAAGTTCCTCAGGCTCATCCTCACAGAACATGGCCTGCCTCATGGGGCGATGCCCGTGTCCGGGAGTGAAGCAACCGTGACGCTCTTCATGCGCGCCTATGGGATGACGCTGCCGGAGGCCTGAAGGACTCCCCGGGAACATTGAGTCGATGCCTCAAGGCCATCCGGCTTTCGCCATGGCCCGACCAGGCATTCAGCGCACGCTCGATTTCAGTCCAGGAAGCATGACTTCATGCACTGCAGATTGACTACAAATGTAGTCAATGTCTCTGTGTCCATTGAAGGAGCCCGCCATGAGAGCACCTCTGCTTGCCTGCCTGTTCTTCCTGGCGCTACACCCGTTTGTGGCCGCAGCCAACACGCCTGATGCCTTGGCAGCGATAGAGCGGAATGCCCGCAACGCGCATTCCGACGCGGTCTACATTGAAAGCGGGCGCCGGGTGCTGCTGCAGATCGCGCCGGCAGCCGGTGAAGACCGCATCCACCTGATGTCGGCGACCAAGTCCGTCGTCGCCCTGGCCATCGGGCTGCTGCTCGATGACGGCAAGCTCGCATCCATCGACGAACCGGTCAGCACGGTGTACCCGGAATGGCGCCAGGGCAGGAAGCGTGACATCACGATCCGGATGTTGATGGACCACACCTCCGGCCTGCAGAACGTGGCCAACGCCGGGGTGGAACTGGAGGGCGCGCCGGATCTGGTGAAGCTGGCGCTGGCGGCCGAGGTGTCCAGCGATCCAGGCACCACCTTCGCCTACAACAACAAGGCGACCAATCTTCTGCCGGACATCGTGCAGCGGCTTGCCGGCAAGCCACTGGATGCCTATCTGGACGAACGGTTGTTCAAGCCGCTTGGCATCAGCGGCCATGCATGGATGAAGGACCAGGCCGGGACGCCCATGGGCATGGCCGGACTGTCGTTGTCGGCGGTTGATCTTGCAGCGATCGGACGATTGATGCTGGACGGCGGCGTCACCGCGGACGGCAAGCGGTTGCTGAGCGAACGCTCGGTAGCGTTGATGACCGCCGAAAGCGCGCGTTCCCCCGACGTCGGCCTGTTGTGGTGGCGCATCCCCGCATGGGAGCACTACCGATTGAAGGCCGGTGCAGCCACGCTTCTGAGCGCTCGCAGCATGGATGCCGTGATGCTGGACGCGCTGCTGGCCGCCGACGGCCAGGTATTTGACAGCAAGGCAGCGCTGATCAGCTTCCTGGCCGAACGGCTGGGACCCAGCTGGCCACAGCGCTACGCTGCGGAAATCACTGGGCGTGGACTGAAGCTCGGCGACATCTTCGACATCGACCGAGGGCCGGTAGCGGCATACGCCGCCAACGGCTATCTCGGCCAGCACCTGGTCATTGTTCCCGACAAGGGCGTGGTGGCGGTAAGGCAGATTCAACGGCGGGAGAGCCACAGCGCCCCGCTCGACGATTACGCCGCGTTTCCCATGGATGTACTGCGGCTGGCAGAGACGCTGTGACCGGCCAGCACGCTAGGGAATGCGGCAGCCCGCGAACACATCCAGTCCCGGCTGGTAGATACCGCTGCTGATGGCGAACAGTCCCAGCAGGGAGTGGAAGAGATTGTCGTGGCTGTAGGATCCGGTGCGCGCAGCATGGCGCAGGCAGGCCAGATCAAGGCGGGCATGGGTTGCAAAGCCCGGGGAGAACCACATCACCATCGGCACCTGGGTCTGCTCGCGTGGCGCTATGAAGTAGGGCGTTCCGTGCAGATACAGGCCGCGCTCGCCAAGCGACTCGCCGTGATCGGAGACATAGATCAGTGCAACGTCACGCTGCTCCGAATAGGTCTGCAGCAGGTCGATGGCCTTGCCCAGCAGCCGGTCGGTATAGACCAGCGTATTGTCGTAGGTGTTGGTCAGCGCTTCGTTGCTGCACTTCTGTATCTGGTTGCTGTCGCAGGTAGGGCTGAATGCCCTGGAGTCGGCGGGATAGCGTTCAAAGTAGGTGGGGCCATGGCTGCCCAGCTGGTGCAGCACGATCAGACCATCACCCTGCATGGCCGCGATGCGCGTGTCCAGCTGGTGCAGCAGGATCTCGTCATGGCAGGTGCCATCCTTGTTCACGCACAACCCAGGCACCTTCAGCGGCGGCATGTCGTCGGTGGGAACGCGGTTGCACACGCCCTTGCAGCCACCGTTGTTGTTGTCGCGCCAGAGCACGCTGGCGCCGGTGCGCTGCAGGATGTCCAGTACGTTCTCTTCCGATGCCGCAGCGACGCCTTCGTACTGCGACCGCGGCATCTGCGAGAACATGCACGGCAGTGACACCGCCGTTGATGTGCCGCAGGATGCAACGTCCCGGAAGCTGATGACGCCGTCCTTGCGTGACAGCTGCGGGTTGGTTGGGCGCGGATAGCCGTTGAGCTGGAAGTTCTTTGCACGTGCCGTCTCGCCGGCCACCAGGATGACCAGGCGCGGGCGCTCGCCGGGCGCCCGCGCGGCGTCTTCGCCGATCGTGCGCAGCGGCTGTGCCTTGGCGCTGTAGCTGCTCCGGAGGTAGCCATAGGTGTGACGAAGGACGTTCAGCGGCAGCACCTGCTCGCGGATGTAGCGGTTGTTGCGGAGCAGCGACGAATACTCCTTGTAGAACGCCAAGCTTACCGCTGCCAGCACCATCAGCGTCGCCAGCACGTTCCCCAACCACACCAGCGCCGCCCGCAAAGGGCGCCCGCTGTTTCCACTGCGCATGATCAGCAGAACGCATGTGGGCAGCGCGCCCAGCAGCAGCACCGTCAGCAGCAACGGCAGCGACAGGTAGGAGGTCATTTCAGCCTGGTTGGTCTCCAGCGCGTTCCGCACCATGTCGCGGTCGATCAGTACGTTGTAATGCAGCATGAAGTAGGTGCACGCAGCGCTGACGACAACCAGCAACGCCAGCACCGGTTTGCGCACATAGGGAAGCATGCCGATGGGCGTGAACAGCAGATTGAACAGGCACAGCAGAAGCACCGGAAGGCTGCAGAAGAACAAAGCGCTGCGCAGATCATGGATATCGATGAGAGACCAGAGCGTCTTCCAGAGAGCGATGTTTCCCAGCGTGGTGAAGAACAATGCCGTGCACCAGACAAGCATGATCGGATGTTGCGGGACAGACCTGAAGCATGAACGCACGTGCAGAATCCGCTGAGCCAGAAGTGCGCGCAGTATCTGGACGCGTTCATCAGGAAGTTGTCAGGTTCCTTGCTCATCCCATCAGGACCACGGCCCACACCGTAGCCACCATCAGCAGGGCCGTGCTCTGTGCGGCACTGCCCATGTCCTTGGCGTTCTTGGAAAGTGGATGGTGTTCCAGAGAGATGCGATCCACCACCGCTTCAATGGCCGAGTTGACCAGCTCCACCAGCAGGCTGATGAAGCAGACCATCAGCATCAGGGCGCGCTCGCTGCGGCTGACGTCCAGCAGGAGCGCGACGGTTGCCAGCGCGCCATGCAGCAACAGCAGCTGCCGGAACGCGGCCTCACCCTTGAATGTCGCGACGAAGCCGTCGCGGGAATGGATCACGGTATGCAGGATGCGGCGCAGCCCGGTCTTGCCGTGCGCGTACTTGCCGTTGCCCTTGGGTTGCCCTGGCTGCATTTCGTACCTGCCTTCATGAAGAGATCCGGCAAGGGTGGAAGGAGCAATGTCAGGAAGCTGTCAGGTATCGGCTGCGGCTGGGCGCATCTGCAGGGTGAAGCAGCAGCCTCGCACCGAGGTCTCGACCGTCATCTGCCAGCCAAGATGCTCGACCACGCGCTGCACGATGGACAGGCCCAGACCTTCGCCACTCTGCCGGGCGCTGGTCACGAAGCGCTGGAACTGCTGCGCGTCGATGCTGGACGGCAGCCCCGGGCCAGTATCGGCAACCCGCAGCGTGGTGCCACGCAGCTCCACCCGTACTTCGCCTTCCTCCGTGTACTGGCACGCATTGCGCAGCAGGTTCCAGATCACGCTCTGTGCCAGCACGTCATTGGTCAGCAGCTGCTCGTCCTGCGCCGCATCAAGGGTCAGCCGCACCGGCTTTCCTGCCAGCCACGGCACGCATCGCGCCATGCATTCCTCGATCACCGGTCGCAGCAGGAGGTTGCTGCGTGGCACCGTCCTGGGGTCGCGGGAAAGCAGCAGCAGGCAGGTCAGCTGGCGCTGCATTTCCTGCGTGGTCCGCACAATGCGCTCGGCACTGGCCAGCAGCCGGCTGTCGGCCGGCAGCTGGTGCAGCAGCGTTTCGGCAGCGCCACCGATGATCGCCAGTGGTGTGCGCAGTTCATGGCTGGCGTCGCCGGCAAAGCACTGTTCACGCTGCAGGAACTGCTCAAGTTCGTCGCTGTGTTGGGCAAAGGCGCGCGCCAGAACGCCGATCTCGTCGCGCGCGTCCTGGAAGGGGAAGGGCTTGTGCTTGTTCTGCACGGCACCAGCCAGGCGCGTAATGGGCGCGATGACGTGGGCCGACGTCCGGCGACCAATCCAGAACGCACAGAGCACGCAGATCAGGATCACCAGCGCAGCAAAGGCGTTGATCAGGTGCTCGAGGTAGGCGTAGTGATCACCGTGCTGCAGCAGGTAGTAGCGCTGCCCGCTGCTTTCGAAGACCCGAAGGTGCCATTCGTTCGGTACGGCTTCACCGTGGTAACCCAGCCCGTACCGGCGCAGCACCTGCGGAACCGTATGCGGATCAAACAGCTGGCTGCCTTCCGGCAGGTCCGGTTGCACGCCTTGGGCCAAGGCCACCTGCAGCCTGCGGACCTCCCGGTCCTGACTCATCGAAACCACGGAGGCCCTTACTTCGTCATAGTCCACCAGTTCGACCAGTACGATGAAGCCCATGGCACCGGCCATCAGCAACACGAACGCAACGGTGATGCGCGTTCTCAGGGTCAAGCTTCGATAGAGGGACTTCAGCGAGCGGGCATTCATGGGTGGCGACTATCCCGCATGTGCTGGCGCCGGCGTGCCCAGGCGCCAGCCGACACTGTGCACGGTAGCAATGAGTGCAGGGTCGAACGGCCTGTCCACCTGAAGGCGCAGCTCATGGATATGCGTACGTAGTGCGCCGCTCTCTGGCGGCTCGTCGCCCCATATCAGGTACTCCATCTCCTGCTTGCGCACCACCGCCGGCGCGGCCCGCATCAGGCACATCAGCAGCTTGTGCGTGGTCGGTGTCAGGTTGAGGGCCTGGCCCTGGCGCCATGCCTGTGGCGAACGGGTGTCGACCCGAAGGTCCGCCCAGACCAGCACGCTCTGCACCTGCCGGCCCTGGGCGCGGCGGACCAGCGCCTTGATGCGCGCGTCCAGCTCCTTCAGGGAAAAGGGTTTGACCAGGTAATCATCCGCACCCAGCGCGAGCCCCTGCACGCGGTCTTCCACCGGATCACGGGCGGTCAGCATCAGGATCGGCACCGGGTTCTGGAACTTCTCGCGGAGTGTCCGGCACAGCGCCATGCCATCAAGACGGGGCAGCATCAGGTCCAGCAGGATGGCATCGTAATCATGCTGCGTTGCCCTGCGCAGGCCGCTGGCACCATCCCGTGCGTCGTCAAGTACGTAGCCCAGTGGCTCGAAGAACGCGTAAAGGTTGGCAACCAGCTCGGGGTTGTCTTCAATGATGAGCAGTCGTGTCATGGGCTACGTGCATCCGTGCATGAGCACCGGACTTTGGACGATCACCTGGGGTTTGCCAAGTGCGGGGAGGTGCTGCAGGCCATCGCCGGGCGCGGCGACAGGCGCCTGTGATAGCGTGCCAGGATGAAGATCCTTGCCATATCCGGTAGTGCACGCCGGCTGTCCACCAACACCGCATTGCTGAGGGCGCTGGAAGAAATCGCGCCGCCGGATATCGCGCTGACGACCTGCGCCGATCTCGGCGGGCTTCCCGTTTTCTCTCCCGACCTTGAAGATCTGCCCTTGCATGACAGCGTCGTGCGCTTCAAGCAATGCATTGAAGCCAGCGATGGCATCCTGATTTCAAGCCCTGAGTACGCAAGAGGCATTCCCGGCGGCCTGAAGAACGCCATGGATTGGCTGGTATCGGGCGACCTCGTGGTTGCAAAACCCATCGCCCTGGTGCACGCCTCCCATCGCGGCGAAGACATGCTCGCTTCTCTCCGGCTTGTGCTGTCGACCATCAGTTCCCGCTTCAACGAGGAACTGTTCCTGCGCTTTCCTTTCATGAAGATGGAGCCGGAGGCCATTGCCAGTGCTGTAAGGCAACCGGTCAATCGCGCGCCGGCAGAGGCCTTTCTTCAGGAATTCGCCCGCTACTGCGGCCGACCGCAGGGTGATCGCGCATGATCGATAGCGCGGCCTGCTGACAAGGGCGTTCTGGACACGCACCGTGCGTCCGCGAGGCCCGGCCATGCGCTTGCGGCGTCAGCGGGTCACAGGGGGTGCAGATGGGAATAGCCTGCAGCTTCCACGAACTGCGGCAGCGTCCACAGCTGGCCATTGGGGCCCCAGCGCCTGCAGACGCTGTACATGTCGCCGGCAATGATGGCGCCCGCCGCAGCAGCTCATCCAGTCGGTGCGCTTGAACCGGGCGCGGCTGATGCTGGAAAGCGGCAGGCTTTCGGTGGAAGAGGTGGCCGCGCAGGTGGGCTTGGGCGATTCTGCGACACTCAGGCGATTGCTGCGCCGCCGATTGGGCCTGACTCCCACCCGGATTCGAGGGTGAGGGCGCCGCATTGCTGAATGCGGGTTTGCGGGCGCCCATCGGATCCGGTCGGGCTCACGGATTCATTCACAGGCGCTGCCATATATTCCGGGTCACAACGCCGCATACCGCGGTTGGACCGGGAGCATCCCCATGAAAACCGGACATTTACTTGGCATTGCCCTGGGCGCTGCAATCACCTTGATGGCCGCCCCCGCCTGGGCCGATCCGCCGCACCATGCACGTGGCAACGGACCGCCGCCCCACGCAGGCGGCCCCCACAACCGCGACGCACCGCCGCCGGGCTGGCAGAAAAAGGCATGGCGCCGCGGTGACCGCTTGCCCTGGGCCGAAGTTGACCGCCGCTACTGGGTGGACGACTACGCGCATTACCGTCTGCGCGACCCCGGTCGCGGTCAGCGGTGGGTGCGGCAGTCGGATACGGAATACCTGCTGGTGGAGATCGCCACCGGCGTGATCATCGACGCCTTGCGTCGCTAGGGATTCCGGCACGGGCCCCCGGGCGGCACGCAGCCGCCGCGGGGGTAATGGCGGCACGACCGCCGGTGACATCGCGCTCTCACCCCGGCAACTCGCACTTCATCTTGCCGTCCACGTAATACGGCTTGGGTACGTTCGGGTTGTCGCTGGTCTTCTCAAAGACCACTTCGAACGACGCTGCGTCGGGCGAGCCCTTGCGATCGGTACACGCGTCGTGGAGTTTTTTCTTGACCGCAGCAATACCGGCCTCGCGGTTGGCACCGTCGGCGCTGTTGGTCAGGTTCACGGTTTCAGCCAGGGCCAAGGGGCTGAAGGCAGACAGGCAGCCGGCGATCATCAGGGTATGCAGCTTGGTCAAGGGGTGCACCTCGCGGAAGTCCAATGAGGCGGTCAGCATAATGCGGGAGCGTTAACAGCACGTGCCCGGTAGCGCTATGCCTGGTCGATCAGGAATGCCGTCGGGCGCAGGTATCTCGTCGCCCCGGATGGAGCCCACGTTCGCAATCTCGCGATGCGACTGCGATTGCCGCACTCCATCTCCCATTGACCTGTCGTTGACGCACAGATGTCAGACTCGCGGGCAAGTGGATAGCCGGGTGCAGGGCAGGGGAGTGATCATCAGGAGAGCTGGCAATGCCGTTCTTCACTGACTCAACAGAAGTCGCCGTCGAGGGCGTCGGTGCAGCCCGGCGCATCGGCTGGATGCGCTTCGTGGGGAACGGCCTGGGCGCGCTTCCGATTGCCTCGATCATTCTGGAGCGTCAGGCGGATGCTGCGCCCTGGGTGCTGCTGTTGCTCAACGCCATCGCATGGCCCGCGCTGGCGATGCTCCTGACACGTCGCGCCCGCGAACCTGCAGCAGCGCAGTTTCGCTGCATGATCGTCGACTCTCTCTTTGGAGGCGCATGGATCGCCTTCATGGCCCTCAGCACGGTGCCCAGTGCGTTGTTTGCCGCGTTGCTGGTGGCCGACAAGATCGCCGCCGGCGGCATCCGCCTGGCAACGAGGGCAACCCTGGCCCTGGTGGTCGGGTTCGCCGCCACCTGGCTTGCCCTGGGCCTGCCTTATCACCCCATCACCTCGCAGCGCACGGTTGTCCTCAGCCTGCCTTTCCTGTTCGTCTACGGCATCGGGTTGAGCGTGCTGAGCTGGCGGCTGGCGCGCCGGGTGAAATCACAGAATCGCCAACTGCAGCGCCTGAGCCGGATGGATCCGTTGGTGGAGCTGGCCAACCGCGGCTTCCTGATCCAGCGCGCCCAGCAGGTGCTGCAGACGGGGCAGCACCACGGCGGCGACGCGTGCCTGCTGATGCTTGATGTTGATGATTTCAAGCGGATCAATGACTCGCATGGCCATCGTGCCGGCGATGAGGTGCTTCGCCGCATCGCGGTAGTGCTGCGTCAGCTAGCCCAGCCGGGTGACATGCCAGCACGTCTGGGCGGTGATGAGTTCGCCGTCCTGCTGCGCCAGCGGATACCGGCAGAGGCCATGGATGTGGCCGAGCAGATAAGGCACTACCTGCAGGAGCCGGGTGCCCCTGAAACAGCCGATATCCAGTTCAGCGTCAGTATCGGCATCGCCGCAGCGGCTGGCACGGGCAGCGCAGAAGATTGGTTGGCGAAGGCGGACAAGGCGCTCTATCACGCAAAACGGCACGGCAAGAACACCGCAAGCTACGCCGAGTAATCTGCACCGGGCAAGTGTCTGTGAAGCAGCTGCCGATCCTGGGCGCTGCGCTGGTCGCGATAGGTGGCCTGGCGTTCCAGCCCGCGCCAGATCAGAGCAGCAGCAACGCCCCGATCAGCGCGGGCGGCATCACCAGCGCGCCGACACGCAGGAAGTCGAGCGCGCTGACATGCTCGCCTTCGCGGCGCAGCGCCACCAGCCACAGCATGGTGGCCAGCGAGCCGGTCACCGACAGGTTCGGGCCCAGGTCCACGCCGACCAGCAATGCCGCGCGCGTCTGCGCCGGCAGCTCGGCCATCTGGCCCAGCGAGCCCGCAGCCAGGCCCACCGGCAGATTGTTGGCCACGTTGCTGAGCAGTGCGGCTGCGCCTCCGGCCAGCCAGCCCGCCTGATTCGGCGAGGTCTGCGCCAGCGCCTGCAGGTTGCTGGCCGCTGTCTGGATGACACCGGTCTGCGAAACCGCTTCAACCAGCACGAACAGGCCGGCCACCAGCGGCAGCACGCCCCAGGAGACGTGGCGCAACAGCGGCAGCGGGCTGCGGCGCTGGCGGATCGCCACCACCGCTACGCTCAGCGCGCCCGCACAGAACGTTGTCAGGCCCAATGGGCCGTTCAGTGCGGAGGTCACCAGCAGCACGGTGCCGGTGAACAACACGCCCAGCGCACTCAGGCGGCCACCCTCGGTAAGCGGGCGATGCTCGGGCGACGCTGCCAACGGCTGTGCGATCTCGCGGCGATGCACCCAGCGCAGCACCAGATACGTGGCACCGATCGCGGCCAGCGACGGCAGCGCGAACTGCGCCAGCCACTGCAGCAGCGGCGGCATGTGGTTGCCATACACCACCAGGTTGGCCGGGTTGGAAATAGGCAGCACGAAGCTCGCCGCATTGGCGATGAACGCACAGACAAACAGATAGGGCAGGGGGTTGGCGCGGGCCGCCTTGCAGGCGGCATAGACCGCGGGCGTCAGCACCACCGCCGTGGCATCGTTGGACAGGAACACCGTCACCACCGTGCCGACCAGGAACACCAGATCGAACAACCGCCGACCCGAGCCGCCCGCATGCCGTACCGCATACAGCGCCAGCCAGTCGAACAGGCCCTCGCGCCGCGCCAGCTCGGCCAGCACCATCATGCCGACCAGGAACAGATAGACATCCCGGCCTTCAGCAACCGCGTGCCAGGTCGTGCCGAGCGACACCGCCCCAAGCAGCGGAAGCAGCGCGGCCGCGCCCAGCGCCCACACGTACTCCGGAATGCGGAACGGCCGGAACAGCAGGCCGACGGTGGCAACGGCCACGGCCGCCCAGATGATGAAGGGGGAAGAGGAAGCGAGCATGGATTGGGTGGGGTCTCAGTTGCACCGGCGCGTAGCCAACAGCAACGCGCGCTACAACGATGGCAAGTGCGAGAAAGTCGGCATCATACCGTGCCGGCTGCAGCGCCGGCCCCGCCAGCAAAGGGCCGTATCAGAACCCGGCGTGCGCCCGATTGAAGGCTCATGCCATTCACCGTGACGCATCACGGTAATTCCGATTCCGGACATCCGCATCGCAAGGGTAGTGCCGGCCGCTGGCCGGCAAGACGCCATGTGGTGCCGCCTCGGCTACGATTCGGTGAGCGGCACAACGCCGGTGGAGCAGGGGTGCAATCGACATGCGGACAGGAACCGAATTCGATTCATCCGTTCGCTGGTCACGGTGACACGATAGGACACGCGTACATCGCCGAGCGCCGCGCAGAGGACGGGGTGCAGGCTGTATCGCTGACACCTGTCACTTGTCCGGGCAATGCGTACCGCCAATAGTGAGCGCCACCGCCGCCTGCCTGGCCGGCACTCACCGAAAGGACCTCCCGTGAACCTGCTGCAGCAACTTCTCTGGCAGACCCCCATCTGGGTCTGGGTGCTTCTGGCGTTCCTGGTCTCGCGCGGCATCGCGGCCATGCGGCCGGGGCAGACCTCGCTGCGGAAGCTGACCATCGTGCCGGCGCTGTTCAGCGCCTGGGGCATCTGGTCGATCAGCCACCGCTATGGCGGCTCGCCGTTGGCGTGGGGCGAATGGCTGGCCGGCATCTGCGCGGGCGCAGCAGTGGGCTGGCTGCTGCTGCGCCGGGCAACCCTGACCGTGGACGCCTCCACGGGCACGCTGTGGCGCAGTGCCGACTACAGCCTGCTGCCACTGCTGCTGGTCACGTTCGTCATCAAGTACGGTTTTGAAACGGTGCTGGCCGTGGCGCCAGGCCTGAGCAGCAACGCAGGTTTCAGCGCCGCCTATCTCCTGCTGTCTGGCGGATTCACCGGCATCTTCATCGGCAAGTACTGCCGCTATCTGGCGGCGTCGCGCCGGGCAACGCCCAGCGGGATGCAGCCTGCGGGCTGAGTCCAGCCCGGGATGAGGGGGCGGTGCACGCGCTTCGGTCGTGCCCTCACCACATTCACCTCGCAGCAGCGAAAATGCAGCCTTGGGCGCGCTCCAGGGCGCACCGCTCACTGCCTGCAGGAACGCAACGATGTCCAACAACCCTTTCGGTGAATCCTCATGCGCTGCCGCAGCCAGCGGTTGCGTGGAGGTGCGCGGCGCGCGCGAGCACAACCTCAAGAATGTCGATGTCTCCATTCCGCGCAATGCACTGGTGGTGTTCTCCGGGGTGTCGGGGTCGGGCAAGTCGTCGTTGGCCTTCGGTACCGTCTTCGCTGAGGCGCAGCGGCGCTACTTCGAGTCCGTAGCGCCATACGCGCGGCGCCTGATCGACCAGGCGGGCGTGCCCGATGTGGACGCCATCGACGGGCTGCCGCCGGCGGTGGCGTTGCAGCAGCAGCGCGGCGCCAGCAATGCACGTTCCTCGGTGGGCAGTGTCACCACGCTGTCCAGCTTGGTGCGCATGATGTACTCGCGCGCCGGAGCCTACCCCGCCAACCAGCCCATGCTGTACGCCGAGGATTTCTCGCCCAATACGCCGCAGGGCGCCTGCAGCACCTGCCATGGCCTGGGGCATGTGTACGAGGTGACCGAAGCGCTGATGGTGCCGGACCCGTCGCTGAGCATCCGTGAACGTGCCATCGCCTCCTGGCCGCCGGCATGGCATGGCCAGAACCTGCGCGACATCCTGGTCACGCTGGGCTACGACATCGACGTGCCGTGGAAGAAGCTGCCGAAGACGGACCGCGACTGGATCCTGTTCACCGAGGAAACGCCAACCGTGCCGGTCTATGCCGGCTTCACGCCCGCAGAGACCCGTGCCGCACTGAAGCGCAAGCTGGAACCCAGCTACATGGGCACCTATGCCGGTGCGCGCCGCTACGTGCTGCACACCTTTGCCAACACCCAGAGCGCGCTGATGCGCAAGCGCGTTTCGCGCTACATGGAAGGCAGGTTGTGTCCGGCCTGCCACGGAAAGCGCCTGAAGCCGGAAGCGCTTTCGGTCACCTTTGCCGGCGTGGATATCGGTGAGTTCATGCGGCTGCCGCTGGACCAGTTGGCGGACCTGCTGGGGCCCATCGCGCAGGGCGATTTCAGCGCGCACAGCCGCGGCGCGCGTACCAGCGGCAGCGCCACGAAACGCGATCGCACGCAGCGGGCTGCAAGCGGCCGACCTGTTCACGCTGGGGCCCCCGACGTGCGGCTGACCTCGGCCCTGTCGGAAGAGAAGCGCCTGGCCGCGCAGCGGCTGGCAGGCGGCGTCATGGCGCGTGTACACCAGCTGCGAGGCCTGGGCCTGGGGTACCTCTCGCTGGATCGCGCCACGCCAACCCTGTCGGCCGGCGAACTGCAGCGCCTGCGGCTGGCCACGCAGCTCAGCTCGTTGCTGTTTGGCGTGCTGTACGTGCTTGATGAACCTTCGGCCGGCCTGCACCCCGCCGACAGCCAGGCGCTGTACGACGCGCTGGAGCGGTTGCGCGACGGCGGAAACTCGGTGTTCGTTGTCGAGCACGACCTGGAGCTGATGCGCCGCGCGCAGTGGCTGGTGGATGTTGGCCCGGAGGCGGGTGAGCACGGCGGGCGCGTTCTCTACAGTGGCGAGCCCGACGGCCTGCGCAAGGTCCAGGAATCGCGCACGGCCCGGTATCTGTTCGACCAGGTGCCTGCGGCCGCCAGCCGGCAGCGCAGCGCCAACAGCTGGCTGGAGCTGAAGGGCATCCACCGCCATAACCTGCAGGGTGTGGATGCGCAGGTGCCGCTGGGGTTGCTGACCGCAGTGACCGGCATTTCAGGGTCGGGCAAATCCAGCCTGATGGCGCAGGCACTGCCCGAGCTGGTGCTGCTGCACCTGGGGCATGAGCCCGAGGACAACAGCGCCGAGAATGCGCCCACCGACGCGCCGACCGTGATCGAAGCGACCCGAGGCCGGTTGGCTGGCGATGTGGACGCCATCCAGCGGGTAGTGCAGGTGGACCAGAAGCCCATCGGCCGCACCCCACGCTCCAACCTGGCTACCTATACCGGGCTGTTCGACCACGTGCGCAAGCTGTTCGCCGCTACGCCCGCCGCGCGCCGTCGGCGTTTCGATGCCGGCCGTTTCTCGTTCAACGTGGCCAAGGGCCGATGCGAGACCTGCGAAGGCGAAGGTTTCGTCAGCGTCGAACTGCTGTTCATGCCCAGCGTCTATGCGCCGTGCCCCACCTGCCATGGCGCCCGCTACAACGAGGCCACGCTGAAGGTGCTGTGGAATGACCGCAACATTGCCGAGGTCCTGCAGTTCACGGTGGACCAGGCGCACGCGTTCTTCATCGAGGAAGAGGCCATTGCCCGTCCGCTGCAGCTGCTGCAGGAGATCGGCCTGGGCTATCTGCGGCTGGGCCAGCCGGCCACGGAGCTTTCAGGCGGCGAAGCCCAGCGCATCAAGCTGGCGACCGAGCTGCAGCGCAGCCAGCGCGGGCGCACGCTTTACGTACTGGACGAACCCACCACCGGCCTGCATGCATCGGACGCGGACAGGCTGCTTGTGCAACTGCAGCGACTGGTGGAAGCGGGCAATACGGTGGTGATGATCGAGCATGACATGCGCGCGGTCGTGCAGGCGGACTGGGTGATTGACGTCGGACCTGGCGCAGGCGCTGCGGGCGGCACCATTGTGGCGAAGGGAACGCCGCAGCAGGTGGCGCGCGCCAAGGGCAGCATGACGGCGCCCTTCCTTGCGCGGGAGCTGCGGCAGGGTAGGTGAGGTGAGGGCGTCGCCGGGGCCGTAGTCCTACTACCGCACGCCACACCGCCCATCCTCAGGCACATCGCCAGCAAGGGTCAGCAGCAGCCGATCCTGCAGCGTAGGTTCCTGCACGCCAGACAGGACCTGCTGCAGATAGCTCAACGGCACCAAGGACCATTGCAGCGTGGCCTGCAGCGGGAAGATCGCAGGCGCCCGATGCTCGGTACCCAGCGCAACCCTGATCAGCAGAAGCTGCGGCTGCCTCTCCACGTCCAGCACCGGCACACCCTTGCAAAGGATCTGGAAGGAAGCCGAAGCGGGCGCCCCATCCTGGAACTCGAAGCCCTCCCGCGCCCGCGCCTCTGCGAATCGATATGCATGGCGACGCAGCGTCCAGAATGTCTCATCGGGTACATCACGGTACGCGAGTACTTCGGGCTCAACGGGCTCTGGAAAATGTATCTGTACTGCAACGACCAGCGCCAGAAAGAGTACCCACATCACGCCGTGGCACACCTTCATTTCAGGCCCCACCGAAGTGATCCTTCAGTCTGTCGGCTGCAGCCGTTCGCTTGCGTGGGCTGCAAGCCCCAGGCCGGCCATGATCAGCCCTTCCATCACCCGGTCGCCGACGTACTGCTCCGGCTCGCCGTTCTGGCGCGTGCGTTCTGCGGCCAGCAGCACTTCCAGCACCACGCGCAGGCCTGTCAGCGAGCAGTCGGCATCGGCCAGCGCCATCTGCCGGCCACGCAGCTGATGCCGCTCTGGCCAGGGCTGACCGTTGGCGGCCACGCCCGAGCCGATGCTGTGTAGCAGCGCGATGAGGGTGTTGGGGTCCGCGGCAGGCCCGGCCGAGGGTGCCTCGTGGATGGGCTGTGGGGCAGGGGAGTAGGGCGCGGTCATGGCAGGGCTCCTTGCATGCAGGCAGAAGCCGCCACCGATAAAGGTGGCGGACGATGCGTGGCTCGAAATCCGGCGTGCAATCAGACCGGCAGGCGCAAGGCCTCCACGCACCGCCCGCCATAGCCGGCAGACGTATTGCCAGCCGGCACCACCTTAGCGATGGTGCCGACTGGCAAGCGTAAGTCACGATTACACAACCGGGATTTCGAGGCCCGACCACCGGTGTTCGGTGGCATGGCAAGGAATACGCCCGGTTGTGCGCGATGCCAATACAGTAAGGGCAATGCCGTCACCGTTTTCGGCGTTTTCAGAATCGTTGCATAGCAGGGAAGGGCGCTAGAGGCTTGGCCCGCAAGGGCTGCCGGCGGTGCCGATTGGCCTGCATATTCTGTGCAGGTACCGACATACTCTGACCGGGAGTAGGCCAGACGCGACAAATGGATGGACGGGACGAACCCTCGATGCCCCTTTTAGGTCTGCCCCTATCCGCTGCAATCAGAGTGCACTGCGTGGCTGACGCCACGCTCCACGCCATGGCACTATCCGGGATGCGTCAGGGGCGCTTGATAGAGGGGTACATGGAACGTACGCAGAAAACGCCAACGATGGCCGATTCGGCTCTCGGCGAGTGAGGTCATTCGTGCGAATGCGGCGCTTCCTCCTGCTTCCGCTGCTGGCAGTCCTGGCGGCATGCCAAGAACCTCCCCCGCAGCACCCCGTGCATGCGATGCTCCGGCCCTACCTGCTGTGTCGACCCAGTGGGTGACAACGCGGTGGTGGTCCATCTGTACCGCGACAACTGCCGCGTAAAGGAAGGCCCGGGCAGAGCGACAGGCGCGCCAACTGCACACCATTCTTGCCCTGATCCGCCCAATAGACCCCAGACCATGCAATTCAACGTAGCTGACAGCTTGCTCCTTTTTTTAGGTTACTTCGGTCTGGATGACCGAGTCATGCCTGGAGGCGGTCGAGCTCACCAGGGTGAACGTGCTCCGTAATCCAGCGCCAACCGTCGCCACACAGGCGTTCCAGTGGCACTACGGCGACCACACTCGGCTGCACAAGCGCCATCTGGTGCAGTACCAGCGGCACGACGGCACAGATCCACAGAAGCACGACCCAACATGCGATGTTCGCGCCTAGTTCCCCACTGCCCGGACTGTAATCCAAAGCCTTTAGAGCGCGGCCGTGTAACAGTCCGCAACCGCACTTCGAGCCGGTCTCATCAAAGAGGTTTCTTGACTTGCCAGAACCGGAAGTGCCTACCAACGCGGTGTTTGATGCTCGAAGGATTGCACCTGTCCTCTATCGGCAATTGGATGTCAGTGAATAAGTTGACCCCGGGATGGGACGTCTACGCGACATGAGCATCAGAGAGAGAGAGGGGAGGGCGGCTAACAGTGTCTTCTCTCTCAAGCCGCTATGCCGCTATCGCTGCTTGTGTGGTTGACGTGAAGAGAGCTCTCAATGGCAGCGCGACGACCCATCAAGGGTGCGCTTGCAACGTGGTTGGCTGGCGCAAGCCGAGATCGACCTAGAACTCACTGTTCTACGGGGGGATCAATGGAGATGCTTTCTATTGTGCTATCCATTAATAGCCTGGCCGGAAGACAGGCCAGTGCATTCTCTACAACATTGAATACACGGAGTATGAAAATGAGTGGAAGAAGCAATGGAGCTGTATCGATGCACTCGGAAGCAACCGCAGCGCAGCCAATCGGGGTCACCCTGGCTCGCCCGCTTAGCCTGGAAGAGATTGAAGGCGTAAGCGGTGGGGTCAAGAAGACAAAGATTGCATCGGCCGGCGGTAATTCCAATGGAGATTGGAACGTCGACGTCGGCGCTGACTGGTAAGTTGAAGACACCACTAAAAGGAGTTTGAGATGTCGAGCGAGTTCGAAGTTAGTCAGTCTAAATCTGTGATCGAGCCGATCGGCAAAGGGCTTGCCCGCCCTGTGTCGATCGAGGAGCTCGAAGACATTGCCGGTGCGGCAATAAAGACACAGAAGCTTTCGGGCGGCGGCAACGGCAGTGGAGAGTGGCGCGTCGACGGCCAGGTGGAGTGGTAACAAGGACGTTCTGGGCCGCTGCTTGCAGCGGCCCTTCCATCACTAGGGGTGCGCTTTGAACAGCGAGATTCTGATCATAGGAAGTGAGCTCGATTATCACGCCGCGCTGGTGGCATGGGCGATCAAGAAGAAGGGCGCAACGCCCGTTTACTTCGACAGTAGCGATTACGGAAATTCGAACGGCCTCGATATCGCTAGCTTTTCGACGCGTGACGACAACACGCATTTCCACCTCCCGGGAAATACGATTAGATCGGTTTACAATCGCAGATCATACACCGCGATTGAAGATGGAATTCCGACTAGCAAGGAATCAAGAAAATTTGTAAAGCTTGAGAGGGATACATTTAACCGCTGGCTCTTCCAGTCCTACAACCAACTGTCAGGATGCAACTGGGTTAATGGGCTGGAGCAGAATAAACTTGCGGAGAATAAAATTCTTCAGCTAATTACAGCCAAATCGGCTGGATTGAGTGTTCCCGACACACTCGTATCTGGGGACGCGGCGCTCGTAAGGCAATTCGTGAGTGAGAACGAGGGGCAAACCGTCTACAAGCCACTGACGGGCCAAGTATGGCTGAGAGGTGGCATGCCTGTGCTCCAGACAACGACAGCGCCAATCCAAGAGCAAGACCTCAATGACGAGGGTATCGCCCTTTGTGCGGGCATCTATCAAAAATCCGTGAGGAAGGAATCGGATGTTCGCGTGGTGATTGTCGGAAAGGAACTGTTCGCGATGAAGTATTCGCCGACCGTCGAATCGCCATCAGTCGACTACAGGACGTACCTGAATCAAAATCAAGTTAATTGCAAGTCGATCCGGATCCCGCCTGCTGTTCGCACCAGCCTGCTAAAGCTGATGGAACTTCTAGAGCTGAGCTATGCCTCGGCAGATTTCGCAATTGACATGAATGACCAGTTTGTGTTTCTTGAGCTCAATCCAGGAGGGCAGTTCGGCTTCGTTGAGGACCTTCTGCCAGACTTAAAAATAACGAATGCACTGGCTAACCTCTTGGTGTTCGGTGATGAGAGTGTTGCAACTCCAGCGGTGTCAATGAATGAATTCGAATCTTCAAGCGAGTTTCCTGCCTTCGTGGACCGCCACAAGCAGTGGCCGGGCAGCAACGTATTTGTTCCCGATTACGCAATGAGTCACATCGCCAAGTGAACTCTTTGGTCGATAAGAGATCTCGCACAGCGTCTTGCTGGGCAACTGACCACGACTTGAACTCCGCGATGTGAGGCGCCGTGATGTGCATGCGCGACGTCACCTCCGCTATGAATATTTCTGACAGTAGAGAACAAGCGATGCTGCCACGAACCTCTTTGTTAATTCGCAGAACTCTAATTTCGCTATCACTTGTACTCTGCCTCGGCGCCCACGCTCATATTGCCAGCGCCCATGAAGGACAGCAAGATTTCTTCGCGGCCCTTGATTACTACGGGGAGGACGATTATGAGAACTGCTCGAGTACGCTTGAGAAGCTATATCTTTCGAACGGCACCATTCCTGAGGGAGGTCACTTGCTTCTGGTCGAATGCACTGCCGCAGCTGGAAGATTGGATGACTCACTCAGGTACGCGACCGAGTTAAGCCGACAGGGCAGGGTTGACCTAATTGAGCTTAAGACTAAGGATCGCCCAGGCCTGCAGCGGCTCCGTGCAAGTGATCGCTGGAAGGGAGTCATAGAGAGTATCGAGTCAGAGCGTGCCGCAGCTTCTGAAAGAATTGATACCGAGCTTCGGAGGCAATTGCTCGAGAGAGAGGCTGCAGATCAGGATGCTCGAAAGAGACTCACCCTAGGTGCAGATCAAGCTACTCGGCGAGCGGTCGATATCGTGGACGAAAGCAATACGGCTTGGCTTAAATCGATCGTGTTATCACGCGGCTGGCCAGGCAAATCGTTAGTGGGGCGTGAGGCCGCCAAAGCAGCGTGGGTGCTTGTGCAACACGCAGACAGGGAGCCTGATTTTCAGCGCCTCGCTCTCGCCGAGATGGAGAAAGTTGGTTCATCAGAGGTTGACCCAGCCGACGTCGCGTTCCTTACGGACCGCGTGTTGCTAGCATCAGGCAAGAAGCAGCGTTTTGGCACGCAGTTCAAGACTTTCGGTGACCGCATTGAGCTAGAGCCAACTGAGGACATGCCTGGACTGGCTGACAGGCGAACAAAGGCGGGCCTTCCTCCCATCGAGGAATACAGGAAGATGCTGCTCGACGCGTACTCAAGCAGAGATGGTAAATAATCTCCGCGCAGACATAGTAATGGCTAAGTGAACGGGATGACGAACAACTTATTCCGCGGCGAAGTCTTCCAGGCAAGACGGGAGGAATGGCTAGGAACAATACGAATCCATCCGCCTCAGTTGGGGTGGGCGTTTGCCACGATCGGCTGCTTGACGGCCACTGCTTTGGCGTTGGGTCTGCTCCTTGGAACCTACACGCGCCGAGTGACCGTCTCTGGCGCAGTTGTTCCGCAGGGCGGAGTAGTCCTGGTTCCATCGCTTCGAGCGGGGGTCGTGTCAGACATCCTTGCAGAACAGGGCTCCCACGTAGAGGCGGGGGGCTCGCTAGCTTTGCTCACGAGCGGAAGAGGCATTTCAACAGCAGGCGAGGAGTACAGCCAACTGGATGAACAGCTCGGCAAAAAGAAGGTGACACTCGTCGCGGAGCTTTCACTGACCAAGGAATCGCTGAAGTCAAGGACGAAACGTCTCTTAGAAGAAAGGCGTCTTCTCCTCAGGCGTGCTGACCAAGCCAGTGAGCAGATAAAAATTCAACAGAAACGCGTTGAAAGTGCGCATGACCTGTATCAGAGATGGCAGAGGGGCGGAGAGCTTGGGGTGATAAGTGCGGCCCAGGTTCTGCAGCAGCACGACGTGTTTTTACAGGAGATGGCAACTCTTGAAGAACTCAGAGGCGAGCTTCTGAGTCGGCGACAGGCGGTTGGGCAGCTTGCGAGTCAGATCGAACAGCTTTCATCCTCAAGTGCTGCCGATGTAATGGCCATTGAGAAGCAGCTGGCGGACACCGAGCAGGATGTAATTCGAAATGCATCCATTGGGAACCCGGCCATTCGTTCCTCAGTAACAGGAACGGTCACCAACGTCCTCGTGAAGATTGGTCAATTTGTTCCAGAGGGCGCTCCTATTGCGACAATCGTGCCGGCCGGCTCGCAGTTATTGGCCGAACTGTGGGTTCCAAGCGCAGAGATTGGGCTCATCGAGAGCGGGGACCAGGTAGGGATTCGCTACCAAGCCTTTCCCTATCAAAAATTTGGAAGCGCCACGGGCATAGTGGAAAGCGTCTCAACGTCGCCTGTGCCGGCGGCAGAGCTTACGAAAATGCTGGGCTACGAAGTCAAAGAGGCCTCCTACCGGGTCAGCGTCAGACTGCCATCCCAGTTCATTGAGGGGGCGCAGAAAAAACACCTACTACGGCCAGGAATGAAGCTCGATGCTGACGTGCTTCTCGAGACGCGAACACTGCTTGAGTGGCTATTTGAGCCCATACTAGAATCAACTAGGCGTTAATTGTGCCGTGGCCGCTAGGCCTCATGACATGGAGTCGCGGGTATATGCTTTCGCTGTGGGGTAACGGTCGTCAGTTGCCAGTGGTATTGCAGAACGAGTCTGCTGAGTGTGCGCTTGCGTGCCTAACGATGATTTGCAAGTTCCACCGTAAAGATGTATCTCTCGCAGGTCTTCGTCGACTTCTTGGGAGTTCCAGTCGTGGGGCACGGCTGAGTGATCTGGTTCGAATGGCCGGACAGCTGGGCTTTGAAGCAAGGGCATTGAGAGCTGAACTCGACTATCTTCGACACGCGCAGGCCCCCTGCATCCTTCATTGGGACCTTAATCACTTTGTTGTGCTCAAACGCGTCCATAAAGATTATGTCGAGGTCCACGACCCGGCTATCGGGATAAGGCGCCTTCACCTCGACGAAATCAGCCGTCATTTCACGGGAATCATTCTTGAGCTGAGTCCGAGCTCAAGTTTCGAGCCAGTGACTGTAAAGGATTCCATATCCTTGCGCGCCTTAACCGGAAGGGTGTTCGGTGCAAAGCGCGTACTATTTCAAGTACTGATCCTTGCATTCGTCATTGAGATTCTCGCCCTGGCTTTGCCGTTCCATTTGCAAACCGTCATGGACACAGTCTTACTTACCGGGCAGCGCAGCCTACTGACCACGCTGGCTCTCGCGTTTCTAACCTTGATCGTTGTTTCGTCTGCCCTGTCGTTCGCACGGGCGTATATCATAAGCTGGCTTGGCGCTACTATTCAGTCCCAGTGGACATCGAATCTTTTTGGCCATCTGCTGAACTTGCCAACCGCATTCTTTGAAAGACGATCCATCGGCGACTTGCTGTCTCGATTCTCCTCAATACACTCAATTCAGTCAGTTGTAACCGGGAGCTTCGTCGAAGCGGTTCTGGACGGGCTGATGGCCACCCTTGCGCTAGGAATTCTGCTTTGGTACAGCGTGCCACTAACATCTGTTGTGGTAGCTTCCTTCTTCGTCTATCTTTCTGTGCGCTGGATCATGTACAGATCGCAGTGGCTTGTTAATGAGGAGCTTCTCGTTTGTCTGGCGAGACAGCAGACTGAAGTCATGGAGTCTATAAGAGGAATTCAAACTATTCGGCTCGCCGGCAAGCGCTCAGAGAGACTGTCGCGCATGGCCAACATGACAAATGATGCCGCTGATCGCTCCATGCGCGGGCAGCGCCTTTCTCTTGTTTTTGGTGTTATAAGTCAAAGGCTTTCAGAAGTGGAGCGTGTGATACTCGTGACGGCAGGCGCCTATCTAGTAATGAAGGGATCGCTATCTGTCGGCATGCTCGTGGCCTACCTGGCATACTCATTCCAGTTTTCCTCGAAAGCCAAGTCACTCACCGACAAGCTAATGGATTTCCGAATGCTGAGGTTGCATGCGGAGAGGATTAGCGATATCGCACTGGAGCCACCCGAACGCAACACTTCCAGACAACGAACAGGCTCGCGACTGGAGCCGAACATCAGCGTCAGGAATCTTGGTTTCAGGTATGCGGATAATGAGCCTTGGATCTTTCGAGGCATCAATATTGAGATCAAAGAGGGTGAATCAGTTGCGATTGTCGGACCCAGCGGGTGCGGAAAGACAACGCTAATCAAAGTTATTATGGGCCTTCTCGAACCAACAGAAGGCACGGTTGAAGCCGGAGGAGTCGACATCAGGGACGTAGGACTAGATGCGTATCGCGAGATGATTGCCACAGTGATGCAGGACGACATTCTCTTCAGCGGAAGTATTGCCGACAACATCAGCCTGTTTGACGACTCGTCCGATTTGGATGACATCATTGAAGCAGCAGCAAAGGCCGAGCTCCACCAGGACATCATGGCAATGCCAATGGGGTATGAGACCCTGGTCGGCGACATGGGCTCCGCCTTATCTGGCGGCCAGCGGCAGCGGGTCGTCCTGGCAAGGGCGCTTTTCCGAAAGCCTCGGATTCTGTTCCTCGACGAGGCGACCAGTCATCTTGATCCAGCAAGAGAGAGGGCCATCGATCTACAGATCAGGAGGGAGAGCATGACTCGGATTATTGTTGCTCACCGCCCGGGCACCATTGAAAGCGCTGATCGGGTGATCTCCATGGTTGACCAACCTCTTGCGCCAGCACTTTGCGAACAGTGAGGCCAGTTGAAGGCCGAGTTGACTAGCTATTGACTCTACATTGAGCTTCTTCAGCGGGTAGTCGGGCATTATCTCTAGGTTTGAGCGGGCGAGGCGGCGGCGAACGGCAGGCGGGCATGGGTGCTGGAAAAGCCACCCCATACAGGAGGATACTCTCTCGAATCATCATTCAGGGGGGAGGCATGGAGCGCCTGAGAAGCACGCCCCAGTATCTTTCGAGTCGCTCTAAATAGGCAACGATGTCCAACCCGTTGTTCGCGCTGGTGATGGCCTATAACCTCGCCCAACCCGGCGCCGATATGGTCAAGTCGGTTCGCCGGTTGGCCCTGTGGGGCGTGATTGCCCAGCCTGTGCATGCGTGGGCATTCGGCTACTGGTTGCCGCTGAACATCCTGCTCACCTTCGCGCTGTCGGCCGCGGCGATCTACGCTGCCAGCCAGCGCGGATCGCCGGCCCTTGCGTCCCTCGCGGTAGCCGCGTTGGTGATGCCGGCATTCGTTGATTACCAGTGGTCCGGCGTCTGGTTCGTGTTGTTGGCGTAATCCATTACTGGGTTGCCCGATGGCTGGATCGAGCTTTCCGGCGTCATAGCCAAGGCTAAAGCCAGGACACAGGATCAGTTTCAGGGGGAAGGTAATGCTCACAAGGATTGCGGCAGGATTGCTGCTAAGTGCAGTTGTTGGCTCGGTTGCCGCCCAGCAGCAGATCTACCAGCAGCAGATCTACAAGTGCGTGACTAAGGCCGGGACTGAGTATCAGTCCATGCCATGTGCCGATGGTGCTCCGTCCAAGACGTGGAATGTGGAGGTTGCGCCCAGGTCGGATGCGGTCGTTGCCAATGAGCAACGCATAGACGCCATGCGGCAGCAGAACGCGGCCGCCCTCCAGCCACCGCCGCCCCAGCAGGTCTACCGCCGCAACAGTGGCGGAGGTCAGCTACACCACATTTCGCAGTACCGCGACGGCCAACGGTGCGAGAACGCGAAAGCTGAGCGGGACCGCGTCTACCGGCAGGTCGGACTGCATCGCACTTTCATGCTCAGTCGGCGCATGGACGATATGGTCTATGAAGCCTGCAAGTGACGGTTTCGGGGTGTAGGGGCAACGCCCCTACGGAAAGCGCCTCACACGCGCCGGCGCGGCTTCGGCCCACGGCGCATGTAGACCACATTGGACGGCTCGGCGTCGGAGCGGGGTCCACTCATGCCCAACCGCCGTTCTCGGCGAATTCTGAGCGCTTCGGCAAGGTAGATCACGCTGGAATTCTTTGTGGCAGAAGCCTTTTGAGTAGCTACCGATCGGGCGGACACATCGGCACAGGCCTCGGCCATCAACAGCCGCCATTCTCGGGCAATGTTGCAGGTCAGCGACCACCAAGCCATGTCGCAGGGTTCCAGTTGGTGGCCTTCGGGGGGTGAACATGTGGCCGCCCTGAAAGCCGAAACCGGCCCAAGGCCGGTTAGATCTATGCGGTCATGGGGATCAATCTTGATCATGTCCTTGTCGGGTGAACGAGCAGGCAGGCAAGAGCCGAGCCAGAGCCGCAGCCATTGCCATGCGCAGCCAACGAACCCAACAACGGCGGCCATGTCATTTCGCATAATGTATATTATGTTCAATGCAGACTGGGCATCGACTCCGCCACCAAGACCAGTGGCACCTCGGACATCACCCGGGCCCCAACCCTAGCCATAGTGCCTCTGCACCCTTGGTCACCGGCGCCTCAGGGGCACCCCGGCACATCCTGGCAACACACGCCCACACAAGCATTCGCACGCTCCAGTCTCCACCAGTCAGGCGAACTTCGCCGGACTAGCGTTCAATTCTGAGGGAAACCCAAGCCCTCAGTCCTGCAGAATTCAACGCCGGCGGACCCGCGACCGCGACCGTCGTGACGCGTCACGTTAATTGCACCCGCCAACCCGTCAATCGCGCCGCCCTGGAACGTCTTGTGATTGGACCTGTCCTTGACCAGAGCGTGGACGCTGGCATCTCGACAGCCGAGCGCGCGGTCCGCACGCTCCCTGCAGACGCGATTCAAAAATTGCCAGCCGCAACAGGCCACTTGGCTGCACCCACCCTGTGCGGATCCCGGCGCAACGCTCCAATTTTTCTCGTTTTCGCTTTAGGAAAAGTCTCAAAAATTGAACGTTTTCGATGCTCGACGCGACAGCAGCGCCAGAATGGGCGCCACGCCACTCGGCGCCGACAACACCCCTGCGCATGAACGGATTCCCTGCACCGCGCCGGCTTCGCCTGGCGCTGCTCGATGACCATGACGTCGTCCGCCGCGGCACCGCCTTTCACCTCGGCAACGACGGCCGCTTCAAGATCGTGGCCAGCCACAGTGACAGCCAGGCTTTCGTACGGGCCCTGCAGCAGTGTCAGGCAGACGTGGCCATCATCGACATCAGCCTGGCGCCCGGTGACATCAGCGGCGCGGGCCTTGTGCAGCATCTGCGGCAGGCGTTGCCGGGGGTAACGCTGCTTGGCTTCGCCGGCGAGAACTCGGTAGCGATCATCAATCACTTGTTGGATGCGGGCATCAGTGGCTTTGTTGGCAAATCCGAGCCTTTGGCTGAACTATCCGACGCGGTCGTACGCGTCGCCCAAGGTCTTTGCCGTATCCCGCCTTCGTGCAAACTGCTGACATCCTGCGATGCGCTGAGCCGGAATGAGCGCGAGGTCATCCGGCTGGTCCTGGATGGACTGACCGTTTCGGAGATCGCATTGCAGCGGCACCGCAGCGTCAAGACCGTCAGCACACAGAAGGTTGCCGCCTTGCGCAAGCTGGGGCTGCGCAATGACGCAGAGATCTTCGCGATGCGGCAGCAGCTGGAGGCTCTGTGATCGCGCTGCTGAGGCGCGTCCGCAACCCCATGCTGTTGGCGCTTCTCACCCTGCTTCCCTGCACGTCCGCGGGCGACATCCAGCATGAAGAATGGGGCGCTGGACGCGAGGTCCGGGTGGCCGCAGGGCCCACGCTGCAACCTGCTCCCGACGATGCTGCCGATCCCGAGCTGCTGCAGACGCTGGCGCATGGCTATGCCTCACTCGTCGCCCATCATTCCGGCCTGGTCTTCGTCGAAATTCCGTTCCCCAGCACCCTCGCCGCGATGATTGCCGTATGTGAGGGACGGGCTGATCTGGTATTGGTGCAGGGCGCTGGCGATGGGGCGCGCCTGCCCTGCCCCAGCCTGGCGCCTTCGCGCAGCTTTCCGGGTGGCGCAAGTGTGTTGGCCGGCCGCATTGGCGAGCGCTTGCCGCGCCGCGTTTCCGATGTCGGCACGCTGCGGATCGCTGCCGTTGCAGGAGGTCCGTACCCGGCGTGGCTCGCCGATCGCCATCCTGCAGTAGCCGTCCTGCCCCAGCCCAGCATGCGGGCTGCATTGGCGGCGGTGGATGACGGCATTGCCGATGCAGCAATCGGCCTGGAATCCACGGCGGGCGCGATGGCGCGGCGTCACTTTTCCCACAGCCTGCGCCTGCAGGTGCTTGATACCAGTTTTCCAACCCAGCTGTATCTGCTGGCCCGGCGCGAAGACCAGAAGCTGCTTGAGCGCATCGAGGTGGCGCTGGATGACATCACCATCGAAGAGCATGCCCAGTTGTTGCGCCGCTGGGCCCGGCAGGCGCTGCCGATCGCGTTCGGCCAGTCAGCTCGCGACGGTGTCGACCGCTTCGCGTTCTGGCTGTTGCCGGCGGCGGCTCTACTGCTGACGCTTCCATTGCTGGCTATGCGCGCACGACGCCAGCAGCGCCGTCGCAATCAGAAGCAGGCGCAGATGACGGGCATCATCAGCCATGAGGTACGCAATTCCGCCCAGGCGGTCATGGCCTCAATCGACCTGTTGGGCCAAGCACAACTGCCTGAGGGCCAGCGCGAGCTGGTGACCGCCGCGGCCAATGCCGGTCATACACTGCGCGGACTGCTCAATCGCGCAGTGGATTTCTCCCGTCTGGCCAGCGGCACCTTCCGGCCAAGGCGGCTGCCCTGCGACGTTCCCGCGCTCTGCGCGCAGGCGCTGCAGGCGATTGCGCCACAGGCGCAGAAGAAAGCACTGAGCCTGCAATTCTCCACGCCGCAGGCGATCTTCCCCGTTCTGTTGACAGACCCGGACTGCCTGCGCCAACTGCTCGACAACCTGCTCGGCAATGCCGTCAAGTTCACCGACGCAGGTGGTGTTGAACTGCGCCTGCAGCTGGATGGGCCAGCAAAGGCCGCGTCACTGCTGATAGAAGTCATCGACAGTGGCGTCGGCATCGCCCCAGCGCAGATGAGTGACCTGTTCAAGCCCTTCCAGCAGGCCGATGCCGGCAGGCAGCGCGGCGGCAGCGGGCTGGGCCTGTCCATCTGCCGCACGCTGGCCGAGGCGATGGGCGGCAGCCTGGATGCCTACAGCGTGCATGGCCGTGGCAGCCGCTTCATTCTTCGTCTACCGGTGCAGCGGGCGCCGGAAGACGTGTCGGCAACTGCAGCAGCCCCGGTCCCATCCACGTTGGCCGGCGCGCGCATTCTGCTGGTCGAGGATCACGCGCTGAACCGGCAGCTCATTGCAGCCCAGTTGCGACGCTGGGGCGCGACCGTGCTTGAGGCTGCCACTGCCGCCGATGCATTGTCGATGCAGCTGAAGGCGCCCTGCCCGCTGGTGCTGCTCGACATCGGCCTACCGGGAATGGATGGCTACACGCTGGCCCAGCAGCTGCGTCGGCATGAGGCAAAAGGGGCGCCCCGCGCTCGACTGCTTGCGCTCTCCGCCTTCACCGGTGGCGGCCACACGCTGCGCTGCCAGGCTGCCGGCATCGACGCTGTGCTGGTCAAGCCGCTGCAGATCGATGCACTGCTACAGGCGCTGGATCAGCCTGCCCCCGTCCGTACCACCGGGGGCATCGACCACGAACTGGCGGCCGCATACGAAGAAGACATCGATCGCGAGCTGCAATGCGTGCATGAGGCAATCGACTGCTGTGACGCCCAGCGACTGCGCCATCACGCGCATCGCCTGCAGGGCACGTTGCAGATGCTCGGCGAGGGCGACATGGCGGCGCTTGCCAGCGAACTCTGGGGGCTGGGCGACCGTATGCCCCCGGGGTGGACCGAGGCAGGCCACCTGCTGGCCCAGATGCAAGCCTGGCGTGGCTCCCGGGGTGCAGGAGCCGCGCCGTCGCCCTGAATCAGGAGGCGTTGCGCCCCGCCTGGCGGCGGGTCAGGTCGTTGAAGCGGCCCAGCGACATCAGGTGCTGATGGATCAGCGCCAGCCAGCCGTTGCGGTGCCATTCGATGACGGTCGCATCCGGCAGCGCAATGAACTTCTCGACGTCCACCACGAAGAAGCCGTTGAGGTTGAACTCACGGCCGTCAGGCAGGCGCACGGTTGCATTGCGCTCGACCAGCAGGCCGTTATCGACCAGCGCCTTGGAGAACGCCTGGGTCTGCTCGTGTTCGCGGGTGAACTGCCCGCAGAACTCGAGTGCCTGCTGAACCATGTCGGTGGCCTTGCCATCGACGAACAGCGGCTGCCCTTCTTCGCCGCCACGGACGATGCGCGGGCTCTCTTCGTCGATACCGAGCAGGAAGTCATTGTCCGCGCCGGTGTCGATGAAGATGAAAGGATGGCGGCGCAGGTAAGCCGGAATGTAGGTCTCGTCGTCCCATAGGCCATCGGTGATGAACAGGTTGTCGGTGGTCACACCCACTGCCGCCATCGGCACCGCGCTCGGGCCTGCGAACAGAATCGGGAAGTGGTGCAGCGCCAGCGAAAATTCGCCCAGCACCAGCGGAATGGAGTTGCTGCTGGCAGCGAATTCAAGCTTGCCCGGCAGGATGCGCAGATCGGCATGCAGATCTGCCTGCAGCGGCACCGGACGGGTGTAGAACAGGGGCGCGCTGTTCGGCGCAGCTTCGGTGGTGGTGTCGCTGGTGGTGGTCATCGTGAAAACCATGTCGATCATGCGCGCCTGCCATCCCGGGCGCGCCAGCGGGAACAACCTGAATCCCGCATTATCAACAAGGCAGGTGACAACGGCCACCCCGCAGCCGATTTATTTCAACTGCAACGGGTAGCGCTGCCACAGAACGTGGACCAGGAAGCCGGCCAATTCGGTGTCGCGTGCACTGACCGCCGCGCGGATCTTGTCCAGCAGGACCATGTCGCTGCAGTGCCGAACATCGGCGTGATTGGCCTGTCCCGCGCGTCGCGCCCGGTAGCGTGCAGCCCGCTGCGCGTCGCTCATTGCGTACCCGAACTTGGGCGGCCGACCGCGTTTGCGCGGCAGGGTCAGCTCCAAGGTTCCGGGATCATTGTCATCACGCATGGGCAGGGTGCGGGCGGCGGCAAGCAATGGGGGGTGCGCAATTTATCGTGAGGCATCACTTTAATCCAGCTTTTTCTGCAGTTTTGTTGCAATGCAGTGCAAGTGCGTCGTGCACGACGGGCACACATCCACGCATGGCGTGGATAAGCCCCCCGCCAATACGTAAAAAGGGAGCCCGCGAACGGGCTCCCCTGCTCTTTCCTTACGAAGCACGCACGGGCTCGTAGCCATGCAGGTGCGATTCGCTGCTGGCGCGTCCCTGGCTCAGCGAACGCAGCGAAGTCGTGTAACCGACCAGTTGCGCCAGCGGCGCGAACCCGCTGACTTCGGCGCGACCGTCCTGGTCGTCGATGCGGGCAACGCGTCCATGGCGGCGATTCAGATCGCCCACCACGTCCCCCACCGAGGCCGACGGCGAATGCACCGTCACCGCCATTACCGGTTCCAGCAGCTGCGTACCGCTGGCCGCCAACGCGGCCTTGATGCCCTCGCTGCCGGCCCGATGGAACGCCATCTCCGACGAATCCTTCGCGTGGGTCTGGCCATCCACCAGGCTGACTTCGATGCCGACTACCGGATGGCCCTGCGGGCCTTCCGACAGCGCAGCACGAACGCCCTTCTCCACCGCGGCGATGAAATTGCGCGGCACCACGCCACCGACGATGCGGTCATTGAACACGACCTCGCCGTCGTCGCGCGGCACCACATCCAGCACCACGTGCGCGAACTGGCCCTGTCCACCGGTCTGCTTGACCAGACGGCCCACGACGCCTTCAACGGCACGCTGCGGCGTTTCCTGGTAAGCCACGCGCGGCGCGCCAATGCCGATGTCCAGCTTCCATTCGCTGCGCAGGCGCTCGACCATCACTTCCAGGTGCAGCTCGCCCATGCCCCAGGCCAGGGTTTCACCGGTGTCGCGATCGGTTTCCACCCGGAACGAGGGATCTTCCTGGGCCAGGCTGGCCAGACCCTGTGCCAATCGGATCAGGTCGGCCGCACGTGCAGGCTCCAGCCGCCATGCCAGCACCGGGGCCTGCGCCTGGATGCTCTCCAGAAGCAGCGGCTGCCCTCGCCCGCTCAGCGTTTCACCGCTGACCGCATCCTTCCAGCCCAGCACCGCCACGATGTCGCCGGCCACGGCCTGCCCGATGTCCTGGGTCTGGTCGGCCTGCACGCGCACCAGCCGGCTGATGCGACGCCCTTGCGGGTGCTGCGAGCTGGCCACGTTGTCGCCTACCTTCAAGGTGCCCGAGTACAGCCGCACGAAGCTCAACGCACCATGCTGCTGGTGGGTGATCTTGAACAGCAGGCCAGCCAGCGGACCGTCCGGGTCCGGCGGCAGCAGGACGTCGCCGCCCTCGCTTTCAGCGGTAACGGCAGGGCGATCCAGCGGCGACGGCAGGTAATCGACCACCGCATCCAGCAGCGTTTCGATGCCCTTGTCCTTGAAGGCGGCGCCGGCCAGCACCGGCACGCCAGCACCCGCCAGCGTCGCGCGGCGGATCGCGGCGCGCAGCATCGCGGCGTCGATGTCACGGCCTTCCAGCCATGCCGTTGCCAGCACATCGTCGTGGTCCGCCACGGCTTCGACCAGCGCATTGCGCTGCGGCCGCCACTGCGCGCGCTCGGCATCGCTCCAGTCCGTCACCGTCGCCGCGCCGCCGTCCTGCCAGTGCAGCACGCGGCCATCGACGAGGTCGACCCAGCCATGGAAGTCACCTTCGCTGCCCAGCGGCATACCCAGCGCCCACGGTCGCGCCCGCAGCTTGTCCTGCAGCTGCTCCAGCACGCGCTCGAACGAGGCGCCGATGCGGTCCATCTTGTTGACGAACGCAATCAACGGCACGCCGTGCCGGCGCGCCTGGCGCCACACGGTTTCCGATTGCGGCTGCACGCCGTCCACGGCCGAGAACACGGCCACGGCACCGTCGAGCACGCGCAGCGAGCGCTCGACCTCGATGGCGAAGTCGATGTGGCCTGGCGTGTCGATCAGGGTCAGCTGGTGCAGCGGCAGATCGCGTGGCGCCCATTGCGCGTGCACGGCAGCAGCGCCGATGGTGATGCCACGTTCGCGTTCGATCGCCGAGAAGTCGGTGGTCGCGTTGCCGTCGTGCACTTCGCCGACGCGGTGGATCTCGCCGGTCTTCCACAGAAGGCGTTCGGTAAGCGTGGTTTTGCCGGCGTCGATGTGGGCAATGATGCCGAGGTTGCGAAGACGCGACAGCGTCTGGGTGTTGGTGTTCATGAGAAAGGTTCCTGCTGGGCCAACTTCGGGGGCCGCACACGCTGGTTGGCAACGGCGTGTGCGGCTAGCGTTCGGTCTCGGCGATCTGGTGCATGGCACGTTCTCCTTGCGGTGGAGCGGGTTGAGGAATGGGGGGAAAGAAACGAAAAGAGCGCCCCGGAGGGCGCTCTGTGGATGGTCCAGCGAAGGCCGCGATCAGCGACCTCGTAGGGCTCCAGGCAGACACGCCCGTTCCGCGCTTGCGCGGGTCAGGGTGAAAAACTTCAGGAGCGGCATCCGGTTCATGCGGCGCATTCTAGACCTGTGAATCTGGCGCGCAAGTGAATATTGCGCACATGGATGGAACGATGAGCCCCAAGGTAGAGCCACCCCATGGGTGGCTGCAACCCAGGTAGTCAGGCGCATTACTTGCAGTCGTGCAGCCGGCGGGCATCGCCCACGGTCGCCGCGTGCTGCTCAACGGTCGACACCCAGCCCTTCAGCGACATGGCCGGATCGTTGCCCTGCTTGCGCGGACCACCATGGATCAGCACTTCGGTCCAGCTGCCGGTCGGCGCCAGTTCGGCCAGGCGCGCGGCCTGGTCCTCGTCGGTACTGAAGGTGTCGTCAGGCGAGGAGGGTTTTGCGTTGTTGACCGTCGCCTGCTTGCGTACGCGCACACGCAGGGCGCCATCCGGCATGCGCTGCGTGGCCACCTCGTAGCGCTCCACGCCGTAGGCCCACTTTGATTCGCCGGGGCGACGCGTCTCAGTGCCGTCATCGGCAACCTCGATCGACTCGCCGGTGACCGAGCCCAGCGCAGCAATGCCGCCGAAGCCGGCCATCATCGCCTCGTAGGCCACCATCTGCCGCTGCTCGACCGACAGCTTGCTGGCGTCCGGTTTCATGCCGGGCAGGTTGAGATAGGCCGCCTTCTTGCACAACAGCAGCACGCGCTTGTCCTCCCAGGCCATCGAGATCTCACCATTGGCGAAGTACTCGGTGGTGAACGATGAAACCGCTGCACCCTCGCCGGTCGAATGGCGAGTCTCAATCAGCGACGCCTCTTCGGACGCTGTCATCAGCGAGACCTTGGTGGTCGCGGCGGCTCCTGCGGTACCGATAACGCCGATCAGGGCAGCGAACAGTGCGCAACGCGTGCGGGAGAGAGTCATCAGGCCATTCCTTTGAAAAAACGAACCGCACATGATACGCGGCCAGGCCCGGGGCGCCGCTTCGCCTCAGGTAACCACCACCAACGGCACACCGCGGCGCGGATGCTGCAGCACCACCACGTCCTGCTGGTAGACGCGCTGCAGGTTGCCTTCGGTCAACACCTGCTGTGGCGTGCCATCGGCCGCCACCCTTCCCTGCTCCAGCAACACGATGCGATCGGAGTACCCGGCCGCCAGGTTGAGGTCATGCAGCACCACGATCACGCACGCACCGGCTTCGGCGCAGGCACGCACGCTGCGCAGGGTGCGCTCCTGGTGGCGCAGATCCAAGGCAGCCGTGGGCTCATCCAGCAGCAGCAACGGCGTGTCCTGTGCCAGCACGCGCGCGAACGTGGTGCGCGCCGATTCGCCGCCGGACAACTGCTGCACTTCGCGCAGGCGCAGCGCCTGCAGCTCGGCAGCACCGATCGCGCGTTCCACCTGCGCCTCATCCACCTGCGGATCCGGCGGGTGCGGCAGGCGCCCCATCGCCACCACTTCCTCCACGCTGAAGGCGAAGCGCACGCCGTGCTCCTGCGGCATCACCGCACGTTCGCGCGCAAGCGGCCCGGCCCTGTAGTCGCGCAACGGACGTCCATGCAACTGCACATCGCCACCGTCGGCACGCAGATCGCCAGCCGCCACGCCCAGCAGGGTCGACTTGCCGGCACCGTTGGGCCCCACCAGCGCCGTCACCGTGCCCGGCTCGAATGCGAGGGTGATGCCATGCAGGATCTCGCGCTGCTGGCGACGCACCACCACGTCGCGCAGTTGCAGGAAGGCGCTCATGCGGCCGCCTTGCGGCGCTGCTGCAGCACCAGCCATAGGAAGAACGGCGCGCCCAGCGCGGCGGAGAACAGGCCCAGCGGAATCTCGGCAGGCGGGTCCAGGGTGCGCGCCGCGGTGTCGGCCACCACGATCAGCAGTGCACCCAGCAGGCCCGACAACGGCAGCAGCCAGCGATGGCCAGGGCCAACCAGCAGGCGCGCCACGTGCGGCACCACCAGGCCGACGAAACTGATCGAGCCGGCGAACGCCACCGCAGCGCCGACCAGCAACGCACTGAAGGCCACCAACAAGCGCCGTGTACGCGCCACGTCCAATCCCAGATGCTGTGCCTGCCGCTCGCCGAGCGCCAGCATGTCCAGCGGTGTGGCCAGGCGCTGCAGTGCGAAGGCGCCGATGGCGAACAACGGCAGCACCGCCACCACGTCGGCCCAGTTTGCGCGCGCCAACGAGCCCATCTGCCAGAACACCAGCGATTGCAGCTCGCTTTCGTTGGCGATGTAGGTCAGGAAGCCGATCAGTGCCGAGCAGAATGCGGCCATCGCAATGCCCACCAGCAACAGCGTGGCATTGCCACTGCCCTTGCCCGGTCTCGCCAGCGCGTAGGTCAGCCCGATCGCGGCGGCACCGCCGCCGAAGGCCGCCACCGGCACCAGCCAGCCGGCTGCACCCGCAGCACCCAGCACGATCGCCGCCACGGCACCCAGCGCGGCGCCCTGGCTGACACCGACGATGCCAGGATCGGCCAGCGGATTGCCGAACAGTCCCTGCAGGCTGGCACCGGCCATCGCCAGCGCCGCGCCGACCATCGCCCCCAGCAGCGCACGCGGAATGCGCAGCTGCCAGACCACGGCCAGGTCACGGCTGCTGACCGATTGCGGATCCAGCAGGCCCAGCTTCACCGCCAGTGCCTGCATCACTTCCAGCGGTGGCAAGCGCAGCGGCCCCACGGCGAACGACGCCAGCACCGCGCCCAGCAGCGCGAGCAGCGCAATCAACAACATCGTCCGCCCACGACGGCGGCGTCGATCCGCAGGGCTCATGCCTTCGGCAGCGCCGCCAGCGCCTGCGCCAGGGCCAAGGCGCCCGCACCGGAACCGATGCTGGCGTACTTCAACTGTGCATCCGGCATCACCCAGACCCGGTTGGCCTGTCCGGCCGGGGTCTGCTTCAGCGTCGGGTACGCCTTCCACAGGCCTTCGGCACCACCGAACAGCTGCAGGTCGTGCTCGGTCACCAGGATCACTTCCGGCGCCGCCGCGACCACGCCTTCGTTGCTCAGCTGCGAATAGTTGGCCACGCCGGCCTCGGTGCCGATGTTCAGGCCGCCGGCCAGTGCGATCAGCTTGGCCGATGCGCTGTCGGCACCGGCCACGGTCGGCGAGCCGCCCGCTCCTGTCGCGGACACATGAATCACCCGCGGCGCATGCCCCAGGCCCTTGCCGATGGCAGCAGCCTCATCCAGCTGGCGCTGCACCTGCGTGGCCAGGGTCTGCCCTGCATCGCCCACGCCAAGCACAGCGGCGATCTTGCGCACCTTGTCCGGCGCCGGCTGCAGGTCGTCGATCACCACTGCGGGCTCGCCCACTTCGCGCAGCTTCTTAGCCAGTTCGGTGTGGCGACGCAGGCTGTTGCCGATGAACAGCGACCCCTGCAGGCTGAGAACCCCCTCCACGCCGGTCGTGCGGTTGAACAGGAACTGGTGCGGTGCGGCCAGGCCTGCCTCGGTGGTGGTGTTGGTCGGCGCGGCGAACACCTGCTTGCCCAGGCCCAGCGCCTCGATCACCGCGATGATGTCGTCACCGCCAGCAATGATCCGGCTGGTGTCATCCACCTCAACACTGGCGCCATCGTCGGACTGCACCTTGGTCGGCAGCAGCACCTGCTGCCCCGGCAGGGTCGGCACGTCATTGCCCGCCACGCGCTGCCAGCCTGCGGGCAACGCCCCAGCCTCGGCGGTGGCAGCAGTCGGCGCAGCGGCCCCGGAACTGCTCGACGACGGCGGCGCTTTATCGCCACAGGCGGCCAGCACCAATGAAACGGCAAGCGGGAGCGCGCAGAGGCGCAGGCGGGAAGCGATGTTCATGCAGGTTCTCCTTGCTGGCAGGGCGGCGGAGTGCCGCCCTGCCCTGTGGCTTACGGCTGGCGCAGGCTGATGCGGGTGATGCGGTCACCCTTCGGATCTTCAGCGCCACGCGACTTGTTCACGGCGAAGACATTGCCCTTGCCATCGGCGCGGACGTGATTGGGGAAGGTGCCGCCATCGAGGTTGCCGACCACCTTGCCATCACGGTCGACGGCAGTGACGGTGCCGGCACCGCGATTGGTGACGTAGGCCAGGCCACTCTTCGCATCGAAGGCCACGTTCAGTGCACCGGCGCCGACCGGCACGTCGTGCACGACCTTGCCGCTGGCCACGTCGACGATCAGCAGGTTGTCGGTGCCCTGCGAGGCCACGTAGAGGCGGTTGCGCTCGGCATCGAAGGCAACGCCCGACGCGCTGATCGCATTGCCCAGGTCGATGACCTTGTCGACCTTGCCGCTGGCCACATCGATCACCGCCGCTTCCGGCGTACCGATGCTGACCGTGAACAGCTTGCCGCTGGGCTCATCCAGCACCAGGCTCATCGGCACAAACTTCTCATCGTCCACGCCCGAGGCCAGGGTGATCGGCTCCAGTGCCTTCAGCGTCTTCGCATCGAACACCGACAAATGGTCCTCACCGGCGGCCGAGGCGAACACTTTGCCGTGCGTGCTGTCGACCACCACGTCGCGGGCGTGCGGCACGGCTCCGACCGGGAACTGGTGGACCAGCGACAGATCCGCCTGGCGATAGACAGCCACGGTGTCCTGGCGGGTGTTGCTGACCCAGACGTTGCCATTGGCATCATCCACGCCCACGCCATACACCGCGAACACGGCGCCGTTGGTGCTGCCCGGCACCTGCGCCGGGGTGATGGCCTTGGTCACCTTCAGCGACTTCGGGTCCAGCTTCAGCAGCTGCGACTGGGTGACCGGCGGACGACCGACGGCCGAGGTCACGAACACGGCATTGCTGGCAGCACTGTAGGCCGACTGGTACAGGCCCGGCACCAGCTTGTTGGACTTGGTGGCGAACTGCGCCTGGCCCGACAGCGGCAGTTGCGGCGACACGCGCAGCTTCAGCACGGCTGCGGCGGCGGGCTGGCTGGCGCGCACCACCACCGGGTGGGTGCCCGGCACCGCGTCGGCCGGAATGGCCAGCTGGGTCTTGAAGTTGCCATCGGCATCGACCACCACCGGCTGGCTGTTGAGCACGGTATCGCCACGCAGCAGGCTGACCTGCTGGCCCGGCACGAAGCCGCGGCCGGTGACATCGGCGGTGCTGCCGGGAATCACGTTGTCACCGCGTGAGACAACCTGGCCCTTGAAGGTAGCGCTGGCCGGCTGGTCGAACACCGGCTGCGCGGTGGCGGTTACTGCCAGCAGCAGGCCGGCGGCCAGGGAAGTGAGACGGAAAGACGGACGGAACGACATGGAAGGCTCCTTGCACACGTAGGCCGCGCCTCGTGGCGCGGGATTCATCGGTTGCCTTGGCCACTGCACGTCGACAGTCCGCCTGGGTAGTGGTCGCACGGCCCTGCCGTGCGAGGGATTCATTCGGCGACGTTGTCACCACCGGTTGGCTGGCCGTCACCGGCGCTGCGATCACTCACGCCATACAGCTCATGCAGGGCCGCATGGAAGGACGCGGGCAGCATCGGGCCGTGGCCGAGGCCGGGGAACTCGCGGTACTGCACGCTCAGCCCCGGCACTTTGCCCAGACGCTCGGACAGCTGCATCGCCGCATCCGGGGTGGCGCCACCAATGCGGCGCAGATGCGCGACCACGCGCGGATTGCTCATGTCGCGCTTGCCGCGGTCGCCGACACGCTCGGCACCGCCCAGCATCAGCCACACCTTTGCTGGCTGGCCATGCACGTTCTGCACGAACTGCTCCTCGACGTCGCCCAGCGGCGCGCCCTGGCTCCACCACAACGACGGGCTGGCGCTGAGGTAGTACTGGAAGGCGGCCGGACGGGTGTACAAGCTGCTGAGCACGAACAGACCGCCCAGCGAATGGCCCCACAGAGCCTGCTGCTGGCGATCGATGTTGGCGCGGCGTTCCACTTCAGGCTTGATGCGGCGCTCGATCATGTCCAGGAACGCCGCTGCGCCACCTCCGACGGCCTGGGTCTTGCCGCTTTCGTCATCGGCGCGATCGATCCACGCGGTGTAGTCGCGGGTGCGCGCGGCAGAATCGATGCGCAGATCGTTGTCGTAGCCGATCAGCACCAGCACCGGCGGCGCCTTGCGTGCGGCCAGCTCGGCCAGCAGTGGTTGGTCCAGCACCATTGCCACGGCGTTGCCGTCCAGTGCGTACAGCACCGGCGATGGCGCCTTGGAGGCCTTGGCCGGAATCGCCACATTCACCCGCCAGCGGCGCTGCCGGTCGGGGCTGTCGATCACGAAACGCTGGAAGCGATAGCTGGCCGCCGGTGCATCAAGCACGGTCTGGCCCATCTTCTGCAGCGGATTGCGTTGCTGCGCGTATGCGTACGGGGTAGCCAGGAGCAGGCCCATCATCAAGGCGGCCAGGCCGGACAGCAGCGGGCCACGGCGCGGAGGCAGGACGGAAGACTTCATCAATGACGGCGAAAGCGGCACACGGCCACCGGTTCACAAGGGACCGCAGTCTACCTTAAACGCGAATGATTATCACATCGATCAAACGTCACGCTGTGTATCACGCGCGCGACAGTGCGTGAGCCAGCGCTTGCGCCAGAAGTCCGGGTTCATCTACTTTGCCTGCCATCGGGGCGCAGGAATCGCCCCGCCCTTGCGGGTGCCTGCCTGGCCCCTGCCCATCAGCTCCACAACCGCCATGGGATCGGATCCCATGATTGTGAGAACACCTTGAAGCACAAAGCACTGATCGCACTCGTTGCCGGCCTCCTTGCCCCGCTGGCCGGCCACGCCGCGCCAAGTCTGGCCGGGCTGTATTCGGCCTATGAAGAGGCCGGCTATTCCTCCCTCGGGCTGGAACAGCTCAACCAGACCGTGCAGTTCACGGCGGTGAGCCTGGGCGCCTCCAGCAACCTGCAGGGCGAGCCGGTCCTTGAGGCTGGCGACGAAGATGGCCAGGTGCTGGCCCGCCTCACCGCCTCCGACGACGAGCAGAACGCCAGGCTTGCAGCGATGGAGGAAGGCGTCACCTTCACCGCCAGCTGCACACTGCAGTTCAGTTCGGGATCGGATTACCTGGCGCTGGGCGACTGCGTTCTGCAGTAATCGGTTCGGCACCGCCGACAGCAGCGCAGAAACAACGAAGCCGGCCCTGGGCCGGCTTCGTTGCATCGGGCCGACACCCGTTGACTCAGGGGCCGGCGGGCACCGGACCGTACGGGTTGTCCTGCGGCGTACCCGGCAGCAGCGCAAAGATCAGGATCACCACGCCACCGCCCGGCACCAGCGCCAGCAGGTACAGCCACCCGGACTGGTTGCAGTCATGCAGGCGGCGCACGGTTACCGCGATCAGCGGCACGATCGTGGCCAGCCAGAGCGCACCCACCAGTGCCGCCGCGCCAATCGTGATCCCGGCCATCCAGCTGGAATCGGCGTCCAGCACGAGGCCGGCAACGAGCGCCACTGTCAGCGCAATCACGCATACCGCAGCTCCCGCAAGCAGCAGGAACAGCTGGAACATCCAGTACTCGCGGCGGTTGGCGCGGCCCTCGAACTGGGCGTAGCGCTTCAACGGCAGAATCATTTCCTGCACGGCATCGTTCCTTGAAAAAATAAGCCGCGCAGTCTGCCAAATGCATGCGGGCGGGGCAATGCGCCGCCTTGCGACACGCAGATGACTACGCGCCCTTGGCCGCCCTCGCCGCCTCACGCTCGGCACGCAGCCGGTCGAGCTTTTCCTTCAACTTGATCTCCAGCCCGCGCGGCACCGGGTTGTAATACACCCGCTCGCCCATCGCGTCAGGGAAACCGGTCTGGTCCAGCGCGATGCCGCCCTCGGCGTCATGGTCGTACTGGTACTCGGCACCGTAGCCCAGTTCCTTCATCAGCTTGGTCGGTGCATTGCGCAGGTGCAGCGGCACTTCTTCGGTACCGCTGTCGCGCACATCGGCCTTGGCCTGGTTGAAGGCGGCATAGCCGGCATTCGACTTGGCGGTGCTGGCCAGGTACAGCACCAGCTGCGCGAAGGCGAGCTCACCTTCCGGGCTGCCCAGCCGCTCGTAGATGTCCCACGCTTCCAGCGCCATGCTTTGCGCGCGAGGATCGGCCAGACCGATATCCTCGATGGCCATGCGGGTCAGCCGGCGCGCCAGATACGAGGGATCACAGCCGCCGTCGAGCATGCGTGTGAGCCAGTACAACGCGGCATCGGGATTGGAGCTGCGCACGGACTTGTGCAGCGCCGAGATCTGGTCGTAGAACTGCTCGCCGCCCTTGTCGAAGCGGCGGGTACGGTCGGCCAGCACCTGGGTCAGCGTCTGCGGGGTGATGCGCCCGCCCTCCCCGCCCGCGAGCTCGGCGGCGATTTCCAGCAGGGTCAGCGCACGGCGGACGTCGCCGTCAGCGGCGGTGGCGATCTCCAGCAGCAGCTCGGGCGCGACTTCGATGCCTTCCTCGCCCAGCCCGCGCTCGCGATCACCGAGCGCACGTTCCAGGGCTTCGACGATGTCGGTCGGCGAGACACCTTCCAGCACATGCACGCGGCAACGCGACAACAGCGCCGAGTTCAACTCGAACGACGGGTTCTCGGTGGTGGCACCAACAAACAGGATGGTGCCGCGCTCGATGTGCGGCAGGAACGCATCCTGCTGCGCCTTGTTGAAGCGGTGCACTTCGTCGACGAAAAGCACCGTGCGACGACCTTCGGCGAAGCGCTGGGCGGCCTCGGCCAGCACCTGGCGCACCTCCGGCAAGCCGGACAGCACGGCAGAAATGGCACGGAACTCGGCGTCGGAGTATTCAGCCAGCAACAGCGCCAGCGTGGTCTTGCCGCAACCGGGCGGCCCCCACAGGATCATCGAATGCACGCGACCGGATTCGACGGCGCGCCGCAGCGCGCTCTCCGGCGCGAGCAGACGCTTCTGCCCGACCATTTCGTCCAGGGTGCGGGGGCGCATGCGCTCGGCCAGCGGGCGCATGTGTTCCCGATCGACACTCAGCAGATCGGGCCCGGGGAATGAAGTGGAGCGATGTCTTGGCACGCGGCCATTGTACCGCGAGAGCGTGCCAACCAAGGGTCAGGTACCGGTAGTGCCGGCCGGCGGGGTGAAGCGGAAGGTGTTGGCGGCGAAGCTGGGGTTGCGCTTCCAGCCGCTGAAGCTGATCACGGTGCGCTGGCCCACGGCGTCGGTGATCTCCATCTTCGCCAGACCCTGCGCGTTGAAGCCCAGCGCGGCGTACTGGAAGCTGGCTTCGGTCTCGCGCTTCGGCGACAGCGACAGCCACTGCAGGCCATCGCGGGTAGCGGCCTCTTCGCTCACGTCGTACTGCTGCTCCAGAAGTGCCGGGTTGATCAGCGCGGTCAGCGGGCTGTTCTGCTCTTCCTTGCCCTGCTCGCGCACGGTCGCCTGCTCCAGGTCCGGCTCGAACATCCACACCTTTTTGCCATCGGCCACGATCAGCTGCTCGTGCGGGCGCACGTATTCCCAACGGAACAGGCGCGGTGCCGACAAAGCGACGCGACCACTGGTGGATTCCTTGACCTTGCCGCGGCTGTCGAACACCTGCTGGCTGAACTGCCCATCCAGGCCCTTCAGGCCGGTGGTGAAGGTCTTCAGGTCATCACGGGCGCCGGCCCAGGCGCTGCCGGCGGCGGCACAGGCCACGGCCAGGGTGGTGGTGGCGAGGAAACGGCGGAGGCGAAGGTTCATGCAGGGATCCTGTGGGCGCGCGGCCAGGAAAGTTGGGTGCCAGTGTGCCCGGCGAAAGATGAATGGGCGATCAGGACGCCATTATGACGCCCTGATCGCTGATCGGCGATTCAGCCGCCAGCGGCCGGCAGCTTGCCGTACAGCACCTGGCCACGGAAGCCGCGGCGTACCTCGCGGAACAGCGCGCGGAACGCGGCATAGTCCTGCGGCTGGCACAGCGCCTCGGCGCCGCGCACCGCGTTCTGCTGCAGGCGGTGATGCACGGTCACTTCCTGGCCCTGCCGGCTCCAGTCGACCCGGTACTCGCCGGCCGCATTGGCAAACCGCTGGCTGCGCGGAATCGCGATGATCGGGGCATTGGCCGGGAACTGCAGGCGATAGGTTTCCTCGCGCAGGCTGGCATTGCAGTAGAACGGCGTCTCATTGTCCGGCGCCGAGGCGCTGGCATACAGCCCGCGTACCGATTCACCACCGGGCGGATCGGGCACGGCCATGCCGCCGGCCACATCGAAGTCCACGTAGTCCTCGGCCTGGAAGGCCATGCGATAGCCAAACGGCCGGGTCAGGTCGACCGGCACACCCTGCAGCTGCAGCTGGCCGCGGCCATCGAAACCGGACGCGGCCATGATCGATTCTTCAGCGCGTGCCCGGTTCTGTGCATTGAGCTGGGCGAACTGCGCGCGCATGCCGATCTCGGCGTTGTCGCTCAGCTGCGGCACTGTCTCGCCACGCAGGTTGCCCTGCGCGTCGAAGGTGAAGCGCACATCCATCACCGTGGCGTTGCGCTGCGGATCATTGGCCGGCGTGCGCGCCAAAGTGGCATCGCGGGTGTGCAGCACCGGCGCGCCGAGGTCGCCGTCGGGAAGCTGGCCGAAGCGCGCCCAGGCACTGGTCGAGTCCAGGTACAGGTCGAACTCGGGCACGTAGGTGATGGCGTGGTTGAAGCGGCCCAGCAGCGGAATCTTCGGCAGCGTCGGGCCGCCACCGGCACCGATCAGCACCGGCGAACTGGTGATGCCCTTGGCTGCCAGCAGCGCCTCGAGGATCGTCACGTGGTCCTTGCAGTCGCCATAGTGGTTGTCGAGGATGCTCTGCGCACTGTTCGGCTCCAGGCCGCCATTGCCCAGGTACACCGCCACGTAGCGGATGTTCTGCGCGACCCAGCGGTACAACGCATCGGCCTGCGCGCGACGGTCGCTGATGCCGGCGGTGACTTCATCGGCCAGCGCCTGGATCTCCGGGGTGACCTGTGCGGCCGGCCCTGCTTTCAGTTGATAGGCGCGACCCATCTGCGCCCAGTCGCGGTAGGTGCTGGCCATGATGTTCGGCCCGAACTCCCACACCGCCGCCGACCAGTTCTGCGCCTGCATCGGCTCGCGGCGCTGGTAGCGCCAGCGCCACGTCGCCTGGCCGTTCTTCACCACCGGGCGATCGCTGCCCTGCACGCCGCGGCTGTCCACGTGCATGGGCAGGTTGGCTGGCGCGCTCAGAGTCACCTCGGCATCGTCGTACTGGGTGAACACATTGAAGGTTTCCCACAGGCCGAAGTAGCCCGGGAAGTACGGCGTCAGCTGGGTGCGCCGCACCTGATAGAACAGCCGGGTCCCAGGCGCCAGGTTGGGGAACACGATCACCCGAACCTTGCGGTCGGCATACATCGCGGCCGAGGCGCTGGAATAGCTTTCCTGGGTATAGATGCGGTCGGCCGGCACCTCGCGACGCTGGCCGTCGGCGGTCAGCGTGTAGGCGTTGACCACGTCCAGCGTTTCCATCTTCTCGCTGTAGCTCAACCGCACCTGGCTGAACTGCTCCACCGCTGCCTTGGTCTTGAGCAGGATTTCGTAGGTTTCAGTCTGTACATTGCCGGCATCGGCCCGCACCTGGTAGTCGGCGCGATAGCGGACGAAGCTGAAGTTGTTGCTGGCCTCGGCATCGCTGCCGGTGGACGGCGGCGCGACCGCAGGTGCAGCCGTCGCGGCGGCATCGGCCAGCGCCGGGCCGGCTGCCAGCAGGCAGGCCAGCGCCAGCGCGCAGGAAACGGGTTGAAGCATGCGTCGGTTCCTTGGACGTCGGGAATGCGGCAGGGCTTGGCTTACTTCGGCGGCGGCGGTGCCAGCACCGTGCGGTCGCCGTTGTGCTCGGGCGGACTGACCACGCCGGCCGCTTCCATGGCCTCGATCAGTCGCGCCGCGCGGTTGTAGCCGATCTTCAGGCGACGCTGCACGCCGGAAATCGACGCGCGGCGGGTCTCGGTGACCACGCGCAGCGCTTCGTCGTACAACGGGTCGGACTCATCGCCGCCGCCGGAACTGGTCTCCGGCAGGCCGGTCGCACCGACCACCACGCCATCGCCCATCGTCTGTACTTCGTCCAGCACGCCGTCGACATAGTCGGCCGGCCCCATTGCCTTGAGGTGCTCGACCACGCGATGCACTTCCTCATCGGACACGAAGGCGCCGTGCACACGCTCGGGCATCGCCGTGCCCGGCGGCAGGTACAGCATGTCGCCGTGACCGAGCAGCGTCTCGGCGCCGGACTGGTCGAGGATGGTGCGCGAATCGATCTTCGAGCTGACCTGGAAGGCGATGCGGGTGGGAATGTTGGCCTTGATCAGGCCGGTGATGACGTCAACCGACGGGCGCTGGGTGGCCAGGATCAGGTGGATGCCGGCCGCACGTGCCTTCTGTGCCAGTCGCGCGATCAGCTCTTCGACCTTCTTGCCGACGATCATCATCATGTCGGCGAATTCGTCGATGAAGATGACGATGAACGGCAGCGTCTCCAGCGGGCGCGGCGCCTCGCCCAGCTCCGGGTTCGGCTTGAACAGCGGGTCCATCATCGGCTGGCCGGCGTCCTGGGCGTCCTTCACCTTCTTGTTGAAGCCAGCCAGGTTGCGCACGCCCACCGCGCTCATCAGCTTGTAGCGGCGCTCCATCTCGGCCACGCACCAGCGCAGGCCGTTGGCGGCCTCCTTCATGTCGGTGACCACCGGCGCCAGCAGGTGCGGAATGCCCTGGTAGACGCTCAGTTCGAGCATCTTCGGGTCGATCATCAGCATCCGCAGGTCTTTCGGCGACGCCTTGAACAGCAGGCTCAACACCATCGCATTGACCGCCACCGACTTGCCCGAACCGGTGGTACCGGCCACCAGCAGGTGCGGCATGCGCGCCAGGTCGGCCACGGTCGAGCGACCGGCGATGTCCTTGCCCAGCGCGAGGGTCAGCGAACTGGCCGACTTGTCGTACTCCTTCGAGCGCAGCAGCTCGGACAGGTAGATCATCTCGCGGGTGACGTTGGGGATTTCCAGGCCGATCACCGACTTGCCCGGGATCACATCGACCACGCGCACCGACTTGACCGACAGGCCACGGGCGATGTCCTTGTCCAGCGAACTGATCTGGCTGACCTTGATACCCGGCGCCGGCTCGATCTCGAACCGGGTGATGACCGGGCCGGGGTTGGCGCCGACCACCTGTGCATCGATGCGGAAGTCCTTGAGCTTGAACTCGATCTGCCGCGACAGCGCGTCCAGGGTGTCCTTGTCATAGCCCACGGGTTGCGGCTTGGGATCATCCAGCAGGGCCAGCGGCGGCAGGTCCGAGCCGTCGCCATTGACGCCACGGAACATCGGGATCTGGTTGTCGCGCTTGGCCCGGTCGCTCTTTTCGATCACCGGCTCCGGGCGCGGCTCGATCTTCACCGGCTCGCGCTTGGCGCGCACTTCGGCATCGGCCTTGCGCACTTCCTGGCGCTCCTCGCGCAGCGCACGGGTCTGCTGCCATTCGGTGGCCTGCTCCTTCTTGCGCTCCAGCAACGGTGCCAGCGACATCACGCCGCGGCCGATCTTCTCCATCACCACGAACCAGGACAGGCCCGTGGCCAGGGTGATCGAGGCCAGCAGCAACACCAGCACGAACAGGTTCGCGCCCAGCGCGCCAAAGCCCACGCTGAGCGAATTGCCGACCAGCTTGCCGAGAATGCCGCCTGCATGGGAGACGTCGCCACTGAACAGGCGCACGTGCAGGAAACCGGTGCCGGCGATCAGGAAGCCGACCAGGCCGACCAGCCGCAACGCGGGGTCCAGATCGTTCTCGCCCTTGCTCTCACGCTTGAGGCCGAACATTGCGATCCAGGCCAGCGCGCCCAGCACCACCGGCAGCAGGAAGGCGATGTAGCCGAACAGCTGCAGCAGCACGTCGGCGATCCACGCGCCCGCGCGGCCGCCCATGTTGTGTACCGGCGCAACCACGCTGCCGGTGTGTGACCAGCCCGGGTCCGTCGCTGAATAGGTGAAAAGGCTGGCAGCCAGATACAGCAGCGCCGGCGCGATGGCGATCAGACCCAGGTCGCGCCACAGGCGCTGACGGCGTGGGTTGTCGGTCGTGGCCGCTGCCGCCGAGCGACGCGATGCCTTTTTGTCGTCGGACTTGGAGCGTTCGGGGACCTGCTTCGCCACCTTAGACCATACCTTTGGAATGCGCTGTTAGTGTTTGATAATAAACGAGACGGCGTCAGTTTTCAGTTATCCGTTGCCGCGCAAGCGAGGACGGGGCCTGAAACCGCCCGTGGATGGCGCTGTTCTGTTCATCGGCTTGAATCGCCCTGCCCCAGCCGCCACTCTATGACCAGCCAAGGATGCTGTGCAAACATCGCCGCGCCTTGTCCCATCTACCTTTTCGCGAGTCTACATGAGCACCAGCCTGCCCTCCCGCCACCAGCGTCTTGTCATCCTCGGTTCCGGCCCGGCCGGTTGGACCGCTGCCGTCTACGCTGCCCGCGCCAACCTGAAGCCGGTCGTCATCACCGGCCTGCAGCAGGGTGGCCAGCTGATGACCACCACCGAAGTGGACAACTGGCCGGGTGACGCCCATGGCCTGATGGGCCCGGACCTGATGGCGCGCATGCAGGCCCACGCCGAGCGCTTCGAGACCGAGGTCATCTTCGACCACATCCATACCGCGGACCTGTCGCAGCGCCCGTTCAAGCTGATCGGCGACAGCCACGAGTACACCTGTGATGCCCTGATCATCTCCACCGGCGCGACCGCCAAGTATCTGGGCATCCCGACCGAAGACGAGTTCAAGGGCCGCGGCGTCTCCGCCTGCGCCACCTGCGACGGCTTCTTCTACCGTGACCAGGACGTGGTCGTGGTCGGCGGCGGCAACACCGCCGTGGAAGAAGCGCTGTACCTGTCCAACATCGCCCGCAAGGTCTACCTGGTCCACCGCCGCGACACCCTGAAGGCGGAAAAGATCATGCAGGACAAGCTGTTCGCCAAGGTTGCAGCCGGCAAGATCGAAACCGTCTGGCACCACCAGGTGGAGGAAGTACTGGGCAACGAGGCCGGCGTGACCGGCGTGCGCGTGAAGTCGACCCTGGACGGCAGCACCCGCGACATCGATGCCCACGGCTTCTTCGTGGCCATCGGCCACCACCCGAACACCCAGTTGTTCGACGGCCAGCTGACCATGAACAACGGCTACCTGGAAATCCGTTCGGGCCTGGGCGGCAACGCCACCCAGACCTCGGTGGAAGGCGTGTTCGCCGCCGGCGACGTGGCCGACCAGCACTATCGCCAAGCGATCACCTCGGCCGGCTTCGGCTGCATGGCCGCACTGGACGCAGAGCGTTACCTGGATGCACAGGGCAAGGCCAGCTGAGGCTGGCTTCCATAGCGCCGAGGCATGATTGACCGGGAAGGCCGACGTGAAAGCGTCGGCCTTTTCTTTTCAGTAGTGCCAGGCCATGCCTGGCAAGCACGACCGAGCCCGCAACAAACTGGACCGGTTACGCAAACCCAGCTCGCATCCCACCTGCCCTATCCTTTCCCCCATGCCCAGCGCCCGCTTCCTCGACTCCCTGCAGTCCGTTCCCGCCACCGACTGGGATGCCCTGCACGACGGCGGCAACCCATTCGTCAGCCACGCTTTCCTGTCCGGCCTGGAAACCTACGGTTGCCTGCGCGAGGACTGGGGTTGGCAGCCGCAGCATCTCACCCTGTGGGACGGCGATGCCTTGCTCGGTGCCATTCCCGGCTACCTGAAGACCAACTCGCATGGCGAGTTCGTGTTCGACCACGCCTGGGCCAATGCCTATGCGCGCCATGGCCGCGACTACTACCCGAAGTGGCTCGGCGCGGTGCCGTACTCGCCGGTGACCGGCCCGCGACTGCTGGCCCGTGATGCGTCGCAGCGCACCGCCCTGCTGACGGCACTGCGCGAACAGATGCCCGCACTCGCCGTGTCGTCAGCACACATCAATTTCCACACGGCGGCGGACGAAACAATCTTCGACGACGACTGGCTGCTGCGCGAGGACATCCAGTTCCAGTGGCAGAACCCAGGTGACTGGTGCACGTTCGAGCAGTTCCTGGGCGCGATGAACCACAAGCACCGCAAGAACATCCGCCAGGAGAGGTCCAAGGTGAACCGGCAAGGCATCACTTTCCGGGTGGTGCATGGCGACGAAGCCACCCGCGCCGATCTGCAGGCCATGTACCGCTTCTACCTGCAGACGTTCCTGGAATACGGCAACGCGCCGGCGCTGACCGAGGCGTTCCTGCGCCATCTGGCAATTTCACTCGGGCGCGGGCTGGTGCTGTTCTTGGCCGAACAGGACGGTGAGCCGATCGCCGGCGCGCTGTGCCTGCGCGGCGGCGACACGTTGTACGGCCGCTATTGGGGCGGCGCCACCCTGCCCGGCCTGCACTTCGAGGCCTGCTACTACCAGGGCATCGAGTACTGCCTGCGCGAGGGCGTGGCCCGCTTCGAACCGGGTGCGCAGGGTGAGCACAAACTGGCGCGTGGTTTCCTGCCGACCATCGTGCGCAGCCGGCACTGGGTGGCCGATGCGGAGTTCGCCGAAGCGTTGCGCGACTGGTGCCGGCAGGAGCGGAGGGATGTGCGGCGCTACCAGCAGGAGCTGCAGGGGCATGGCCCGTTTCGCGCGGAACCGTAGCGTCGGAGAAGCGCGCCAACCAAGGTTGGCATCTACCACGGCAATGGCGGGAATGCTGCGCTCAGGTGCATTGCCAGAAGTGCCCGCTCACCCGGCACTTCGCGCACCAGAAGCTGTACAGCATGCCGCCACTACCCCACAGCAACATGCCTTCATTGGTAGTCGGCAACGTTGAGTCCAGCTGCATCACGAAAGGCATCTGCTCGCCGCAATCGATGCACGCCGGGTAGTGCGCGCTCTGCACCCAGCTCGGTGCGCCACCCACCCGCGACAGGTTCTGCCGGTGATTGGACTGGCCCCAGTCCTGCTGCTGCCAGCGATGGCTGTCCATCGCGGCAAGACCCACCTCGGCCTGCAGCAGGTCGCCGCTGTCGGTGGGCTTGATCGGCACCTGGCAGTGCTGGCTGGGGTGACAGCTCGGCATGCCTTCTGCATCGTGCCGATAGAAACGCACCGGCGGGTCTTCCCAGCCACAGCAGTCCAGGCACAGCCCGAGCGTGACCTCACCCTCCGCGTCCGGCTGCAGCGCCGCAGCATCGGACTGCAGCAGACGCTGCAGCGGCGCATGACAGCTGCCGCACATGGCATCGAGCAGCCCGCCCATGCGCCCGGCGTGACGCACCTGGCCGCTATTCCAAGTGGGGTGCAGACGCCAGATCCGCTTGCGCCAGGCAGGCTCTTCGGCCACCTGTGCGCGATGCTGTTCGCGCCCGAAACGCAGGTGCAGCGGTTGCTGGCCATGCAGACGGCGCAGACGCGGGACATGGGCCAGGCCCGCCCAGTGCGCCCAGACCTCGGCATCCAGGTCGCTCCAGTCGGCCAGGTAGCCACGGGCGGCGGCGTGGGTCTCCGGCTGGGTGGCCAGCAGCACTGCCTTGGCCCGCTCCAGTTCGCGATCGTCGTCTGCCTCGGTCAACCGATGCGCCCAGTCAGTCGCAACCAACGGCGGCAATGCCTGCCAGACCTGCGAGGCCAGCTGGATGTGATCCTCGATGGCGACCTCCAGCAGCGCCTCCCAATCGTCCTGCAGCGTCTGCGGCGCCTGGTAGCTGGCAAACTCCAGCACGCTGGTCAGCAGCTCGCCACGCTCGCCGTCACGATAGCGCCGCCAGGCGTCAATACAGACCGGGGCAACAGCCTCGTCCGGCAGCAGATCCAACGCCGTGTCGAGGAAGGTGGAGCCGGGTGAGCGGCGATCCAGCGCCTGCAGCAGCAGCGCGCCGAGCTGTGGGCGGTCTTCGCTGGCCAGGGTCAACAGCATGGCCAGGCTGTCATTGCGTGTGCGCGGCGCATCGTGCGCATCGAGGATGGCGGTGATCAGATCGCTCATGCGGGGCTCCTTGCCGGTAGTGCGTGATGGTGCCAGACATCGCGCATCGCCACGACGAATACAATGCCGTCATGACCCGTCAGTTGCCTTGGCGCCTGGCTGATGCGCCGGATGCCCCCTTCCCGCCGGCCGAGACAGCGCTGCGCCAACCCGATGGCCTGCTTGCGGTGGGCGGCGACCTGCATCCGCTGCGCCTGCTCAACGCCTATGCCGGCGGCATCTTTCCGTGGTTCAGCGAAGGCGAGCCGATCCTGTGGTGGTCGCCGGATCCGCGCATGGTGTTCCGTACCGACGGCGTGCACCTGAGCAGCAGGTTCCGCCGGCAGCTGCGCGGCAACTGCTGGGAAGTGACCGCCGATACCGCCTTCAGCCAGGTGATGCGTGCCTGCGCCAGCGCCCTCCGCCCCGGCCAGGACGGCACCTGGATCAGCCCGGCGATGGTGGATGCCTACAGCCAGCTGCACGACCTGGGTTTCGCACATTCCTTCGAGGTGTGGGATCGGCAGACGCTGGTCGGCGGCATCTATGGCGTGGCCATCGGCACGATGTTCTTCGGTGAAAGCATGTTCAGTGGCGAAAGTGGCGGCTCCAAGGTGGCACTGGCCGCACTGGCACGCACGCTTCACGGCTGGGGTTGGCCACTGATCGACGCGCAGGTAGAGAATCCGCATCTGCTGCGCATGGGCGCCGAGCATCTGCCGCGCGCGCCGTTTCTGCAGCAGGTCCGCAGCGCGGTACAGGCGCCGGGCCGGGAAGGCGCCTGGACCCGGCTCGTCGGGCGCGTGCCGGCAGCGGATTTCGCCGGGGAATAACACAATCTTTGCAAGCTGGGCGTTTGACGCGTAAAATGCTGCGCCTTAGGCCCAGCGTGGCCGTTTTCTGAACCGCACAGGACTACATGTCGAAAGACGATTCCATCGAGTTCGAGGGCACCGTCAGCGAGACGCTGCCGAACACCACTTTCCGCGTTCGTCTGGAAAATGGGCACGAAATCATCGCCCACATCTCCGGCCGCATGCGCAAGAACTACATCCGCATCCTCACCGGTGACCGGGTCAAGGTTGAAATGACCCCGTACGACCTGACCAAGGGTCGTATCACCTACCGAATGAAGTAAGCGGCTGGCGCGTTGCGCCACCCCGACAAGGCCAGCCCTGGACGCTGGCCTTTTGTCATGCCTGCAATCCGGCCCTGCCGGACGACACCCTGACCGAATGCACCGTGACATCGGTCAGCCATGCTTGCGGCAGATTCGCATTCGCAGCTGTGGCGGCATCGTGGCATCCGATCCAATCCGGATCGCCACCCCTGCCCCCGCCATGAACATGCCCTCCCTGCCCGCTGGCTTCGCTGCCCTTGCACTCATTACCGCCACCCTGATCGCACCCGTCGCCCAGGCCGCCGACACCCCGGCGGCAAGCACCGGCGACAGCTGTATTGCCTTGAGCGAAGACCAGCAGATCGTCCGCGCCGGCGCCGATCGTGATGTGCTGCTGCGCAATGGTGACCAGCACTACCGCGTTGTGTTCAAAACCTCCTGCAACAACGCAGTGACCTCGCGCCGGCTGGCGTTTGAAACCCAGGGCGAGAGCAACCAGCTATGCGGCGACTCACGCAGCGAGCTGAAGACCGACCGCGCCAACTGCACGGTCGAGCGTATCGAGCCACTGGACGCCGCCGCCTTCAAGCGCATGGCCCGCCAGCGCAGCCGCTGAAGGGCTGACACGACAAGGGCGGCCTGAGCCGCCCTGTCGTTGCTTCCGTCGCCGGGCAATGCCCGGCAGGCGCTTACTCAACCGTGGCCGGCAACAGCCGCTCAGGCTCGGCCTGCGCCTCGACAACCAGCTCGTCGTTGCGCACGTCGATGCTGACCTTGCCGCCGTTGACCAGCTTGCCGAACAGCAGTTCGTCGGCCAGCGGGCGCTTCACCTTGTCCTGCAGCACCCGCGCCATCGGGCGGGCACCCATCAGCGGGTCGAAACCGTGGTGGGCCAGCCAGTCGCGCGCAGTCGGCGTGGCCGACAGGCTGACGTGCTTCTCCTGCAGCAGCATCTCCAGCTCGATCAGGAACTTGTCCACCACGCGCAGGATGTGTTCGAAGCCCAGCGGCTGGAACTGCACCACCGCATCGAGGCGGTTGCGGAATTCCGGGGTGAACGCACGGCGGATGGTCTCCATCGCATCGGTGGCGTGGTCCTGCTTGGTGAAACCGATCGAGCGCCGCGAGGCCTGCGCCGCGCCGGCATTGGTGGTCATCACCAGCACCACGTTCTTGAAGTTGGCTTCGCGGCCATTGGTGTCGGTCAGCACGCCGCGGTCCATCACCTGCAACAGGATGTTGAAGATGTCCGGGTGCGCCTTCTCGATTTCATCCAGCAGCAGCACGCAGTGCGGCGTCTTGACGATCTTCTCGGTCAGCAGGCCACCCTGATCGAAGCCGACGTAGCCCGGAGGGGCACCGATCAGGCGACTGATCGAATGCGGCTCCATGTACTCGGACATGTCGAATCGGACCAGCTCGATGCCCAGCTGCAGCGCCAGCTGCTTGGTCACCTCGGTCTTGCCGACACCGGTGGGGCCGGCGAACAGGAAGTTGCCGATCGGCTTTTCCGGATTACCCAGGCCCGAGCGCGCCAACTTGATGGCCGACGCCAAGGTGCCGATGGCCGGATCCTGGCCGAAGATCACCATCTTCAGGTTGCGCTCCAGGTGCTGCAGCACATCCTTGTCGGTGGCACTGACCTGCTTGGCCGGGATACGCGCCATCTTGGCGACGATGGCCTCGACCTCCTCGACGTCGATCAACTCCTTGCGCTGGCCTTCCGGCATCAGGCGCTGGCGGGCACCGGCCTCATCGATCACGTCGATGGCCTTGTCCGGCAGCAGGCGATCAGCGATGTGCTTGACCGACAGATCGACGGCGGCCTGCAGCGCTTCATCGGCGTAGGTGACGCCGTGGTGGGCTTCGTACTTGGACTTCAGGCCCTGCAGGATCTCGTAGGTTTCGCCCACGGTCGGCTCGACGATGTCGATCTTCTGGAAGCGACGGGCCAGCGCCCGGTCCTTCTCGAAGATGCCGCGGTATTCCTGGAAGGTGGTCGAGCCGATGCAGCGCAACTCGCCCGACGCCAGTGCCGGCTTGATGAGGTTGGAGGCGTCCATGGTGCCGCCCGACGCCGAGCCGGCACCGATGATGGTGTGGATCTCGTCGATGAACAGCACCGCATTGGGCACCTTCTTCAACGCGGTCAGCACGCCCTTCAGGCGCTTTTCGAAGTCGCCGCGGTACTTGGTACCGGCCACCAGCGCGCCCAGGTCGAGCGAATAGATGACCGCATCGGCCAGCACGTCCGGCACCGAACCTTCAACGATGCGTCGGGCCAGGCCCTCGGCAATCGCGGTCTTGCCGACGCCGGCCTCGCCCACGTACAGCGGGTTGTTCTTGCGGCGGCGGCACAGGACCTGGATGGTGCGCTCGATCTCGTCGGCACGGCCGACCAGCGGGTCGATGCGACCGGCACGGGCCTGCTCGTTGAGGTTGCTGGCGAACTCGGTCAGGGCATCGCCCTTGGGCTCGCCTTCGCCCCCTTCCATGCGGCCCTCACCCTCGGAGGAGGACGGCTGCTCGCCTTCCTCGCCCAGCTTGGCGATGCCGTGGGACAGGTAATTGACCACATCCAGCCGGGTGACATCCTGCTGGTTGAGGTAATAGACCGCGTGGGAGTCCTTCTCGCCGAAGATGGCAACCAGCACATTGGCACCGGTGACCTCCTTCTTGCCGGAGGACTGCACGTGGTACACGGCCCGCTGCAGCACGCGCTGGAAGCCCAGCGTGGGCTGGGTATCGCGGCCGTCATCTTCGGCCAGGCGGGACACGGAGGCCTCGATGGCCTGCTCCAGCTCCTGGCGCAGGCGGTCGGCGTCGGCGCCACAAGCCTTCAATACGGCCTGGGCGGACGGGTTGTCGAGCAGTGCCAACAGCAGGTGTTCGACCGTCATGAACTCATGTCGGGCCTCACGGGCGCGCTTGTAGCACTGGCCGATGGTGTGTTCGAGGTCTTTGCTGAACATGGATTACTCCGGCGGCAGTTGGAGACAATATGCGGCCTGACTACACGATTTCCATCACCCTAGCGGATTGCGACGTTCAGATGGCGTTAGCACTACCAAACGCTTGATCATCGTTCACTCCAGGACAGCCCACCCACATGAGCGAACCCTACCTGAGCCGCTGGCGATTGCGACGTGATGGTCCTTCGATCCGTACCCCCCATGCCCGGCTCTGGCCGGTGCTGACCGCCTCTGGCGAGGCGGCCATGTTGAAGGTGAGCACGGAGACAGAGGAACAGAACGGCCATCGCCTGCTGCGCTGGTGGAACGGCGACGGTGCCGCACGCCTGCTGGCCCACGAGGGGCCGGCGATCCTGATCGAACGGGCGCGCGGCGATTCGCTGCGGCAACGCTCGATCAAGGGCGAGGACGACGCCTGCACCATGATCCTGTGCCAGGTCCTGCAGCAGCTGCACCGGCCACGGAGCGCGCCACCAGAAGATCTGGTCTGCCTGCGTAGATGGTTCGCCGATCTGCTGCAACCAAGGGCACTGCTGCCGCCATTGCTGGAACAGTGCAGATCGCTGGCGATGGCACTGCTGGAGGACGAGCAGGAGATCCGCCCCCTGCATGGCGACCTGCACCACGACAACGTGCTGGATTTCGGCGCGCGGGGCTGGCTGGCGATCGACCCGAAGCGGTTGCTGGGCGACCGCGCGTTCGACTACACCACGATGTTCAGCAATCCGGACCTGTGCGGGCCGGGCATCCATGTGGCAACACGGCCCGAGCGCTTCCATGCCCGGGTGGAACAGGTCTGCCGGCTGGCCGATCTCGAGCGCACGCGGCTGCTGCGCTGGATCGCGGCCAGTGCCGGCCTGTCAGCGGTGTGGTTCAGGGATGATGGCGACCCGGCCGACATCGATGAGGCGGTGGCCGAGATGGCCGTGCAGACGCTGGCGGAGGCGTGACTCGAACTGGCAGGTGCCCACCCTGGTGGGCACGCCGCGCCAGGGTCAGGCCTTTTCCATCGTGCACAGCAGCGGGTGCTGGTTCATCCGCGCGTACTCGTTGACCTGGGCCACCTTGGTTTCGGCCACTTCGCGGGTGAACACACCGCAGACGCCACGGCCACGGGTGTGGACGTGCAGCATCACCTGGGTGGCCTTGTCCAGATCCATGTTGAAGAACTGCTGCAGGACGTCCACGACGAAATCCATCGGGGAGTAGTCGTCATTGAGCAGCATGACCTGATAGAAGGGCGGCGGCGCCACTTCCGGGCGCGCGGGCTCCACGGCAACGCCGTGCTCGTGGTGGGAATCGGGGGCGGACTCGCGAGGCATCTGCCGATTATAAGGGGTGCGACGGCCTTGCGTAGGCCCCGCGTGGAATGGACGGCACGGGCGCCCGCCGTCACAATTGCACCTTCCCACACACATGGTTTCACAGGATCTTCATGAAAAGGACCCTTCTCTCCGCCCTGCTGATCGCCCTGGCTGCCGCGGGCACCGCTGGCGCTGCGACCACCACTGACAGCACGAAGGCCGACAAGGCCGTTGCCCGTCACCTGGAAAAGCTGGGTTACACCTACGAGGTCGATGAAGACGGCGATTACCAGATGGTGTTCGATGTCGAAGGCGATCGCACCCAGATCGTCTATGTGCGCTCGTCGGTGGAAGACTTCGGTACCCACAACATCCGCGAGATCTGGTCGCCGGGCTACACCTCGCAGACCAAGCAGTTCCCGGTGGCCGTGGCCAACCGCCTGCTGGAAGATTCGCAGGACGCCAAGATGGGCGGCTGGGTGAAGCAGGAGTCGACCGCGATGTTCGTGGTGAAGATCGATGCCGACGCCACCTCCGACCAGCTCAGCGACGCCATCGATGCGGCCATCCGCACCGCCGACGCGATGGAGCTGGAGCTGACCAAGAAGGACGATCTCTGAGTTGAACACCTCGCCGGACCCGCGCTGGGCACCGCATGCAACCGTCGCCACCGTGGTGGTCGACGGCGGCAGGGTGCTGCTGGTGGAAGAAACCATCGAGGGCCGGCAGGTGCTGAACCAGCCGGCCGGGCATCTGGAGCCGGGTGAAAGCCTGGCCGAGGCCGCCCTGCGCGAGACCGTCGAGGAAACCGGCTGGACGGTGGAACTGACCGCCTTCATCGGCTGCTACCAGTGGACCGCCGGTGACGGCACCCCGTTCCTGCGCTTCTGTTATGCCGCGCGCCCGGTCTCGCACGACCCGGCGCGGCCGCTGGATGCCGGCATCGATCGGGCGCTGTGGATGACCCCAGCCGAACTGCAGGCCGCCGCCGGACGCCAGCGCAGCCCGCTGGTCTGGCAAGTGCTGGCCGACTACCTGGCCGGCCAGCGCTATCCGCTTGCACTGGTCCGGGAGGTCGCATGAGCAGCCCACGGGTGATGGTTGGCGTGTCTGGCGGCGTGGATTCTTCCGTGGCTGCCTGGCGCCTGGTGCAGCAGGGCGAGGCCGTGGCCGGTCTGTTCATGCAGAACTGGGCCGACGACGGCAGCGGTGACTGCCGCGCCGAGGACGACCGCCGCGACGCGGTAGCGGTCTGCGGACTGCTGGGCATTCCGTTCCATTTCCGCGACTTCTCCAACGAATACTGGCAGGGCGTGTTCGAGCACTTCCTGGCCGAATACGCCGCCGGCCGCACGCCCAACCCGGACGTGCTGTGCAACCGCGAAGTGAAGTTCAAGCACTTCCTTGATGCGGCCCGAGAACTGGGCGCCGAGCGGATCGCCACCGGCCATTACGCGCGCATTGCCCAGCGCGGCCATCAATGGCTGCTGCTGCGTGGTGCCGATCGCTCCAAGGACCAGAGTTACTTCCTGCACCAGCTGGGGCAGGAGCAGCTGGCGGCCACCCTGTTCCCGATTGGTGACCTGGAAAAGAGCGACCTGCGCCGGATTGCCCGCGACGTCAGCCTGCCGACCCATGCCAAGAAGGACTCCACCGGCATCTGCTTCATCGGCGAGCGCGATTTCCGTGAGTTCCTTGGACGTTACCTGCCGGCCAAGGCCGGGCAGATCCTCGATCCCAGCGATGGCAGCGTGATCGCCGAGCATCCTGGCGTCTTCTATTTCACCCTGGGCCAGCGCGAAGGCCTGAACATCGGCGGCGTGCGCGGCCGCCCTGCCGCGCCCTGGTATGTAGTCGGCAAGGACGTGGCCAGCAACGTGCTGTACGTGGACCAGGACCGTGACAGCCCATGGATGCTGTCCAACCGGCTACGCTCGGAAACCGCGCATTGGATCGCCGGCGCGCCACCGGCACGGCGTTTTGAATGCACCGCGCAGACCCGCTACCGCCAGCCCGATGAGCCGTGCACGGTGGACGTGCTGGACGACGGCAGCGTGCAGGTCACCTTCGCCCGGCCGCAGCGTGCAGTCACCCCCGGGCAATCCCTGGTGCTGTATGACGGTGAGGTCTGCCTGGGTGGCGCGGTGATCGCCGCCACCGACGCGCCGCTGGAACAGCGCCTGCGCACCACCCCTTCTCCTTTTGAGGTAATCGCTGCATGAGTTTCACTGTCGACGACCGCGTTCTGGCTTTGGCCGGCATTGCCCAGGCCCTGCAGCAGGTACGCCGTATCGCCGATACCGGCCATTCCGACGCCGCGGCCGTACGCACCGCCGTGGACAGTGTGTTCCGCATCGATGCGTCCTCGCCGCAGGCGGTATTTGGCGATCGGCATGCACTGAAGTCCGGCCTGCGCCTGCTGCACAACCATTTCCGCAACCAGGGCCAGGACCCGATCCTGCCCAAGCTGGCCCTGTCGGTACTGCAGCTGGAGCGCCGCTTCGTGCAGGACGGGGCCACCGTGAACAAGGTCGCCTCGGGTATCGAGCGCGCCCAGCGCCAGGCCACCGACCTGGGTGACAGCGGCCACCCCGATGTGCTGGCCGCGCTGGGCGGCCTGTATGCAGACACCATCAGCCACCTCAAGCCGCGGGTCATGGTGCAGGGCAACCCGCATTACCTGGGCCAGGCCGGCGTGGTGGCCGAGATCCGCGCGCTGCTTCTGGCCGCCGTGCGTGCCGCTGTGCTGTGGCGGCAGCTGGGTGGCAGCTACTGGGACTTCCTGCTCAGCCGCAAGGCCATGGTCGAGGCCGTGGACCGGCAGCTGGCCTGAGGCCATGGGGTCGGATCCCTTTCCGGCACGGAAAGGGCTCTGACCCCGAACAGCCCGGCAGCGCCGGAAAACCGGCGCATTCAGAATGCACTTCGAAGCACATCGACGTTAAAGAGAAAGGGGGTACGGCCGATACATCCTCCGTGCACCTCCCGAGAACGTCCATGTACTCACGCATTTTCATCCGTCTGGCCGCCCCCCTGGCTCTGACCCTGCTGCTCCCCTTCGCCATCGGTTTCGAATGGCCGGTCGCCCTGCGTTGGGCGATCCTGACCACGATGACGCTGAGCTGGCTCGGCTTTGCGTGGTGGACCGCCCGCGCCCAAGCGCACCGTTCCCCGGAACATGCCCGTGTCCTGCGTGAGCAGGACCAGCTGCTGACCGAACTGCGCAACTTCGTCGGCAACGAGATCGACGGTTCGCGTGGTGAAGTGGAACGCGCCCGCGACCTGATCCGCCAGGCCGTCTCCAGCCTCGGCGGCAGCTTCGATGCCATGAACCGCAAGTCGCGCCAGCAGAGCCAGGCCCTGTCACGCATCGTCGACCGCGCCGGTGACGAAGGCGGCGCCGGCCTCGACGTTGCCCGCTTCGCCCAGCACGCCAGCCACCGCATGGAACAGCTGGTGGAAGCGCTGGAGCAGGTCAGCGGCCAGAGCAGCACCACCGTGCAGCACATCGACCAGATGGCGCAGCACCTGGATGGCATCTTCGCGCTGCTGGAAGACGTCAAGTCGATTGCCGACCAGACCAACCTGTTGGCCCTGAACGCCGCCATCGAAGCTGCGCGTGCCGGTGAAGCCGGTCGTGGTTTCGCGGTGGTCGCCGACGAAGTGCGCAACCTGTCCGAGCGTTCGACCACCTTCAACGAGCAGATCCGCAAGCTGGCGCACAGCTCCAAGGATGCCATCGCCAAGGTCCGCGAGACGGTTTCGCACATGGCCTCGCGCGATATGGACCGCTCCCGTGAAGCGCGCCAGGAAGCCGCGGCGATGCTGGACAACGTGGCGCAGATCAACGCTTCGCTGGGTGACGGCATGCGCGAAGTGTCCGACTGCGCGCGCTCGATCGATGGCAGCGTGGCCGAAGCCGTGCGCGCCCTGCAGTTCGAGGACATCGCCACACAGGCCCTGGGCGGCGTGCATACCCACCTGGACCGCCTGACCGCGATCAACCGCGAAGCGGTGGCCCTGCAGGAACTGCTGCACCGCAACGGCGGCGTGTTCGACGAGGAAATCGCCTCTGCCCTGCAGCGCACCGGCAACCGCCTGCGCGAACTGCGCAGCGAATGGGAGCGTCCGCCGCACAAGCCGGTTGCCCAGCAGAGCATGGGCGCCGGTACGGTCGAGCTGTTCTGATCCTGATGTCCGCTGCCCCTTCCGGCAGCGTGCGAGGCCCCGGTTCTGCCGGGGCCTTTGCGTGTGACCCGCCTTTGGATGCATCCTGCAAGCGCACCATGACCCTGATCCGCGCCCTGCCCCCGATCAACGAGAACGAGCGCCCGCGCAATGCGGGCGTACGTGAGCAGCTGCGCCAGCTGGAAGAGGTGGCCCGCGAAGAAATCCAGGAGCTGCAGAAACTGGCCGACGCGCGCCCTGCCCCACCGGCAGCCGGCGATGACGTGCTGGGCCTGGCGTGGGACCTGGGGTTGGATGGGGAAGCCTTGAGGTAGATCCACGCCATGCGTGGATGGCTTTCACCCGAGCACCAGCCATCTCAGGTCTTCCTGTCGATTAGTGCCCGCTGCCAACAGCGATTTGAGAATTGTTGCATGGCTTGAGCCGGGCCAGCAGGACACACTGCCTTTTTGCAACCCAGGCATCAGCATGACGCTAGACCTTGACAAGGCCCGCGAAGCCTTCGAACAATTTTTGATGATCATGGACGACCAGATTGAATGGCTTGTCGACCAGGCGCACGTCCGCGGCATCGAACTTGACGGGAGTCTGGAGAGCCTGGATCGCCTGGAGATCCTGTACACGACGATGGCTGCGACGCTATCGGAGGACGAACAGAATGCTCTGAGGGTTGTGTTTGCACGATATCTGGGCGATGTAGTGTGGGAGCATCACGGCGGCAAATGGACCCTGCCACTGGATGACCCCAAGGACATAAACTTCAACATGCCGGTTATCGTGGGACACTCATCCTGCCCGTGGCTGGAATTCAATCCCATCCATACGATGCGAGCCTATTCACTTCGGCCCAGGCCGGGAATGATCCGAAGCATCGTTGCGCACAGCGTTGATCCACAGATTCTGGATCTCAGTGATCTGGTGGAAGAGGATTGATCCAGAGGGACTGCTGGCCACCTGCGCTTTCTCGGGCGTGCACGCCACAACGCTACGGATGGTCCCGACATCATCCACGCATGGCGTGCATCTACTGGCGTGGCGTAATCGCTATGGCATGATGCCCCGGCCCCATTCATGGAAGACCGATGGCCATCGCTCTGATCGCATTGCTGCTGATCGAACTCCTGCTGCTGGCCCTCTGGGCGCCATTCTTCTTCCGCACCGGCATCGCGCTGTTCAACCAGCGCATCGCCGCTACGCCGGCAGAGCTGGCGCAGCTTTCACTGGCCGGTCTGGAGCATGACCTGCCGCCCGATACCTGGCTTTGCCTGGTGTTCCGCGCGCTGCCGGACGGCAGTATCGCCTTTCGCGAGAGCTTCGTGCCGAGCGTTGGCCGTCGCTACTTTCCGCTGATGCGCGGGCGGGTGATGATCGACGCACGGCGCAGGGAGGTGCGGGTGGTCGGGCTGTGCAGCTGGTTCGCGCTGGGCCTGACACTGATGCTGGTGCCGGTCATCCTCGTCCGACCCGCTGCGTGGCCGATGCTGGTGGCCCTGCTGCTGTTCTACATAGGCTATTTCATCCAGCGCCGACGCTATGCAGACGTGGTTGAAGCGGTACGCGCACGGCTGCGGTCCGAATTTCCGCAGCGCTTGGTTGCCGCGCCGCAGTAGATCCACGCCATGCGTGGATGGATCCATCAGAGCCCTACAGTTTCGGATTGTTTGCATGGACCTCGGCCAATCCGCCGTTCATCGTGGCAGGCCGATTCCGGCTCTGATCAGACTGTCGCCCGATGTCCAGCATAGCCCTCTGCCTTTCAGTTGCCTTGCAGCTTCCGGCAACCCCTCACCCATTGACCTTGGATCCCGATTCACTCGGGGCGCTTCAGCAGGCCCTGCAGACATTTGGAGAGTTCCAACAGCCCTACTCCGCTCCGATCGATCCGTACGATCCTGACGCAGGCGTGATCGACGCAGTGGTCGAGGTGGCCGCGGGGTGCGTGCACGACGGTCCGCCAGTCATCATCCTTGACGATGATGCCGATGAGGCACTGCAGCGCTATCTGGTGCTGGAGGAGTCGTGGCACGGCCTTCCAGCGGGCGCGTTGTTGCTTGTCTCAGGAGGCAAAGCAACCGTCATTCCATCCCACGAATCGACCCCGCAGCTTGCACACGCCAAGGCGATGCTGACGTTCCTGGACTACCTATCAATCGGCTTCGACGGAAATGCGCTGGCCGCCCCCGGCATCGGAGCGCAACCAGCGGGCATTGAATCCGACGCGTTCATGCAGAGCTTCACTGTGAGCTCCAAAAGCGAGGCGGTTCCCGAGGCAACACTTGCGGCATGGGAAGGCGTGTTGCCTGACCTGCTGCTGGCGCTGTGGCGACGCGACGGGTTCGCACGCTATCGCGACGACAGGCTCGTCATGGTCGATCCCCACCTGTATGCGGGGGTTGTCGAAACTTACCTGCAGGGCAATCCGCTGCAGCACGCCGATATATTTCACGCCTACGCAGTGACCGCTTTCGGCCAGATTCTGTTGTGTGGGGAGAATACCGCCGTGCAGATCAGCATCGACCCGCACGGCGCACAGGTTTCGGCGGACTCGGATGTACCGGGCCCCGCCGATGCGGCGGAGCGCTACTGGAAACTGGCGTTCCTGCTGGACGTCTTGGATGGGCCTTGTCTTGACGTCACCGACGAAGAGGAGCGGCCCTTGTATGCACATGCACTCGATTTCCTGGGGCCTTTGGCTCCGAACGAGATTTACAGCTTCTCGCCCGCGGTTGTCGAAGGCGGCTGGGAGGCAGCGCACCTGGTCAAGCGGGATCGTCTCGCTGAACTGAAATCACTTGCCGAGCAGACAGCAGCGAGGCGGTCCTTCCGGCCCGATGCTGAATACAGGCAAATCCGCGCTGTGCATAGCTGATCGCGATCTCAGGCATACATGCCGACCAACGGTCGGCACCTACCATTCCAGGCTCCGGTAGATCCACGCCATGCGTGGATGATCGCGGGCGGCATCAGTGCCGACTAACGGTCGGCAGCCACCAGAGCAGGAGCGCGGCGCCTCAACGCGCCAGCACCACCTCACTGGCCGCATCGGTTCGGCCTGGCGCGAGGTGCTGCTGGCGCAGCCACTGCGCCAGGTCGCGCGGTGTGAGCGGGCGCGAGTACAGGTAGCCCTGGATCTCGTCGCAGCCCTGGCGGCGCAGCATGTCTTCTTCCTGGTGCGTTTCCACGCCCTCGGCCACCACCTTCATGCCCAGTGCGTGACCAAGATGGACGATGGCCTGGGTCACCTCGGCGGTGCCCGAGTCATGCAGCATGCCCTGCACGAAGCTGCGGTCGATCTTCAGGCGGCCGACCGGGAAACGGTTGAGGTAGTTGAGGTTGGAGAAGCCGGTACCGAAGTCGTCCACTGCCAGCGGCACGCCGTGCCGTTCCAGCACATCGAAACAGTGGCGCAGGATGTCGGTGTCACGGATCAACGCCGATTCGGTCAGCTCCAGCTCCAGCCGCTGCGGTGGCCAGCCGTGCGCGTGGCAGATCTCGATCACGCGCTCGGCAAAGCCACGATCACGCAGCTGCACCGCCGACACGTTTACGGCAATGCGCTCGAAATGCAGGCCGGCACGATCCCACGCGGCTGCCTGGCGACAGGCTTCGGACAATACCCAGTCGCCGATGCGGACGATTTCGCCGCACTTTTCGGCGATCGGAATGAACTCCGCCGGGCTGCAGTAGCCGATGCCCGGGCGATGCCAACGCAGCAACGCCTCGATAGCCGGTGGCTCGCCATGATGGGCGTGCAGCAGCGGCTGGTAGGCCAGGCTGAACTCGTCGCGCTCGATGGCGCCATGCAGTCCGTGCTCGATCTCCAGCCGGCGCTGGATCCGCGCCAGCGCGTCCTGGCTGTAGTACTGATAGGTATTGCGACCAGCTTCCTTGGCCGCGTACATCGCCGCGTCGGCAGCGCGCAGCAGTGAGTCGAAGTCGGTCTGGCTCTCGCCAAGCATGGCGATGCCCACGCTGGCGCCAACTTTCAAGGTGGTGTCGCCACGGCGCAGCGGCTCGGCCAGCGAATTGATCAGCTTGCGCGCTACATGGCCGGCATCTTCCGGCTCGGCCAGGTCGCGCAGCACCACGATGAACTCGTCACCACTGAAACGACCAAACAGGTCGTTGTTGCGCAGGTTCTGGTGCAGCCGGGTTGCGGCGGCCTTCAGCAGCGCATCGCCGGTGGCGTGGCCGAAGCTGTCGTTGATGTTCTTGAAGCCGTCCAGATCGATGAACAGCATCGCCAGCGAGGTGCCGCGATCACGCGCTTCCTCGATGGCTTCGGAGGTCTGCTCGCCCAGCAGCACCCGGTTGGGCAGTCCGGTCAGCAGGTCGTAGTGGGCAAGCAGTTCAATCCGCTCGTTCGCTTCGCGCTCGCGGGTGATGTCACGGAACAGAACCACGAAGCGCGGCGGCAAGCCATCGCGACGGTCCAGTTCGATCAGTACCTGCACCCATACGCGCAACCCGGACTGGCGGTAGAAGCACAGATCCAGCTGCTCCGGCAGGCCGCCACCGGCAATGCGCCCCAGCGCCGCTTCAAACGCCGCACGCGAATCCTCTGCATGCAGTGCCAGCGCCTGGTCGAGGGTGATGGGTTCCTTGCGCAGGCCGTGGATGCGATAGCACTCCTCGGTCCATTGCATGTTGCGCGTCGCCACTTCGATCTCGCAACCACCGATGCGCCCCAGCGCGGACACGCGGTTGAGCAGTTCGGTACGCCAGCGGATGAGGGCGTCGGTCTGATGCTGTTCGGTGATGTTCTGCACCTGCCCCAGCAGGCGCTTGGGCTGCCCTTCCATGTCCAGCAACGGTTGCATCCACAACCGCAGATGCTGCGAGGGTTCGTTGCCGCGGGTCAGTTCCAGTTCCAGGTTGGCGGCGCGACCATCGCGCCACAGGCGGCGCCAGGCCGCACGCAGTGCACCACGTGAGCGCGGGTGCAGCTGCTTGAGCCAGCGTCGCTGCCCCGGGATGCTGTCCTGCCGTAATGCCAGCAGCGAGCGCAGTTCCGGCGACCACCAGAATTGGCGGCTGTGCGGATCGAACGACCAGCTGCCCATGCTGGCGATGCGCTGGGCTTCGCGCAGATGCAGCTGTTGCTCCTGCAGCAGGGCTTCCAGCTGCTTCTGCTGCTCGATGTCGGTATGGGTGCCGACCATGCGCAGCGGCTGGCCATCGGCGGTACGGGCCACCACCCGGCCGCGGTCCAGCACCCATCGCCACTGGCCATCGGCCTGGCGGAAGCGGAACTGGGCGCTGTACTGCTCACTGTCGCCGTGCAGGTGTTCATCCAGCGCGGCGCGCACCTGGGTGATGTCGTCGGCGTGCACGCGCGCCAGGATCTGGGTGGCCGTTTCCTCACCCAGCGCGGGCGTGCGCGCCACCCGGTCGCTGGGGATGTCCCAGTCCCACAGGCTGTGGCCGGCGCTGTCCAGTGCAAGTTCCCAGCGACCGCCGCCATCAACCGGCACCGGCTCGGGCACGCTGAGGGTGAAGGCGAGCAGGTTGCCGCTGCCGTCATGCACGGCACGCAGGTGGCCATCGTAGTGACCACGTGGGCCGCCCGGCAGCGTGCAGGCGACGATGCCACCGTCGGCGGCCAGCAGGCGCAGGTCTTCCAGCATTGGCGCGTACGCGGCCACCGTGGCCGGCAGGCCATGCTCGCGCGCAGCCGGATTGGCCGCGAGCGGGCGCCCGCTGCGGTCGACGATGACCAGCGCCGAGGCGAGCGGATGCTGCAGCAGGCTGGCGATGATCCCTTGGTCCACGCGATCTTGCTCCGGATGAAACGCCCGACAGCGGGGCACGCAGTGGTTAACGGCGCCTGCCGCGGATAATTGAGTGGCCAGGGCACACCTGCGCGGTAAGATGGCCCGCACCCCTTCTTCCCTGCCGCCTCCCTGCCCTGTCCATGCCCGTAGAACCGACCGGCACCGCCCCTGTTCCCGACCCGCGGATGGCGCAGGCGCTGGGCCGCGACCGTCGTCGCGTGGTGCTGAGCTACCTGGCGATGGCGCTGGCCTGGATGATCGCCACCGACGGCGCGGTGACGGCACTGGTACCCGACCCACAGCAGGCGGCACTCTGGCAGAGCATGAAGGGCGCATTCTTCGCCCTTGCCAGTGCTGGCCTGCTGTACCTGCTGCTGCGGCCGCTGGCCGAGCACGTGCTGCACACCCATGCCCGCCTGCAGGCCTCCGAGCTGCGCCTGCGGCAGATGTTCGAAGGCAACCCGGGCCCGATCCTGGTCTATGACCTGGACAATCTGACCATCCTCGATGCCAACCCGGCCGCCTGCAGCACCTTCGGCTGGGACCGTGACGAACTTCTGGCGCAGACCATCGACGTGCTCTGGCCACCTGGCCAGGACCAGGCGTTGCAGACCAAGCTGGAGGAGATCCGCGGCGCGCCCGAGCAGCTGTGCATCCTGCGCGCGCAGCTGCAGCTGCGTGATGGCAGCCTGCGGCAGATGGAACTGCGTTCGAACGCGATCGACTACGACGGGCACACCGCGCGCCTGCTGATCGCCATCGACCGCACCGCCGAAGACCTGGCCCAGCTGCGGCGCGACCAGGCATTGGCCCGCGTGGAAGAAGCCCACGAGCTGGCCCGGATCGGCGCGTGGGAGCTGGACCCGTCCACCGGCCAGGGCCGTTACTCCAACCAGGTCTATCGCCTGCTGGGCCGTCGCCCGCCCGAGGCGCGACGCTGGCATCGTTTCGACGAGCTGCTGGTGGCAGCCGATCCGGCCACGGCCGCACAGACCGATCAGGTGCTGGCCGAGCTGTGCTCGGGTGAGCAGGTGCAGGTGGACGTGCTGCTGCCGGTACTGGCAATGGATGGCCGTGCGCTGATGGTGCACCTGCGTGCCGCCAGCGGCGTGGATGAAGCCGGACGTGACCGGATACTGGGCACGTTGCAGGACGTGACCGAGCGTGAGCAGTCGCGGCGCCTGTTGCGCGAACGCGAAGAGCAGTTCCGCGAGCTGGTGCGGGTGCTGCCCGATGGCGTGGTGATCCTGTCCGACGAACATGTGCTGTATGCCAATGCGTGGGCGGCCGGCCTGTTCGGCTACGGCAGCCACACGCTGCTGGGCGAGCCGCTGTCGGCCCTGGTGGCAGGCGGCGATCTGGCCCGGATGCGCGCGCAGATGCGCGCCGGGCAGCCGCAGCACAGCCCGGGCCACAGCAGCGTGGTGGCCATGCAGCGCGCCGATGGCCGCAACTTCCAGGCTGGCATTGCGGTGGGCGACGTGCGCTACGGCGGCCGCGACTGCAAGCTGCTGATCGTGCGCGACCTGAGTGAATCCGAACAGACCCGAAGCGCGCTGGAGACCAGCAACCGCGAGCTGCAGGCGATGGCTGGCCGCCTGTTCTCGCTGCAGGAGGACGAGCGCCGGGCGATCTCGCGCGACCTGCACGATGACATCGGCCAGGCGATCACCGCGATCAAGCTGTCGGCCTATGCGGCGCAGGACGAGGACGATGCGCAGCGGCGCGGCGAGGACCTGGCGCAGATCGTCAGCCTGGCTGATACCACCGTTGCCAAGCTGCGCGACATCTCCACCCTGCTGCGGCCGCCGCAGCTGGATGCGCTGGGCCTGGAGGCGGCGTTGAGCTGGCAGGCGCGCGTGCTGTTCCGCTCGTCCACCGTCGAGCTGCAGGCCGAGATCGAATCGCTGCCCACGCGCCCGGACAACAGCATCGAGCAGGCCTGTTTCCGCATCGCCCAGGAAAGCCTGACCAATGCACTGCGCCACGCGCGCGCCAGCCAGGTGGTGCTGCAGCTGCGCGACGTCGACCAGCGCGGGCTGCACCTGATGATCCGTGACGATGGCGAAGGGTTCGATCCGGATGGCCCGCGCGGCCTGGGCCTGATCGTGATGCGCGAGCGCGCGCAGAGCGTGGGCGGCCATGTGCGGATCGAGTCGGCGCACGGCGCCGGTACCCTCGTCGATGTCCACCTTCCTTACCAGGCCGCTGTTACGGCGGCCGTCGAGTCAGCGGAATACTGAGCCCATGTGGAACCCCAACCTGCCCCCGGTCAGCATCGATGATGCACCTGATCGCCTCGGCGCCGGCAACCCCGAGCTGCAGGCGATGGTCGCCGAAGCCGCCTCCGGTGGTACCCCGCTGATGCTGATGCATGTGGACATCGACCACTTCGCCTCGGTCAACGAGAACATGAGTGCGGAGGTTGGTGACCAGGCTCTGGTACTGGTGGCCCAGCGCCTGCAGTCCTACCTGCGCGGACGCGGCATGCTGTGGCGGCATGGCAGCGATGAGTTCCTGATTGCCGTGCCGCGCACCGCCGATCTGCCCCTGGCCGAGGATTTCGCCGAAGAGATCCGCCAGCAGATGGAACTGCCGCTGTCGGTACTGCCCTATACGCTGTTCATGACCGGCAAGCTGGGCGTGAGCCTGTGCCCGGAGCACGCCAGCAGTGCCTCGCGCCTGCTCGACCATGCCGAGGACGCGCTGTACCAGGCCGCCCGCGAAGGCGGCAATGCGGTGCGCATCCATGCGGTGGACACGCCGCCGAGCGCGCACAGCGAGAGCATCATCGCGCGGCAGATCGTCGATGCCATTCCCAACGGCGAACTGAAGCTGCGTTACCAGCCGCTGGTCAGTGCCCGCGATGGCCACGTGGTGGGCATGGAGGCGCTGCTGCGCTGGCAGTCGCCGACCCTGGGCATGCTGGTGCCGGAGCGTTTCATGCGCACCGCCGAGCGACTGGGCATCATCGTGCAGATTGGTACGTGGGTGCTGGAAGGTGCGTTGAAGCAGGCCCGGCTGTGGCGCGACCAGGGCTTTGATGACTTCACCATCGCGGTGAATGTGTCCACCCTGCAGCTGCTGCGCCCGAATTTCTTTGCCGAAGTGATGGGCGTGATCCAGGCCTCCGGCGTGCCAGCACAGATGCTGACGCTGGAGATCAACGAAAGCGCGCTGACCAACAACGTCAACTTCGTCCACGAAACGCTGGCCAACCTGCGCAACGAAGGCATCAGCCTGAGCCTGGACAACTTCGGCACCGGCGATTCGAGCCTGAGTGCGCTGGTGCGCTACCCGGTGGACAAGCTGAAGATCGACCGCAGCTTCATCAAGAGCGCTCCGGCCGGCAACCGTGAAGCGGCGATCGCACGCGCGATCATTGCAATGGGCCACCAGCTGGGCATGACGGTGATCGCCAACGGCGTGGAATCGCAGGCACAGCTGGGCTTCCTGCGCCGCAACGACTGCGACGTGTTCCAGGGGTATCTGTTCGGCGAACCGATGTCCGCCGATGCCGCCGGCATGACCCTGCGCCGCCGCTACCTGCGCCCCGAAGCGTTCGCCGAAACCCGGCCGGACCGCACCCTGCTGCTGCTGGATGACGAGGAGAACGTGCTGCGCTCGCTGGTGCGCCTGTTCCGCCGCGATGGGTACCGCATCCTGGCGGCAGGCAACGTGCGCGATGCATTCGATCTGCTGGCCATCAACGACGTGCAGGTGATCCTGTCCGACCAGCGCATGAGCGACATGAGCGGCACCGAGTTCCTGGGCCGGGTGAAGATGCTGTACCCGGACACGATCCGGCTGGTGTTGTCGGGCTATACCGACCTCAACACGGTGACCGATGCGATCAACCGCGGTGCGATCTACCGGTTCCTGACCAAGCCGTGGAATGACGACGAACTGCGCAAGCACATCCACCAGGCCTTCCGCACGTACGAGGAACAGCGGCGCAGCAACGGTGGCCTGGCGGCTGTCGAGCCGGCCGACGGCGGTGAGGATCGTTCGCCGCTGCGCTGAACCCGGGTAGTGCCGGCCGCTGGCCGGCAACCCGATGAACCTGGAAGCCCCGCATCTGCCGGCCAGCGGCCGGCACTACCGTGCTGCTTCAGCGCGGCTGCTTGATCGGCAGCACCAGGCGGAAGCGCGAGCCGACGCCCGGGGTGCTGTCCAGATCGATGCGGCCGTGGTGCTTGTTGATGATGCTGTAGGAGATCGACAGGCCCAGGCCGGTACCGCTGCCCACCGGCTTGGTGGTGAAGAACGGATCGAAGATGCGCTGGCGCAGTTCCGGCGAAATGCCACCGCCGGTGTCTTCGAACTCGACCCACACCGTGTCGCCGTCCACGCCGGTACGCACGGTGATCGTGCCGCGCTCGGCGATGGCATGGCCGGCGTTGAGCAGCAGGTTCATGTAGACCTGGTTCAACTCCGAGGGCAGACATTCCACCAGCGGCAGCTGGCCGAACTCGCGCACCAGGTGCACCTTGTACTTGAGCTCGTTCCAGATGATGTTGATGGTCGATTCAAGGCCGGAATGCAGGTCGACCAGCTTCCACGATTCGTCGCGGCCGGAATAGGAGAAGTCCTTCAGGTCGCGCACGATGCGGGTGACGCGCTCGATGCCTTCGCGTGACTCGGCCATCAGCTGCGGCAGATCGCGGCTGATGAAATCGATGTCCAGGCGGTCACGGATATCGTCGATTTCCGGAATCAACGCCTTCGGGTCGGGCGCACGCAGGGCGCGTTCGTAGGCTTCGATCACCGTGAACAGGCTGCGCAGGTATTCCTGCAGGCTGCCCAGGTTGGAATGCACGTAGCCGATCGGGTTGTTGATCTCGTGCGCCACGCCGGCGGCAAGCTGGCCGATGGAAGCCATCTTCTCCGACTGCAGCAGCTTTTCCTGGGTGCCGTTCAAGCGCAGGTAGGCCTGGCGCAGTTCGGCATGGCGCTGCTGTAGTTCGCGTTCGTAGTCTTCCTGGCCTTCGATATGGCGGAACAAGGCCAGGTAGTGCCCCGAACCGGGTTCGCCATGGAAGTACAGATGGGCGATGACCACGCCCTCGCCCAGCGGCAGGCTGCCGTTCCAGTGACCGTGCTGGCGCGCATGTTCCAGCGCATCCGGCGGCAGCAGCTGGCGCAGGCGCTGTGGCGGCGGCAAGGTGCCTTCATCGCTGCCCAGCAGGCTCTGCGCGGCCGGGTTGGCCAGGGCGACCTGCCCATCTTCGGTGAACAGCAGCAAGCCCTCGCGCAGGCGCTCAAGCAGGGCCTGCAGCACCGGTTGCGGCGGAAGGGGGGCGGTAACCAGAACGTTGGCGGCAGACACGGCGGCTCGGGGCGATCAAACAGGCGCCCAATATACGCGTTCACGCGGCGGCCTACAGCCGCCATCGGGCGGTCAGCCGACCGCCGGTCCTGTCAGGCGACGGCGAGTGGCCGCCGCGCGGTGACGGTATGCGACTGGCCCTTGGCATCGTATGCCGAGGACTCTTCGGTGCGGCCCATCTGGCGCAGTGCCCAGTTGACCTCGCGCCGGCGCCGCGACAGCAGCACACCGTTGGCGCGGTTGCGCTCGGCCAGTTCCTGCAGCTGCTCGCCCTCGCCCACCGGTGGCGCGCCTTCCAGCGCACGCAGCGCTTCCAGCTTCGCACCGGTGGCACGGATCAGGGCATGCACGTCGTGCTCGACCAGGGCCTGGCGTTCAACGTCCAGGGCCTGGGCAAGGCGCTGCAGCGGCTCGCTCATCGCCGCGGTCATCCTTGCAGCTGCTGGTCCAGTTCAAGCATGCGCGAAGCGATCGCGTCCGGATTGATCTTGTAGGTGCCGTTCTGAAGCGATTCGCGCACCGCTGCAACACGCTGGGCGTCGATCGCCGGAGCGGTGCTCAGCTCACGCTCGATGGCCTGCAGGTTGGTGGCTTCGCCGGTCAGGCGCAGGCTGTCGGCCGCCTCGACTGGACGTGCCGCCGAATCGGTGCTGACGCCGGGCTTGGCGGCCGGGGTGGTCACGCTGCGCAGTGCCTGGGGGACCTGCAGGTTGCCGTCGATTTTCTGGCTCATGGGGTGTCCTGGAGTTGCCGTACACAAGGGATAACGGCCGCAGGGCCGTGATCTTTAGGGGAATTCTGCATTATTTCAACGCGCCACGATTACGTCACCGGTCGCGTCCACCGTGCCCTGCACGATACGGCGAGAGGACAGGTTTTCCACCGAGACGCGCTCGTTCTGGCCGGCATCGCCCAGTGCGCGCCCGGCGATGCGGACCTCGACCGAACCACGCCGCGATACCAGTGCCACACTGTCTCCTCGCTTGATGAGACGCTGTGCAACCAGATCGTTGCTCGACAACAGTGTTCCTGCCGGCAACGGCCGACGGGCGATGCGGCCGATCGCTGCGGCAGGATCGGCCAGCACTGCACCGGCAATCCGTGCCGCGTCACGCTGGGCAGTACTGATATCGGCGGCGGCGATGGATTCTCCAGTGCCGATGCCACGGGTCAGCACCAGCACGGTCTGGTTGCGGCGCACCTTCACCGGCACGAACAGGCGCCAGCCACCGGCGTCGGGACAACTCACTTCCACGGTGGTGTTTGCCGTGGGCTGCACCTGCAACGCGCCGCCGCATTTTGGAAGGCGCAGCGCATCGGCAACCACGGCCTCACCTTCAGTGCCGGCGGCCAGGGTCGACAACGCGGCAGCACGGATGCTGGCCACCGGCTGCCAGTCGGCAGCGGTTGCCCACGGCGCGGCTACGGCCATTGCAGTGGCAAGGAAAAGAACAATGCGGCGCATGGCGCCTCCTGTCGGTAAGACCTGGCCCAGACGCGTGCAAGCTGCGTGCCACAGGCACAGGGCGGACAGCTTCCCGGCCGCGGCGCTGCACTCGCCCTCAAGTTCCCCCCTGCCCGCGCCGATACAGCAGCCATGTCCCATGACCTGCTCAACCGGATCGACCAGCGAACCCGACTGGCCGGCCACAATCGCCTGGCGCTGCTGCTGTTCCGCCTCGGCGGACGTCAGCTTTTTGGCGTCAATGTCTTCAAGGTGCAGGAAGTGCTGCGCCGCCCGGAACTGTTCCAGGTACCCGGCCTGCCCGGCCAGTTCGCCGGCGTGGCCGACGTGCGCGGCCGTTCGGTGCCGGTGCTGGACCTGGGCCTGGCCATCGGCCACCCCGAGCGCGAGCCCGATGCGGACACCGCACCCGGTTACCTGGTGGTGACCGAGTTCAACCGCTCGATCCAGGGCTTCCTGGTCAGCGGCGTGGAGCGCATCGTCAACATCGCGGTGGAAGACATCCACCCGCCGCCGGAACTGGGCGCTGAATCGAGCTACCTGACCGCGGTGACCCGCTTCCAGGGCGAGCTGATCCAGGTGATCGACGTGGAAAGCGTGCTGGCCGACATCGCCCAGGTGCGCGGTGAGGCCGTGCTCGACCCGGCCATGGCGATGCCCGCCGACGCTCCGCAGCTGCAGGTGCTGGTGGTGGATGATTCGCGGGTGGCGCGACAGCAGATCCGCAGCGTGCTGGACCAGCTGGGGGTGGGCGCGACCCTGCTCTCGGACGGCAAACAGGCGCTGGACCACCTGCTGCAGATCCATGCCTCGGGTGAAAACCCGGCCGAACGCTACGCCATGGTGATCTCGGACATCGAGATGCCGGCGATGGACGGCTACACGCTGACGACGGAAATCCGGCGCCATGCCGGCCTGTCCGGGCTGTACGTGCTGCTGCATACCTCGCTTTCGGGCGTATTCAACAATGCGATGGTCGAGCGCGTGGGTGCCAACGCCTTCGTCGCCAAGTATTCGCCGCACGAGCTGGCCGACTTCGTGCTGGACCGCCTGCGCAAGGTGGCGATGGCGGCGTAAGGCCGCCTCGATACGGTAGTGCCGGCCGCTGGCCGGCACCCCGTTGTGTCTGAGGTTGCCGGCCAGCGGCCGGCACTACCCCTCAGGGTTTGGCACACCGCTTGCAGCTTCCCGGGCAACGTTCCCGTGGGAGTGCACCGTGCGCAACCTGATTACCGACTACCTGGGCGTGCATGCCCAGGCAATGCCGTTGCGCGAACAGCGCATGAAGCTGATCGCCAGCAACCTCGGCAATGCCGACACCCCCGGCTACAAGGCCCAGGACCTGGACTTCGATTCGGCCCTTCGCCATGCGCAGGGGCTGGATGCCAACGGCCTGATGACCACCACCAACGAGCAGCACTACGAAATCGGTAGTGGCCTCAACCCGTTCCAGGTGGCCCGCGAGGGCGTACAGCCCAGCATCGACGGCAACACCGTCGACCCCGATGCCGAACGCGCCGCCTATGGCCGCGCAGCACTGGAATACCGCGCTTCACTGAGCTTCGTCGAAAGCAAGGTGCGTTCCATGCTCACCGCGATCACGGGGCAATAAGCCATGAGCAACCTGCCGATCTTCGATATCGCCGGCTCCGCACTGCAGGCGCAGTCGGTGCGCATGAGCACCATCGCCTCCAACCTTTCCAACGCTGACAGCATCGCCGGCTCGGCCGACGCGGTGTACAAGCCGCTGGAACCGATCTTCCAGGCGGTGACCAGCAAGACCGATCCGAACATCACCTCGGTGCAGGTCAAGGAAATCACCCAGAGCAACGCGGCGCCGATCAAGCGCTACGAGCCAGGCCATCCGCTGGCCGACGGCGATGGCTACATCTACCAGCCCGACGTCGATCCGGTGGCGCAGATGGTCAACCTGATCTCGACCTCGCGCAATTACCAGGCCGGCGTGGAGATGTTGACCACCGCCAAGGAACTGGCCCTGGCCACCCTGACCATGGGCCGCTGAGGCCCGCTGCACCGGACACCGCCATGACCACTGCCGTCAACAACCAGAGCAACCAGGACGTCTACGCCGCACTCGGCCTGAACGCCCCCAACAGCAACGCCACCAAGAAGAAGAACACGCTGGACCAGGCCGATTTCCTGCGCCTGATGACCGAGCAGCTGCAGCACCAGGATCCGCTGAAGCCGATGGACAACACGCAGATGGTCTCGCAGATGGCGCAGATGTCGACCGTGCAGGGCATCACCGATCTGAACAAGTCGGTGAAGGGCTTCCAGGAGTCGATGGCCAGCGACCAGGTGCTGCGTGGCGCCGCGCTGGTCGGCCACCAGGTGCTGGTGCCGTCGGAAAAGCTGGTGCTGGAGAAGGAAGGTTCGGTGGAAGGCACGGTTGCCGCGCCGGCCGCGGGCATCGTCACCGTGGACGTCACCGACGCCAACGGCGCCAAGGTCACCTCGATCAGCGTTGAAGCCAAGGCCGCCGGCGAGACCGCGTTCACCTGGGATGGCAAGGATGCCAACGGCAAGCGCATGGAGCCGGGCAAGTACAACATCGTCGCCAACCACGTCGACACCACCGGCAAGAGCACCAAGCTGTCCACCTTCGTGCAGGCACCGGTGGAAAGCGTGACCGTCGGTTCCGACGGCCTCTACCTGAATCTCAAGGGCCTGGGCACGGCCCCTCTCGACTACGTGCTCCGCGTCAGCTGAGCCGCACCTACCGCATCCAACAGGAGCATCCCATGGGCTTCAACATTTCCCTGTCCGGCATCAACGCTGCCAACTCGGACCTGAGCGTCACCGCCAACAACGTGGCCAACGTCAACACCACCGGCTTCAAGCAGTCGCGTGCGGAATTCGCCGACCTGTTCGCCGCCACCAGCTACGGCCTGTCCAAGAACGCGATCGGTTCGGGCGTGCGCGTCTCCAACGTGGCCCAGCAGTTCATCCAGGGCAACAACGAGCAGACCGGCCGCAGCCTGGACATGGCCATTTCCGGTGAGGGCTTCTTCACCATGAACATGAACGGTGCACGCGTGTACTCGCGCGCCGGCAACTTCCAGACCGACGCCGCCGGCTACGTGGTCAACCCGCAGGGCGCACGCCTGCAGGTGTTCGCTCCGAACGCCGACGGCACCAACTTCGACGCCGGCCGCCTGGTCGATCTGCAGCTGCTGACCACCGACAGCCCGCCCAAGCAGACCAGCGAGGTCAAGGTCGGCTTCACCCTGCCGGGCAATGCCAAGCAGCCGACGGTGAACCCCTTCGACCCCACCAATTCCAACAGCTACAGCCACTCCAGCGGCGGCATCACCGTGTATGACTCGCTGGGCGTCAGCCACACCCAGGTGTCCTACTTCGTCAAGGAAGCAGCCACCAACGCCTGGACGGTGCACAACTACGTCGATGGCCAGCCGGCCGGTACGCCGACCCCGCTGACCTTCGACAACGCCGGCAAGCTGACTGCACCGGCCAACGGCAAGATCAGCCTGGGCACCTTCACCCCGACCACCGGCGCCGGCGTGCTGAACATGACGCTGGATGTGAGCGGCTCGACCCAGTACGGCGAGAAGTTCGCCCTGCGCAACACTCAGCAGGATGGCTACGCGGCCGGCAAGCTCAACGAAATCACCGTTTCGGAAACCGGCGTGGTGTTCGCCCGCTATTCCAACGGCGACGACAAGCCGCTGGGGCAGGTCGCACTGACCAGCTTCAACAATCCGCAGGGCCTGGAACAGAAGGGCAACAACCTGTGGGTGGAGACCTTCGATTCGGGCACGCCGCGCACCGGCGCCGCCGACACCTCCAACCTCGGCAAGATCCAGGCCGGTTCGCTGGAATCCTCCACCGTCGACCTGACCGAACAGCTGGTCAACATGATCACCGCGCAGCGCAACTTCCAGGCCAACGCGCAGATGATCACGACCCAGGACCAGATCACCCAGACCGTCATCAACATCCGTTGATGACCTGCTGACCCTGTCACGGAACTCCCCGCATGGATAAAGCCCTTTACGTGGCGATGACCGGTGCCCGCGCCTCCCTGCAGGCGCAGGGAACGCTCAGCCACAACCTCGCCAACTCGGACACCCCCGGCTTCAAGGAAGCGCTGGCCAACACCGAAGCCTTCCCGATCCGTGGCCCGGGCTTTGCCTCGCGGGTGGATGCACTGCATGTCGATGCGGGCTTCAACCGCACGGCCGGCGCGCAGCACATCACCGGCAAGCCGCTGGACCTGTCATTGCAGACCGGCACCTGGCTTGCCGTGCAGTCCACCGATGGCAGCGAGGCGTACACCCGTGGCGCCGCGCTGTCGGTGACCCCGAACGGCCAGCTGGTGACCTCCAGCGGCCGTCCGGTGCTGGACGACAACAACAACCCGATCGCGATTCCGCCCTACCAGGCGATGGAGATCGGCAACGACGGCACGATCTCGATCATCCCGCAGGGCGAAGGCCCGCAGACGATGGCGATGATCGGCCGGATCAAGGTGGTGCAGGCGCCGGATGATCGCCTCGAACGCGGCCTGGATGGCCTGTTCCGCAATACCGATCCGCTGCAGCCGTTCGCCCAGGCGCAGGGCACGGCGGTGCACAGCGGCCAGCTGGAAGGCAGCAACGTCGATGCCGCCGGCGCGCTGGTGCAGATGATCCAGCTGCAGCGCCAGTACGAAATGCAGGTGCAGGTGATCAAGCACGGCGATGACAACGCGCGCAGCGCCAACAGCCTGTTGCGCCTGGGCAGCTGACGGAATTCCGGCACCGGCCCGCGCCGGTGCTGGCACGCCGCTTGCACTCCCTACCCCATGGGCCGCACCGCGCGGCCGGCTTCACCCAGACAGGACTCCGAAGATGAACCAGGCATTGTGGATCGCGAAAACCGGACTGGATGCGCAGCAGATGCGCATGTCGGTGGTTTCCAACAACCTCGCCAATACCAACACCACCGGCTTCAAGCAGGACCGCGCCAGCTTCGAGGACCTGTTGTACCAGCAGGTGCGCCAGCCCGGCGGTTCCTCTTCGGCACAGACCCAGCTGCCCACCGGCCTGCAGATCGGCACCGGCGTGCGCGTGGTGGCCACCGCCAAGAACTTCGAGCAGGGCAGCCAGCAGCAGACCGGCCGCGCGCTTGACGTGATGGTCAACGGCCGCGGCTTCTTCGAAGTGCAGATGCCCGACGGCAGCTCGGCCTACACCCGCGACGGCTCGTTCAAGATCAACCAGGACAGCGAGCTGGTCACCAACAGCGGCTACCCGGTGCAGCCAGGCATCCAGATTCCCGAAGGCGCGCAGTCGGTGACCATCGGTACCGACGGCACCATCAGCGTGAAGATGGCCGACGGTGCGGCATCGGTGGAAGTGGGTGCATTGACCCTTACCGACTTCGTCAATCCGGCGGGCCTGCAGGCACGTGGTGAAAACCTGTTCCTGGAAACCACCGCCTCCGGCCCGGCGCAGAACGGCAATCCCGGCCTGAACGGCCTGGGCACCGTGGTGCAGGGTGCGCTGGAAGGCAGCAACGTCAACGTGGTGGAAGAGCTGGTGTCGATGATCGAAACCCAGCGCGCTTACGAAATGAACGCCAAGGCGATCTCGACCACCGACTCGATGCTCGGCTACCTCAGCAACAAGCTCTGACCGCCCTCACCGGGAAACTGCCATGTCGCCCCTTTCTTCCTTCGCCCGTACTGCCCTCGCCTGCGCCGTGGCTGCCCTGCTCGGCGGCTGCGTGATCGCTGGCGACGTGCGCCCCTATCCGACGATGGCGCCGTTGCAGCCGATCGTGCCGCCGCAGGCCGAACCGACCGCCGGCGCGATCTACGCCGCCGGCCCGACCCTGCAGCTGTATTCGGACCGCCGTGCGCGCGATGTCGGCGACCTGCTGACCATCACCCTGCTGGAAAACACCACTGCGCAGACCAGCGCCAACACCGCCACCAACAAGGAATCGAACCTGAGCCTCGGCACGCCGTCGATTCTCGGTGCACCGGTCACCCTGGGCGGCAAGGACATCCTGAGTGCAACGGCCAAGGGCGCACGCGACTTCACTGGCAAGGGCAACAGCGCGCAGAGCAACCGCCTGCAGGGCAACGTGACCGTGACGGTGGTGCAGCGCCTGCCCAACGGCAACCTGGTGGTGCAGGGGCAGAAGAACCTGCGCCTGAACCAGGGTGATGAGCTGGTGCAGGTACAGGGCATCGTGCGCCCCGGCGACATCAGCGCGGACAACACCGTGCCTTCCAGCCGCGTGGCCGAAGCGCGCATCGTCTATGGCGGCCGCGGCCCTGTCGCGCAGTCCAACGCGATGGGTTGGCTGAGCCGCTTCTTCAACTCCGGCCTGACGCCGTTCTGAGTATGGCCATGAAACTCTCCTTCTCTTCTTCCTGGCAGCGACGCGCGGCGTCGCTCTACTGTGCCGTGTTCATGGTCTTTGCGGTGGCTGCACCCGCCAGCGCCGAGCGCATCAAGGACTTGGCCCAGGTGGGTGGCGTGCGCGGCAATGCACTGGTGGGTTACGGCCTGGTGGTCGGCCTGGATGGCAGCGGCGACCGCACCAGCCAGGCGCCCTTCACCGTGCAGAGCCTGAAGAACCTGCTGGGCGAGCTGGGCGTCAACGTACCGGCCAACGTCAACCCGCAGCTGAAGAACGTGGCGGCGGTGGCGATACACGCCGAGCTGCCGCCGTTCGCCAAGCCCGGCCAGCCGATCGACATCACCGTATCCTCGATCGGCAACGCCGTGTCGCTGCGCGGTGGCTCGCTGCTGATGGCGCCGCTGCGCGGTGCCGACGGCCAGGTCTACGCGATTGCCCAGGGCAACCTGATCGTGGGCGGCTTCGGTGCACAGGGCAAGGACGGTTCGCGCGTCTCGGTGAACGTGCCCAGCGTTGGCCGCATTCCCAACGGTGCGACCGTTGAGCGCGCCCTGCCCGATGTGTTCGGCGCCAGTGGCGAGATCACCCTGAACCTGCACAACAGCGATTTCACCACCATCTCTCGGATGGTCGGTGCGCTCAACAATGCCTTCGGCGAAGGTTCGGCGCGTGCCGTGGACGGCGGCACCGTTGCCGTGCGTGCGCCCACCGATGCCGGTGCGCGCATCGGCCTGCTGGCCCGTATCGAAAACCTGGAACTGACCCCGGGCGCTGCACCGGCCAAGGTAGTGGTCAACTCGCGTACCGGCACCGTGGTCATCGGCCAGCAGGTGCGTGTCGGCCCGGCCGCGATCTCGCATGGCTCGTTGACGGTGACCATCCAGGAAAACACCAACGTCAGCCAGCCCAACGCTTTTGCCGGTGGCCAGACCGTGGCCACGCCGCAGTCGACCATCACCGCTACCAACGATGGCAGCCGGATGTTCAAGTTCAACGGTGGCACCACCCTGGACGAGATCGTGCATGCGGTGAACGCCGTTGGCGCGGCACCGGGTGACCTGATCGCGATCCTGGAAGCACTGAAGCAGGCCGGCGCCCTGAGCGCCGAGCTCGAGGTGATCTGACATGCGCATCACTCCCGCATTCGAACTCAGCCCGGCCCAGCAGAACGACCCGGCCAAGATCGACAAGGTCGCGCGCCAGCTTGAAGGCCAGTTCGCGCAGATGCTGGTCAAGAGCATGCGTGACGCCAGCTTCGGCGATTCGCTGTTCCCGGGTGAAAACAAGATGTTCCGGGAGATGTACGACCAGAAGATCGCCGAGGCGATGACCCGCGGCAAGGGCCTGGGCCTGTCGAGCATGATCACCCGCCAGTTGTCCGGCGCGCAGGCCGATGGCCCGGCGCTGGATACCCGGGTGGACCCGGCCAAGGCCAGCCGCGCCTACCAGCTCAATGCGCCGGCGGCGCCGTCGCTGCCGCTGCAGGATGCCGGCCAGGCCGTGCGCATGCTGCAGCAGATGGCGGCCGGTGTGCAGGATGGCGCGCAGTCCTCTGTCGCCCCGATGGAGCAGGCGCTGGACCTGATTGCGGGCCGGGAAAGCAGCGGCATGCACCGTTCGCTGGGTACCGACGATCCCTATGCCGGTGCCATCGGCGGCGCCGATTGGGCCGCTGCCAGCGACCAGTGGGCGCCGACCGCCAGCAACCGCGGCAGCAGCGGCACCCCGGCCGACGCACTGGCCACGCGCACCGCCGTCGCCCAGCTGGGCGCACATACCCCGGAAGGCTTCGTCGCCAGCATCTGGCAGCACGCGCAGAGCGCGGCCAAGGAACTGGGCGTGGACGCCCGCGCCCTGGTTGCCCAGGCAGCGCTGGAAACCGGCTGGGGCAAGCGCCAGATCAAGCATGCCGATGGCAGCACCTCGCACAACCTGTTCGGCATCAAGGCCACCGGCTGGAAGGGCCAGAGCGCTACCGCCGGCACCCATGAGTATGTCGATGGCGTGCGCCGCAACGAGACCGCCAGCTTCCGCGCCTACACCTCGCCCGCAGAGAGCTTTGCCGACTACGTGCGCCTGCTGAAGACCAGCCCGCGCTACCAGCAGGCGCTGCAGGCCGGCACCGATGTGCAGGGCTTCGCGCGCGGCCTGCAACGCGCCGGCTACGCCACCGACCCGCGCTACGCGGCCAAGATCGCCGCGATCGCCGGCGGCCCGACCATCGAGCGCGCCGTGGCCGCCGTGGCCGACGCCGGCTCACGCATCGGCCAGACCTTCGCCAGCACCGCAACCGCGGCGCTGGGTATCACCCGTCGTTGAGGAACCCCATGTCCAGCGTACTTTCCACCGGTACCAGTGCCCTGCTCGCCTTCCAGCGTGCGTTGGCCACCACCAGCCACAACGTGGCCAACCTCAACACTCCCGGCTACAGCCGGCAGAAGGTCGACTTCGCCACCGCCACCCCGCAGAACTATGGCTATGGTGACGTTGGCAACGGCACCCGCATCGTCGACATCCGCCGCGCCGCCGATCAGCTGGCGATCTCGCGCCTGCTCGACAGCGGCGGCGAACTGGCACGCCTGAAGCAGCTCTCGGGCATGGCCGACCGGGTCAATGCCCTGTTCTCCGACGCGGCCACCAACGTGGCCGGGGTCTGGTCGAACTTCTTCGATACCGTCAGCGGCCTGTCCTCCAACGCAGCGGGTACTGCCGACCGGCAGAACATGCTCGATGGCGCCAAGGCCCTGGCCAACCGCTTCAGCCAGCTCAACACCCACCTGAACAACCTCAATGGCGAGGTCAACAATGGATTGATGGCCGGTGCCACCGAAGTCAACCGGCTGGCGTCGGAGATCGCGCAGATCAACGGTGCCATCGGCACCAACATCGCCAACGCCGCGCCCGACCTGCTGGACCGCCGCGACCAGCTGATCTCGCAGCTGGTGGGCTACACCGGCGGCACCGCGGTGATCCAGGACGGCGGCATCATGAACGTCTACACCGCCGGCGGCCAGGCGCTGGTGGTGGGCACCACCGCATCGAAGGTCACCACGGTGGCCGACCCGTACCAGCCCGAGCGCCTGCAGCTGGCGCTGCAGACCCAGGGCGGCACCATCACCCTGGACCCGAAGGCCGTGGGCGGCCAGATCGGCGGCCTGCTCGAATTCCGCGACACCGTGCTGACCCCGGCCCAGGCCGAACTGGGCAAGCTGGCTGTGGGCCTGGCCGAGACGTTCAACAGCACCCATCGCCAAGGCGTGGATCTGTACGGACAGATGGGTGGCGACTTCTTCAACATCGGCACGCCGCGTGTCACCGGCAATGCCGGCAACACCGGGACCGGTTCGATCACCGCCAGCTATGGCGACCTCGGCAAGCTGGAAGCACAGAACATCGTGCTCAAGTTCGATGGCGGCAACTGGGCCGCCAGCCGCGCCGACACCGGCGCCAGCGTGCCGCTGACCGGCACCGGTACCGCTGCCGACCCGTTGATCATCAACGGCGTGAAGCTGGTGGTGGGCGGTACGCCGGCGGCCAACGACCGTTTCCTGCTGCAGCCGACGGCTGGCGTGGCCGGCAGTCTGGAGATGGCGATCACCGATCCGTCGCGCATTGCCGCGGCCGCCGCCATCAAGGGTGCTGCCGCACTGGCCAACACCGGCACCGGCAAGCTGAGCGGCGTGACCGTGACCGATGCGGCCAACGCCAACCTGCGCAATCCTGCTGCGATCGTGTTCACCTCGGCCACCACCTACACCATCGATGGCGGCCCACCGCAGACCTATACGCCCGGGCAGACCATCAGCGCCAACGGCTGGAGCTTCGTGCTCGATGGCGTGCCGAAGAATGGCGACACCTTCAACATCACCCCGACCCCGGCCGGCTCGTCGGACAACAGCAATGCCACCAAGCTGTCCAAGGTGGAATCGGCCAAGGCGTTCAACGCCGGCACGGTGACGCTGGGCGGCGCATTGGGCGGGCTGACCACCCAGGTCGGTGCAGCAGCGCGTTCGGCGGAGTATTCGCTGGGGGCGCAGCAGGTGATCGCCGACCAGGCACAGGCAGCGCGTGACGAAGTGTCCGGCGTCAACCTCGATGAGGAGGCGGCCGACATGCTGCGCCTGCAACAGGCCTACCAGGCCGCCTCGCAGCTGATCTCCACCGCCGATTCCATGTTCCAGACCATCCTGGGAGCCGTGCGCCGATGAGCAACCGCATCTCCACCGGAATGATGTACAGCCAGTCGGTAGCGCTGATGATGGCCAAGCAGGCCAAACTCAGCCACCTGGAACAGCAGATCGCCACCGGCAGCAAGATCGTCAGCGCCAAGGACGATCCGGTCGCCGCAGGCGCTGCGGTGGGCCTGGACCGCAGCCTGGCCGCACTGGAACGCATGAAGCTCAATGGCAACAACGTGCAGAACCGCCTGGGCGTGCAGGAAAACACCCTGGCCCAGGTCAACGACCTGATGGCGCGCGTCAACGATCTGACCATCCAGGCCAGCAATCCCGCCTTGAGTGCGCCCGACAAGAAGACCCTGATCACCGAGTTGAACCAGATCCGCGAGGGCCTGCTGTCGCTGGCCAACAGCAGCGACGGCACCGGCCGCTACGTGTTCGGTGGTACCAACGACAGCGATCCGCCGTTCGCCAAGATTGACGGCAAGGTCGTCTATCGCGGCGACCAGACCCAGCGCCAGGTGGAAGTCGGCCCGGATACCTACGTGCGCGACGCCCTGCCCGGCAGCGAGATCTTCCTGCGCATCCCCACCGGCGATGGCTTCGTCGATGGCAGCGCAGCGGCAGGCAACGCCGGCAATGGCGTGCTGACCAACATCACCCGTGATGGCAGCGACAGCTGGAACGGGCAATCGTTCAGCGTGCGCTTCACCGCGGCCGACCAGTACGAAGTGCTCGACGGTGCCGGCAACGTAACCGGCACCGGCACCTACAAGGCCGGCAGCGAACTGGAGATCAACGGCGTTCGCCTGCAGATCGCTGGCGCGCCAGCAACAGGTGACAGCTTCAACGTGCAGGCCGCCAGCAGCCGCGACATCTTCGGCACCATGGACAAGCTGATCGCCGCACTGGATGCCGATACCGGTACCCCGGCGAAGATGGCCGCGCAGCAGAACGAGCTGCAGAGCGCATTGCGTGATGTCGGCCGCGCGGCGGAACGGATGATCGATTCGCGCGCTGCCGGTGGCGCGCAGCTGAAGGCGCTGGACAACGCGGCGGAGATGCGCGAGGCCAATGGCGTGACGCTGAAGACCACGCTGTCGGAGATGCGCGACCTGGACTACGCCGATGCGTTGAGCCAGTACCAGCTGGAAAGCACCGCGCTGCAGGCGGCCCAGACGCTGTTCTCGCAGATGCAGTCGATGTCGCTGTTCAACAAGATCCGCTGATTCCACGCGCCAGCGCTGGAACCCAAGGCCGCGATGCCCTGCATCGCGGCCTTTTTCGTTTCTGCCGGGCATACGCCCCGCCGCCACCATTCAGCTTGCCGGGCAGGCGCCGATACCCCTTCTGGCGCCGGCCAGGTCCTGCCTGGCCGCCCGTTCCAGGCTTCACGCCGGCCCTTCCGTGTCGGCGGAAATCCCCGGAAAAACAGCTTTCAGCGACGAAATTCGGTTGCAACGAAATTCCCGGCTAAAGGTTGTTGACAAAGCGCCGTTATTCATTTGGCAACGGCGAAGCACACAGCCAAACAAAAAAATCAGGCGGCGCTTCGTTCCATTCACCAACGGGTTCCACATAAGAGGAGACGACCCCATGGCACAGGTAATCAACACCAATACGATGTCGCTCAACGCTCAGCGCAACCTGAGCACCAGCGGCAGCTCGCTCGCCACCACCATCCAGCGCCTCTCGTCCGGCCTGCGCATCAACAGCGCGAAGGACGACGCCGCCGGCCTGGCCATCAGCGAGCGCTTCACCACCCAGATCCGTGGTCTGGACGTGGCCATCCGCAACGCCAACGACGGCATCTCGCTGGCCCAGGTGGCCGAGGGCTCGCTGAACGAAGTGGGCAACAACCTGCAGCGCATCCGCGAACTGGGCGTGCAAGCCTCCAACGCCACCAACTCGGCCAGCGACCGCAAGGCGCTGCAGGCTGAAGTGACCCAGCTGGTCAGCGAAATCGACCGCGTCGCCAAGCAGGCCGACTTCAACGGCACCAAGCTGCTGGACGGTTCGTTCACCAGCCAGCTGTTCCAGGTGGGCGCCAACGCCGGCCAGGCCATCGCCATCAACAGCGTGGTCAACGCCAAGGCCGATTCGCTGGGCGCGGCCAGCTTCGCCAACGTCTACACCGGCACCAGCCTGGCTGCAGCCGACAAGGCCACCGCCGATACCACCTACTCCGGCCTGCAGATCTCGGTGACCCCGCCGGGCGGCGCCGCCACCACGGTCACCGTCAGCGACTTCACCGTGAAGGCAGGCGAATCGATCACCTCGGCCACTGCGGCCGCGATCAACAACAAGCTGGGCGAGACCGGCGTGGTCGCCTCCGTCAACGCCGGCGTGGTCAGCCTGGCCTCGGTCAAGGACGGCCAGACCTTCGCTCTGGGTGTCAGCGCCGCGACCCCGCCGGCCGGCGCCACCGCCGCCACCATCGCCGGCCTGGGCCTGACCGAGACCAGCACCAACGGCGGCACGCTGACCGGTGCAACGGCCAGCTTCGTCAAGGACCTGAACGTCACCACGGCCGAAGGCGCACAGAAGGCGATGTCCATCGTCGACAAGGCCCTCGAATCGGTCAACAGCGTGCGCGCCGACCTCGGCGCGATCCAGAACCGCTTCACCTCGGTGGTCGCCAACCTGCAGACCTCCTCGGAGAACCTGTCCGCATCGCGCAGCCGCATCCGCGATACCGACTTCGCCAAGGAAACCGCCGAGCTGACCCGCACCCAGATCCTGCAGCAGGCCGGTACGGCCATGCTGGCCCAGGCCAACCAGGTACCGCAGAACGTGCTCAGCCTGTTGCAGCGCTGACATGAGCCGCCCCCGGGGCACGTCGGGGGCGTCTAACCCAACTCACGTGCAACCGCTCAAGGACCTCTCCTCATGGCACAAGTAATCAACACCAACACGATGTCGTTGAATGCTCAGCGTAACCTGAGCACCAGCGGCAGCTCGCTGGCCACCACCATCCAGCGCCTGTCCTCCGGTTCGCGCATCAACAGTGCCAAGGACGATGCGGCCGGTCTGGCGATCTCCGAGCGCTTCGGCACCCAGATCCGCGGCACCGACGTGGCCATCCGCAATGCCAACGACGGCATTTCGCTGGCACAGGTCGCCGAAGGTTCGCTGACCGAAATCGGCAACAACCTGCAGCGCGTCCGCGAGCTGTCGGTGCAGGCCTCCAACGCCACCAACTCGGCCAGCGACCGCAAGGCACTGCAGGCCGAAGTGACCCAGCTGGTTTCGGAAATCGACCGCGTCGCCAAGCAGTCGGACTTCAACGGCACCAAGCTGCTGGACGGTTCGTTCTCCAGCCAGCTGTTCCAGGTCGGCGCCAACGCCGGTCAGGCGATTGCCATCGACAAGACCATCGATGCCAAGGCCAATGCCCTGGGTGGCGCCAAGTTCGACACCAACGCGCTGGCCCTGGCCGATCCGGGCACCAACGCTGATTTCAGCACCAGCGGCCTGTCCATCAACGGTGTGGCCATCGCCGACGTCTCGGTCAAGCAGGGCGCCGACGCCGCTGCCACCGGCAAGGCCTCGCGCGAAGCACTGGTGACCGCGATCAACGCCAAGATCGGCGAAACCGGCGTCTACGCCGAAGTGAACGGCACCACCGGCGTGACCCTGACCTCGGTCAAGGACAGCACCAACGCTGACGGCTCGTTCAAGGCCATCACCGCAACGCCGGGCACCTGGACCGGCGCCACCGCCCCGACCTTCACCGCCACCACCGCTGCGGCGGCACCGGCCTCGAAGTTCGCCAGCGATCTGGACGTCAGCACCGTCAAGGGTGCACAGCAGGCAATGGAAGTGGTCGACAAGGCCCTGGGTGCGATCAACAGCACCCGCGCCGACCTCGGTGCGATCCAGAACCGCTTCACCTCGGTGGTGGCCAACCTGCAGACCTCGTCGGAAAACCTGTCGGCGTCGCGCAGCCGCATCAAGGACACCGACTTCGCCAAGGAAACCGCTGAGCTGACCCGCACCCAGATCCTGCAGCAGGCCGGTACGGCCATGCTGGCCCAGGCCAACCAGGTGCCGCAGGGCGTGCTCAGCCTGCTGCGCTGATCGGCTCCTTGATCGACCACCGGGCGACGGCTGAGCTGCCGCCCGGTTCCTGAAATACGTTCCACCTTCGCCAAAGGAAAAGCACCATGGCACAAGTCATCAACACCAACACCATGTCCCTGAATGCTCAGCGCAACCTGAGCACCAGCGGCAGCTCGCTCGCTACCACCATCCAGCGCCTGTCCTCCGGTTCGCGCATCAACAGCGCCAAAGACGATGCGGCCGGCCTGGCGATCTCCGAGCGCTTCGGTACCCAGATCCGCGGCACCGACGTGGCCATCCGCAATGCCAACGACGGCATTTCGCTGGCACAGGTCGCCGAAGGTTCGCTGACCGAAATCGGCAACAACCTGCAGCGCGTCCGCGAGCTGTCGGTGCAGGCCTCCAACGCCACCAACTCGGCCAGCGACCGCAAGGCACTGCAGGCCGAAGTGACCCAGCTGGTTTCGGAAATCGACCGCGTCGCCAAGCAGTCGGACTTCAACGGCACCAAGCTGCTGGACGGTTCGTTCTCCAGCCAGCTGTTCCAGGTCGGCGCCAACGCCGGCCAGGCCATTGCCATCGACAAGACCATCGACGCCAAGGCTGGCTCGCTGGGCACCTCGACCTTCGCCACCGGCGCGACCGCTGCCCTGGCCGCCAGCACCGACGGTGCCCGCTTCTCCGGCACGGTGATGGGCGTGGACATCGGCACGGTTGAGGTCAAGGCCGGTGCCACCACGGCCGACGCATCCAAGGCCGTGGCGACCGCCATCAACGCCAAGCTCGGCGAAGCCGGCATCTACGCCGAAGCCAATGCCGACGGCACGCTGAAGCTGAGCTCGGTGAAGGAAGGCAAGGCTGTTGCCGCTGCCGATATCGCCCTGATGCGCAGCGACTACGATGCCACCGGCAAGACCTGGGGCACCGCGGCTGCCGCTGGCGCCTACACCGCCGGTACCGATACCTCGGCCAACGTGCAGAAGCTGGACGTGAGCACCGTGCTCGGCGCCCAGCAGTCGCTGGAAGTGGTCGACAAGGCCCTGGGTGCGATCAACAGCACCCGCGCCGACCTCGGTGCGATCCAGAACCGCTTCACCTCGGTGGTGGCCAACCTGCAGACCTCGTCGGAAAACCTGTCGGCGTCGCGCAGCCGCATCAAGGACACCGACTTCGCCAAGGAAACCGCTGAGCTGACCCGCACCCAGATCCTGCAGCAGGCCGGTACGGCCATGCTGGCCCAGGCCAACCAGGTGCCGCAGGGCGTGCTCAGCCTGCTGCGCTGATCCACGGCAAGAAGGCGCCGCTACCGTCGGGTTGAACCGACGGTAGCGGCAACCCGACAGCCACGGCGTACTCAGGTGCCGGCCATGCCCGGCCCGGGAAGCTTCCCGAACCGGCTTGGCATCGCCCGCCCCTGCGGACCTCTCTTTCAGCGTTGTGCATGTTGACTGTACGTACCGGGCGGCTTCGTCTCCCCCCGATTGTCAGTAGCCTGATCCCTCCCCTGCATTGGGGGAGGGTTTTTTACAGACCCCCGGCAGCCCGCGGTGAACCCACCCGCACCCTGCCCCAGACCTCCTGCAACCGGCGTGCCAGAATCGCCCCGCAAGCCAGTGGCACGGCGCATGCATCAACGAAGTCCTCAAGACCCAGCGGCACAGGCCGCTATTTTCGTTGACGACGGGCCGCCGTACGACGGCCAGGCCCGTATACCAGGAGAAACGACGTGGCAGACTTTGGATACGGTGGCATTGGCTCAGGGCTGGACATCTCCAGCATCGTCAACCAGCTGGTCGCAGCGGACCGCAAGCCGGCCGACAATGCGCTGAACCTGCAGCAGTCCAAGACCAAGATGCAGCTGTCGTCGCTCGGCACGGTCACCTCGGCCTTCGACAAGCTGAAGACCGCCCTGACCGCATTGAAGGCCACCACCGCCTTCGACACCCGAACCGTCAGCGCAACCGGCAAGGCCGGCCCCAACAACGCCGACGATGTGCTGACCGCATCGGTGGCGCTGTACGACCTCGGCACCACGAAGGCGGCCGCAGCCAACGGTACCCACAAGATCGAGGTGAAGAACCTGGCGTCGGCGCACAAGCTGATTGCCGACACGTCGGTTCCCAAGACCGATACCTTCGGTGCCGGAACCTTGACGCTGACCGTCGGCGTAGGCGACAAGGCCAAGACGATGAACGTACAGGTGGAGGAAGGCGACACGCTTACCACCGTCCGCAACAAGATCGACGCCGCCGGTCGCAAGGAAGGCGTGCAGGCCACGCTGATCAGCTCCGGCGACAACCAATACCTGTCCATCGCCCAGGAAAAGACCGGCGCGGCCAGCGCGATCAAGCTGGAATACGCCGGCAGCGATCCCAAGCTGGGCGCACTGGTCGGCAGCCTGAAGGAGAACAGCCCCGCCAAGGATGCGGTGCTGACCATTGACGGCGTGGAAGTGGTGAGTGCCAGCAACACCGTGACCGACGCGGTGCCAGGCCTGACCCTGAACCTGAAAGTGCCGGGCCTGAGCACCGTCACCATCAGCACCGACACCACCGCCGCAACCAAGGTGATGCAGGAGTTCGTCACCGCCTACAACGCGGCCGTCGCGGCGATCAACACCGAAACCAAGTACGACCCGAAGACCAAGGAAGCCGCCGCACTGACCGGCGATGCGCAGATGCGGGGTGCGATCGCGCAGCTGCGCTCGACGATGTCCGGCGTGCTCAAGGACCTGGCAGGCGACCAGCTGGACGCCAAGGCACTGGGCCTGCAGACCCGCGGCTATCCCAACGCCGACGGCACCCTGGTGCTGGACAGCACCAAGTTCGCCGCAGCCCTCGCCGCGCAGCCGGAGAAGATCCGCCAGGCGGTCACCGGCGATACCGGCGGTGCCGGCCGGCTGTATTCGCTGGTGGACGGCTACGTCAGCACCACGGTTGGCAAGGAAGGCGCCTTCGTCGCCCGCACCAAGGGGCTGAACACCACGCTGGACAACATCGACAAGCGCCGCAAGGATCTGGACGCGCGCATGGTCGGTGTCGAGGCCCGTTACAAGAAGCAGTTCGTGGCATTGGACAGCCTGATGGGCAAGCTGCAGCAGAGCAACACCGCCCTGCAGCAGCAGCTGGCCCAGTTGAACCGCTGAGGAAACACGCACGGCGCTCAAGTTTGGCGCCGTACGCACCGATAACGGACGCAACAGCAATCATCGCAGTGCCGGCGTCAACGGTCCCTTCGACCGCACCCCGGCACCCCGCGCAAGGGAGAATCACGAATGTACGGTTCCAGCCGTCAGTACGCCGAGCAATACCGCCAGGTGGGTGTGACCAGTGCGGTCGCCGATGCCGATCCGCACAAACTGGTGGCGCTGCTGCTGTCTGGCGCGCTGGAGCGCGTGCGCCGTGCACAGGCCACCCTCGACCAGGGCGACCAGGCCGGCAAGGGCAAGGCGATCGGCGAAGCATGCGCGATCGTCGCCCATCTCAACGGCTCGCTGGACCATGAAGCCGGCGGCGAAATCGCCGGCAACCTGTCGGCGCTGTACGACTACCTGCTGCAGCGCCTGACCGAAGCCAACCTGCACAACGACCGCGCCGCACTGGACGAATCGCTGCAGCTGCTGGGCGAGATCGACGGTGCCTGGAATGCCATTCCGCACGAACAGCGCCGTCCCGCGGCGGTGGCGCCATGAGCCTGCTTGAACTCAACGCGCAGCTGGATGCATTCGAGAAGGCCCTCGACGAAGAGGCCTTCGAACAGGCCGACAGCCTGCTCGATGGCCATGACAGCACCCTGCACGCACTGCTGAGCCAGCCGCTGGGCAGCGCCGACCACGCGCCGCTTTCGGCCCTGCTGGAGCGCCAGCAGAGCCTGCTCGGCCTGCTGCGCCAGCGTCGCGACGCAGTCTCCGTGCAGATGCAGGACGGCCGCCGCTCCCTTCGCGCCGCGCATGCCTACCTGCAGGCAGAATCGCTGGCATGACTGTGCTGCCGACCACGTCCCTGCACCACCCGGCTGAAAGCGAGCTGTTCGACGAAACGCTCAGCTGTGAACTGGCCCTGCCCGCCGAGTTCCAGGCCGGCAGTGCAGTGGGCCGGACCAGCAGTGCCGAAGGCCTGCTGCGCAGCTTGGCACTGGTCGAAGACAGCCGCATCGACGAACACGAAGAACGCAGCGAAGCCAGCCTGCAGCTGCAGCGCCTGGAAGCCAAGGTGGACCTGACCATGGTCCTGCTCGGCCGCCTGATCCGCCAGCAGGGCCAGGAACCAACGCTGCGCCCGGTGCGCTGGTCGCGCCGTGGCATCCGCCTGCAGCTGGGCCCACGCAGCGGCAGCACGCCCGGCCAGGCCGGCGTAGTCCGCCTGCAACCCAGCGACTGGCTACCGGACCATATCGACCTGCCGGTGGAAGTCATCGCCGAAGCGGCCGATGGCGGTGGTGGTCACTATCTGTGGCTGCGCTTCCATCGCCTCGGCGATGGCCTGGAAATGGCGATGGAACGGCATCTGTTCCGGCTGCACCGCCGGCAGGTGGCCGAGGCCCGCCGCGCACGCTGAAATCTGCCACCATGCAGGCGGACGGACAGCCCTTGGCGTGCCCGTTCAGCTAAGTTAAGGTGGACCCCCCTCCCCAACCTCCAGCGTGCCTGTGCGAGTTCTCATCGTCGACGATCACACCCTGGTTCGCGCCGGCCTGGCGCGGCTGCTGCAGGGGTTTGCCGACGTGCAGCTCGTCGCCGAGGCCAGCAATGCCGAACAGGCACTGCAGATGGCCCTGCAGCACGCACCGGACGTGGTGTTGATGGACCTGTCGCTGCCAGGCCGCACCGGCCTGGAAGCACTGAGCGACATCCGCCTGCGCGCACCCGGTACGCGCATCGTGATGATGACCATGCACGACGACGCCGCCCACGTGCGCGACGCCCTGGATCGGGGTGCCGTCGGCTTCGTGGTCAAGGATGCCGCACCGCAGGAGCTGGAACTGGCGCTGCGTGCCGCGCATGCAGGCCAGGTATTCCTGAGCCCGCAGATCTCGGCCAAGATGCTGGCGCCGATGCTCGGTCGCGAAAAGCCGACCGGCATTGCCGCACTGTCGCCGCGCCAGCGCGAGATCCTTCGCCGCATCGGCAAGGGCGAGAGCAACAAGGAAATCGCCGCCGATCTTGGCATCAGCGTCAAGACGGTGGAGACCCATCGCGCACGCATGATGGAATCGCTGGGCTGCCGTCGCGCCAATGATCTGCTGCTGCTGGCCGCGCGCCACCAGCACGAACTGGAATGACGCCCCCGCGTCGGCGGTAACGCCGCTGCGCCACTGGCAGGGCCGGCGCCGAAATACCGTCACCCACACGCATCCCGACGGGATTCCGTACAGCACGCACGACCTGCCGCCGTGGCCGCTGACCACGAATCAATGACTTGGCGCGCGTAATCGTCAAAATCCCGCGTTTGTGTAGGGGTTTTCCCTACACGGTGTCGGGAACACCACCAACACCCTCAGGAACCCCCCGATTCCGCCCCTGCCGGATCAAAAGCAAGATGTGTTCCACAAGGCGTCGGGGAGCGGCGCCGGGGAACCACGATGAAGGCTTCACTCTCGACCCAGCTGGGCCAACAACTTCACCTCACCCCGCAGTTGCTGCAGTCGATCCGGCTGCTGCAGCTCGACGGCCTGCACCTGGAACAGGAAATCCAGCGCCTGCTGGACTCCAATCCGCTGCTGGAAATCGAAGACGCCGAAGCGCCCGCCGCCGAAGCTACCGATCCGGCCACCACCACGCTGGATACGGCCGCGTTCGACGAACTGCCCGAATCCTCGATGTGGGAGGTGTCCGGCGCCAACTGGCAGGACGGCGACGACGACCGCATGGCGCGCATCGCCGCTGGCGAGTCGAGCGACCCGCAGCTGCGCGTGCTGCAGCGCCTGGCGCTGGACCTGGACGAGCACGAACTGGCCGTGGCCGCCTTCTGGCTGGAACACTGCGACGATGCCGGCTACCTGCAGGCACCGCTGGCGCAGCTGCAGCTGCTGGCCAGCGCGCAGTTCGACATCGATGCCGACGGCGTTGAAGCCGTCCGCCAGCACCTGCTGCAGGGCGAGCCGGCCGGCATGGCGGCGCAGGATCTGCGCGAATCGCTGCTGGCCCAGCTGTGCAGCCTGCACGGCGTGGTGCCGGCCCGGCATCTGGCCGCGCGCATTCTGCAGGGCGCGCTCGACGCGTTGGCCGCGCACGACTACCCCGCCCTCGCCCGCCAGCACGATGCCGAGATCGAGGACGTGCGCGAAGCCGTCCGCCTGATTCTGTCGCTGCAGCCGCGCCCGGGCGACAGCCTGCTGCCCGAGCGCAATGCAGTGGTGGTGCCGGACGTGGTCGCCTGGCACGCCGACGAACAATGGAAGGTGGCGCTGAACCCGGCCACCAGCCGCCGGGTATCGATCAACAGCCAGTACGAACAGGCTCTGGCTGACAGCGGTGAGGCTGCGCCGGCCCTGCGCGAGATGCTGCAGGAGGCACGCTGGTTCAGCCGCGGCCTGTCGATGCGTTACGACACCCTGCTGCGCACGGCGCGGGTGATCGTCGAGCGCCAGGCAGCCTTCCTGGTGCGTGGCGAGGAAGCCATGGCACCGCTGACCCTGAAGGAAGTGGCCGAAGAAATCGGCATGCACGAATCTACCGTTTCGCGCATCACCACCGGCAAGTACCTGCAGACCCCGCGCGGCACCTTCGAACTCAAGCACTTCTTCGCCGTGCGCCTGGAAGGGGCCAGCGTGTCCGGCCAGGCGGTCAAGGCCATGGTCCGCCGCCTGATCGACGCCGAACCGGCCGGACGCCCGCTGGCGGACGAGGCCATCGCTGGCCTGCTGTCCCGCCAAGGGGTGAACATTGCCCGTCGAACCGTCGCAAAATACCGCGAACAACTGGATATCGCCCCGGCCCGCGAACGGCGCCGGGTCAACGCCAGGCAACCGCAGCTGGCCCGGGTGGGCTGAAAAGGATGTTGGACATGAACAAGCTCACAGTTCTGCTGGTCGATGACCACGAGGGCTTCATCAACGCGGCCATGCGCCACTTCCGCAAGATCGACTGGCTGCAGATCGTCGGCAGCGCCGGCAACGGCCTGGAAGCGATCGAACGCTCGGAAAGCCTGCGCCCGCAGGTGGTGCTGATGGACCTGGCGATGCCGGAAATGGGCGGCCTGCAGGCCACCCGCCTGATCAAGTCGCAGGATGATGCACCGTACATCGTGATCGCCAGCCACTTCGATGACGTCGAGCATCGCGAGCACGCACTGCGCGCCGGTGCCGACAACTTCGTCAGCAAGCTGTCCTACATCCAGGAAGTCATGCCGATCCTGGAAGGCCTCAGGGAGGAACGGTCGTGAGCGAATCGCGCATCCTGGTACTGGACAACGACGCGGTGCGTGCCGAGCGCACCGTCGCCCTGCTGGAATTCATGGACTTCAACCCGCGCTGGGTTTCCGACGCGGCCGATTTCGACCTGACGCGCCAGCGCCAGAACGACTGGATGGCGGTGATCGTCGGCAGCCTGGACGACAGTGCCGCCAGCACCGCCCTGTACGCCTGGCTGGGTGGCAGCAGCCTGCCTCCGCCGGTGCTGCTGGCCGACGGTGACGCGACCGCGTTCGCGCAGCGGCATGGCCTGCACGAAGCCAACATCTGGCCGCTGGAAGCGCCGCTGCGCCATGCGCAGATGGAAGCCCTTCTGCGCCGCGCCAGCCTCAAGCGCCTGGATGCCGAACACCAGGCGGGTGCCGTGCAGGACCACGGCCCGACCGGCGACGGTCCGGCGGTCAGTGCACTGCGCACGATGATCGAACAGGTCGCCGCGTTCGACACCACCGTGCTGGTGCTGGGCGAATCGGGCACCGGCAAGGAAGTGGTATCGCGCAGCATCCACCAGCGCTCGCCGCGCCGCGACGGTCCGTTCGTGGCGATCAACTGCGGCGCGATTCCGGCCGAACTGCTGGAAAGCGAGCTGTTCGGCCACGAGAAAGGTGCCTTCACCGGCGCGCTGACCGCACGCAAGGGCCGTTTCGAAATGGCCGAGGGCGGCACCCTGCTGCTCGATGAGATCGGCGACATGAGCCTGCCGATGCAGGTCAAGCTGCTGCGCGTGCTGCAGGAGCGCAGCTTCGAGCGCGTCGGCGGCAACCAGACCATCCGCTGCAACGTGCGGGTGATCGCCGCAACCCATCGCGACCTGGAAAGCCGCATTGCCGATGGCAAGTTCCGCGAAGACCTGTTCTATCGCCTCAACGTGTTCCCGATCGATGTGCCGGCCCTGCGCGAACGTCGCGAAGACCTGCCGGCGCTGGTGGAAACCATCGCCACCCAGCTGGCGCGCACCGGTCGCGGCGAAGTGCGCTTCACCCCGGAAGCGCTGCAGGCGCTGGCCGGCTACGAATGGCCGGGCAACGTGCGCGAACTGACCAACCTGGTCGAGCGCCTGGCCGTGCTGCACCCGGGTGGCTCGGTGCGCGTGCAGGACCTGCCGGCACGCTACCGCGGCGACGCCGCGCTGGCCGTACCCGCTGTGGTCGCGGCCGCTCCGGTGGTCGCCAGCGAAGAACGCCTGGACCTGCGCAGCTTCTCGTTCCACACCCCGGGCAGCGGCAACCAGCCGTCGCTCGAGCATGGCATCGCCGTCAACCGCGCCGCAGCGCCGGCCGCGTTGCCGGACGACGGCCTGGACCTGCGCAACCACATGGCCAACATCGAACTGGGCCTGATCAACGAAGCACTGGAACGCACCCAGGGCGTGGTTGCCCACGCCGCCCAGCTGCTCGGCCTGCGCCGCACCACCCTGGTGGAAAAGCTGCGCAAGTACGGCATCGAACGCGAAGCGGCCGAACTGGCCAGCTGACACGCGTCACCAGCATGAAGGGGGCACGAACGCCTGGGCTTGCCCGGGCGTTGGTGTTTGTGGGGTCCGCCTGATGCGCGGGCGGGTCCGACGGTTCCATGGCAGCGGCCGGATTGCTCAGTAGATCCACGCCATGCGTGGATGACGGGCGACGGTACCGAGAATATTTCGCTGCATTTGCACGTTTTCCTACAGACAACGCAACCGCACCGCGGAGCATGGCAAGGACATCCCAACGAGGTTCCGCCATGCATCGTCTGACTCTGCTTGCCGCCCTGCTCTGCCCGGCCCTGGCCACGGCCGCCGACTGCACCCTGCCCACGACACTGGACCAGCACCAGTTCACCAACCTCAGCGATCCGCTGTACCAGCCAGATAATCCGAATGCCGGGCGCATGGTGCAGGTCAGCTTCGGCAGCAATCAGTACGTGCTGCACATCCTAGGCGCCGACCTCCGCATCGGCGGCAGTTACCACTACCAGCAACTGGCTCCGCACATTGCGGAAATCCAGATGACCGAAGCCCACCCCGCCGGCCCCGCCCGCTACACCCTGCTGCTGACCTGCCTGACCGACCACCAGGGCCGCTTCATCTACACCCAGCACGACGGCCCCATCGCCCCACGCCAGCGCCAGAATTCCGGCCGCTGGACCCTGCAGCCATAGGCCAAAAAACCGACGCCGGTGAAATGACGCGTCACACGCCTCGAGAGCAGCATCCACGCATGGCGTGGATCAAGCGTGTCGACCAAGGTCGACACCTACCAAGAGCAGCGTGCCGACCAACGGTCAGCACCCACCAACAGCAGCGTGTCGACCAAGGTCGACACCCACCAAGAGCAGCGGGAACCTGTCGAAGGCGGGGTGGGTCCGGTTGCGGGGGCGTGAGCCGCATGGATGCGGCGACCGAGCTTACATGGACGTACTTGCAGCGTCCCCCGCCACCGGACCCACCCCGCCATCCCACAGGAACCCCGCTTTGGCTGTTGCTGTTGCTGTTGCTGTTGCTGTTGCTGTTGCGGTTGCTGTTGAGGTTGCCGGCCAGCGGCCGGCACTACCGCGGGGCGCGGGGTGCAACCCCGCAAAGCAACACCCCCCTCACTTCACTGAACCGATCAGCCATTTCGGCACGGCACTTGCACTAGCTCCAGCAGACACCCCCATCCCTGTTTCTGGAACCGTTGCAGATGTCCCACTCCGTCACTTCGATCCTTTCCCAGATCCGCTCCTACCAGACCCAGGTGGGACAGCCCGCGCTCAACCCGCTGGCCGAAGCGCCGCGTAGCAATGCCCTGCCGGGCACGGTGCTGGATGCGCCGCAGGTCCAGCCTGCCAGCTTCACTGAAACCCTGCGCGGCGCCATCGCCGGCGTCAACGATGCGCAACAGAAATCCGGCGCGCTGGCCAAGGCCTTCGAACTGGGTGAACCCGGTGCCGACCTGGCCAAGGTGATGGTCGCCTCGCAGCAGTCCCAGATCGCCTTCCGCGCCACCGTGGAAGTCCGCAACCGTCTCGTCCAGGCCTACCAGGACGTGATGAACATGCCGCTGTAAGGATAGAAACGCATGGCCCTGTCGCTCTCCAAGGAATCCCTGAACGCCGAAAAGGCGGGCCAGTGGTTCGACCGGCTGCAAAGCCTGCAGATCACCCGTCGGCTCGGACTGATGGCGATGATCGCCGTGGCCGTCGCGGCCGGGCTGTTCGTGTTCTTCTGGTCGCAGAAGCCGGGCATGGTGCCGCTGTACACCGGCCTGGACCAGAAGGCCACCGCTGAAGCGACCGATCTGCTGCGTGCCGCACAGATTCCGTTCCAGCTGGACCCGGCCACCGGCGGCATCACCGTGCCGGAGAAGAACCTGCATGATGCCCGCCTGAAACTGGCGGGCTCGGGCCTGACCGACAGCGGCAAGCTCGGCTTCGAGCTGATGGAGCGCGACCCCGGTTTTGGTGTCAGCCAGTTCGTGGAAAGTGCGCGCTACCAGCACGCGCTGGAAACCGAGCTGTCGCGCACCATCAACACGCTGCGCCCGGTGCGCGATTCGCGCGTGCATCTGGCCATTCCCAAGCCCAGTGCGTTCACCCGCCAGCGTGATGTGGCCAGTGCCTCGGTCACCCTTGAACTGCGTGGCGGCCAGCAGCTGGAACGCAGCCAGGTTGATGCGATCGTGCACATGGTTGCTGCAGCCATTCCCGATCTGGCGCCGGAACGGGTGACCGTGGTCGACCAGAGCGGTCGCATGCTCAGCGTCAGCGACCCCAACAGCGAAGCGGCCGTCAACGCTGCCCAGTTCGAACAGGTGCGCCGCCAGGAAACCTCGTTCAACCAGCGTATCCGCGAGCTGCTGGAACCGATGACCGGCCCCGGCCGGGTCAACCCCGAAGTCAGTGTCGACATGGACTTCTCGGTGACCGAGGAAGCACGCGAGCTGTACAACGGCGAGCCGCAGAAGCTGCGCAGCGAGCAGATGAGCGAGAACACCAGCAGCACGCCGGGCCCGCAGGGCGTACCGGGTGCCACCAGCAACAGCCCGCCGGGCCAGGCCGCCGCACCGGCCACCGCGCAGGCACCGACCGAAAGCAGCAAGAACGCGACCCGCAACTACGAGCTGGACCGTACCCTGCAGCACACCCGCCAGCCGGCCGGCCGCATCAAGCGCGTGTCGGTGGCGGTGCTGGTGGACAACGTGCCGCGCGCCGGCGCCAACGGCAAGGTTGCACCGCAGCCGCTGTCGGCGGCCGAACTGACCCGGGTCGAGGCACTGGTCAAGCAGGCCGTCGGTTTCAGCGCCGAGCGTGGCGACACCGTGTCGGTGATGAATGCCCCGTTTGTGCGTGACACCACGCCGGTGGAAGGCCCGGCCTGGTGGGAACTGCCGTGGGTGCACGATGCCGGCCGCATGCTGCTGGGTGCGCTGGTGGTGATGGCGTTGCTGTTCGGCGTGCTGCGCCCGGCACTGCGCGGCATCACCGGGCAGAACCGCAAGAACGAAGAACTGGCGCTGGAACCGCACACCGCGGACGTGCAGCTGGTCGATGACGATGGCACCCCGCTGCCGGCGCTGGGCGCCGACCGGGTCAGCCTGGGCGGGCCGGAAGCGCTGGCCCTGCCGGTGGATTCTTATGAGGAACGATTGCGGATGGCCCGTGAAGCCGTGAAGACCGACTCCAAGCGCGTGGCCCAGGTGGTCAAGGGCTGGGTGGCCAATGACTGAGGTCGCGCCCCTGACCGGCGTGCAGCGCGCCGCCGTCCTGCTGCTGTCGCTGGGTGAACTGGACGCGGCCGAAGTGCTGCGCCACATGGAGCCGAAGGAGGTGCAGAAGATCGGCATCGCCATGGCCACCATGTCCGACATCACCCGCGAACAGGTGGAACGGGTGATGGACCAGTTCAGCCAGGAACTGGGCTCGAAGACCTCGCTTGGCGTGGGCTCGGACGACTACATCCGCAACATGCTGGTGCAGGCGCTGGGCAGCGAGAAGGCCGGCAACCTGATCGACCGCATCCTGCTGGGCCGCAACACCACCGGCCTGGACGCACTGAAGTGGATGGACCCGCGTGCGGTGGCCGACCTGGTGCGCAACGAGCACCCGCAGATCATCGCCATCGTGATGGCGCACCTGGAAACCGACCAGGCTGCCGACGCGCTGAAGCTGCTGCCCGAGCGCACCCGCGTGGACGTGCTGCTGCGCATCGCCACCCTCGACGGCATTCCGCCCAATGCGCTGAACGAGCTCAACGAGATCATGGAACGCCAGTTCGCCGGCAACCAGAACCTGAAGTCGTCCAACATCGGCGGCGTGCAGTGCGCGGCCAACATCCTCAACTTCATGGACAGCGGCCAGGACCAGGCGATCCTGGGCGAGATCGCGCGCATCGACGCACCGCTGAGTGGCCGCATCCAGGACCTGATGTTCGTGTTCGACGACCTGGTGGACCTGGACGACCGCGAGATGCAGCTGGTGCTGCGCGAAGTGAGCGGCGAGCGACTGGGCCTGGCCCTGCGCGGCGCCGACATCAAGGTGCGCGACAAGATCACCCGCAACATGTCCCAGCGTGCAGCCGAGATCCTGCTGGAAGACATGGAAGCGCGCGGCCCGGTCCGCCTGTCCGACGTGGAAGTGGCGCAGCGCGAGATCCTGGCCATCGTCAAGCGCATGGCCGATGAGGGCACTGTCACCATCGGCGGCAGCGCGGAGGCGATGCTGTGAGCAACGTCGTGCGCTGGCTTGCCCCGGACCTGCTGGCCCAGCCCGAACCGGTGCTGGACCACGACGAGGCCTTCGAACTCACCGAGCCGGACCCGGAGCATGAGCCCGAGCCGCCGCTGCAGCTGCCGACCCTGGAGGAAATCCAGGCGATCCAGGACAGCGCCGAGAAGGAAGGTTTCGACCAGGGCCATGCCGATGGCTTCAGCCAGGGCCAGGCCGAGGTGCGCCGCTTGGTCGCGCAGATCGAGGGCATCCTCGACAACTTCGGCCGGCCGCTGGCACGCCTGGAAAATGAAGTGGTCGGCGCCCTCGGCGAACTGGCGGTACGCATTGCCGGTGCGCTGGTTGGCCGTGCCTACGAGGCCGATCCGGCGCTGCTGGGACAACTGGTCGGCGAGGCGATTGACGCCGTCGGCGGCAGCAACCGCGAGGTGGAAGTACGCCTGCACCCCGATGACATCACCGCCCTCGCCCCGTTGCTGACCCTGTCGCCGCAGCAGCGCCTGGTGCCTGACACCAGCCTGAGCCGTGGCGACCTGCGCGTGCATGCCGAAGCGGTACGCATCGACGGCACCCTGGAAGCCCGCCTGCGCGGCGCGCTGGACGCCGTGATCCGCCAGACCGGAGCCATCGCATGAATACCAATACCGCTTCGCAGCCGTCGCCACCGGCCGACTGGGCCGTTGCCCGCAACCTGCGCCTGGCCAACCGCCTCGACGGCCTGAAAGTCGACACCGCGCACGGTCGCGGGCTGATCCGCGAAGGCGTGCTGCGGCGGGCGGTCGGCCTGACCCTGGAAGCGGTCGGCTGCGAAGCGCCGCTCGGCGCCAGCTGCAAGGTGGAAGTGGTTGACGGCGGCTGGGTCGATGCCGAAGTGGTCGGCTTCGCCGGCGAACGCACCTACCTGATGCCCAGTGCCGAACTGCACGGGCTGCTGCCGAATGCGCGGGTGGTGCCCTCGGCACGTCGTGGCGGCGTGGAAGTGGGCGAAGGCCTGCTCGGCCGTGTCATCGACAGCGATGGCGTACCGCTGGATGGCAAGGGCCCGATCCGCGCTGAAGGCCACGTCGGCATGGCCGGCGTGTCAATCAATCCGCTGGCGCGCGAACCGATCACCCAGCCGCTGGACGTGGGCGTGCGCGCGATCAATGCGCTGCTGCCGATCGGCCGCGGTCAGCGTGTGGGCCTGTTCGCCGGCTCCGGCGTCGGCAAGTCGACGCTGCTGGGCATGATGACCCGCTACACCGCCGCCGACGTGATCGTGGTCGGCCTGATCGGCGAGCGTGGCCGCGAAGTGCGCGATTTCGTTGAAAGCACGCTGGGCGAGGAAGGCCTGCGCCGCGCGGTGGTAGTGGCCAGCCCGGCCGACCGGCCGCCGCTGGCCCGCCTGCATGGCGCCTACCGTGCCACGGCCATCGCCGAGTGGTTCCGCGACCAAGGCCTGAACGTCCTGCTGCTGATGGATTCGCTGACCCGCTTCGCGCAGGCGCAGCGCGAGATCGGCCTGTCGGTGGGCGAGCCGCCCACCACGCGCGGCTATCCGCCATCGGTGTTCGCCAAGCTGCCGGCACTGGTGGAACGTGCAGGCAACGGCGCCAAGGGGCGCGGTTCGATCACCGCCTTCTACACTGTGCTGACCGAAGGCGACGATCCGCAGGATCCGATCGCCGATGCAGCGCGCGCGATTCTTGATGGCCACATCCTGCTCTCGCGCCGGGTGGCCGACAGCGGCCTGTACCCGGCCATCGATGTGGAATCGTCGGTCAGCCGCGTGGTCACGGAAATCGCCGACGAACCGTGGCGCCTGCGCATCCGCAAGTTGAAACGGCTGGTCTCGGCCTACTCGGCCAACCGCGACCTGATCGCCATCGGCGCCTATCAGCGCGGCAACGACGCGGCGACCGATGAAGCCCTTGAGCGCTGGCCGGAAATCATGGAATTCCTCGGCCAGGATGTGGCCAAGGCCGCAGATCTACCGCACAGCCAGGCGGCGTTGCAGCGCCTGGTGGAACAAGAGAACGAGAGGCTGACATGATCCAGTCCAAGCGCATCGACCCCCTGCTGAAGCGGGCCCAGGAACACGAAGACGCGGTCGCCCGCGACCTGGCCGAACGCCAGAACGTGCTCGACACCCATCTGTCGCGTCTGGACGAACTGCGCCGCTACGCCGAGGAGTACGCCAACGCGCAGATGGCCGCGACCAGCCCGGCGCAGCTGTTGAACCGGCGCGCATTCCTGGACCGGCTGGACAGCGCGGTGGAACAGCAGCAGCAGACCGTCAACGGCAACCTCGAAAAAGTGGAAGCCGAACGCGCGCGCCTGATCCTCGCCAGCCGCGACAAGGCCGTGCTCGAGCAGCTGGCCGCCAGCTATCGTGCGCAGGAAAAAGTGGTGACCGACCGCCGCGACCAGCGCGAGATGGATGACATCGGCGCACGCCGCGCGCGCCTGGCGCAGACCGAAGACCAGGACGATGGCGAGCAGGGAGGCCGGTCGTGATGCCCTCCCCGTTGAGCAGCAACGCCAGCGCACCGACGCCCGGCGGCAGTGGCAATGCCGGCAGCGCACGCGCCTCGCGCAGCGATTCCGGCAAGGATTTCGGCCAGATGCTGCAGGGCGGCGGCGCGTCGACCGGCACTCCCGCTACCGCGACAAACGCCAGCAATCCGGCAACACCGGCCAACGCTGCAACAACCCCCGACGGCAACCCGGGCAAGGCGACGCCGCGGCCGACCGACGGCGAAGCAGCCGCCACGGATGCCAGCACAGCGACACCTGCTGTACCGGCGACGTCGGCAGCCAGCGACGACAAGGACACCCCGGCCAACGCGGACGACGCGCCCTGGCCGCCACTCGGATTGGCCGGCCTGATGCTGGCCGTGCCCACCGGCGTCGATCCAGCGCCTGTGCTGCCGCCGCCAGCGGCCAGCGATGCCGAAGGTGGCGCGCTGCCCTCCGCTGCACTGGCACCCGCGGCCGCCGCAGTGGCGACCAACGCGAGCCAGGGCGCGGCAGCGCCGGCCGCCAGCGCTCCGGCATCCGCTGCCGGCGATGATGAGGCCAGTGGCCTGCCGTTGCCGGAGCTGGTGATGGGGGGCAAGGCATTGGATCGTGCCGACGACGGTGACAGCCTGCAGATCGGCGACCGCGCACCTCCGGCACCGCTCCAGCCCCCCCTGCCCGCCGCCCTGCAGGACCTGAAGGCCGCACTGGCCAGCAATGCCGTCTTCAATGGCGAACCGACTCCGAAGCCGGTGCTGGGCGATGATGGTTTCGACCAGGCCATCGGCGCGCGCATCGGCTGGCTGGCCGACCAGAAGATCGGCCATGCCCACATCCGCCTCAATCCGGAAGACCTGGGGCCGGTGGACGTGCGCCTGCAGATGAACGGTGACAAGGTCCATGCCAGCTTCAGCAGCCCGCATGTGGATGTACGCCAGGCGCTGGAAAGCAGCCTGCCGCGCCTGCGTGAACTGCTCGGCGAGCAAGGCTTCCAGCTGGCCCATGCCGATGTCGGCCAGCAGCACAGTGGCGACGGCACTCCGGGCAGCCCGGCGGGCGGCGGCGGTCGTGGTGGTGACGGAGAACCGTCACTGGGCGACACCACGGTGTCGGCGTCGCAGCTGATCCGCCAGCGCGGGTTGTTGGACGCGTACGCCTGACCGGCGTGCCAACCAAGGTTGGCACCCACCAGAGCGGGACGGTCGGCACCTACCAGAACACGGGTAGCGCCGGCCATGCCCGGCGGATTCCCGACATTCCGCCGGGCATGGCCCGGCGCTACCGATATGAACACCCGACGGAATTCCGTCACCGCCCTCTCCGGCCACTCCGGCACACCCCTTGCATATCCCGGTGAAGCAACCCTCAGGAGCTTCACCCCGTGGCCGCAGCCGCTGACAAAACCAAGAAGACCGCCGACAAGGACAAGACCGCCAAGCCGCGCAGTCCGATCCTGATCACCGCCCTGGTCGCCGTACTGGCCGCCGGTGCCGCCGGTGGCGGCGTCTGGTTCTTCACCCAGTCCAAGCACGAAGACAAGACCGCGCAGGCGCCGAAGAAGACCACCACCCCGGCCCCGGCCCAGTACTTCGCGCTGGAACCGGCATTCGTGGTCAACCTCAACGGCTCGATCGACGGCCCGCGCTACCTGCAGGTGGAAGTGCAGCTGATGACCCGCGATCCGGCCGCGCTGGAAGCGATCAAGACCCATGCCCCGGCCATCCGCGCGCGCCTGCTGATGCTGTTCTCGCAGGTCAGCCCGCAGCAGATCGCCGACATCGCCGGCAAGCAGAAGCTGCAGGCCGATTCGCTGGCCGAAGTGCAGAAGGTGCTGAAGGCCGAGACCGGCAGCAACGGTGCCGACGACCTGCTCTTCACCAGCTTCGTGACCCAGTAAGGGCTCCCCGATGAATGACCTGCTGTCCCAGGATGAGATCGATGCCCTGTTGCATGGCGTGGACAGTGGCGCGGTCGAAACCGAGCCGGACGCCCCCAGTGGCGAAGCACGCTCCTACGATTTCGCCAGCCAGGACCGCATCATCCGCGGTCGCATGCCGACCCTGGAAATGGTCCACGAGCGTTTTGCGCGCCTGTGGCGGATCGGCCTGTTCAACCTGATCCGGCGTTCGGCCGAACTGTCCGTGCGCGGCATCGAGCTGATCAAGTTCAACGACTACATGCACTCGCTGTATGTGCCGACCAACCTGAACCTGATCCGCTTCAAGCCACTGCGCGGTACCGGCCTGATCGTGTTCGAACCGACCCTGGTGTTTGCCATCGTCGACAACTTCTTCGGCGGCGACGGGCGCTACCCGACGCGCATCGAAGGCCGCGAGTTCACCGCAACCGAAATGCGGGTGATCCACCTGCTGCTGAAGCAGACCTTCGCCGACCTGCGTGAAGCGTGGGCACCGGTGATGGACGTGGAATTCGAGTACATCAACTCGGAGATCAACCCGCACTTCGCCAACATCGTGACGCCGCGCGAGTACGTGGTGGTGTGCCGCCTGCATGTCGAACTCGACGGCGGTGGCGGTGACATCCACGTGACCCTGCCCTATTCGATGCTTGAGCCGATCCGCGAACTGCTCGACGCCGGCATCCAGAGCGACCGCAACGACCGCGACGAGAGCTGGGGCCGCACCCTGCGCGAGCAGCTCAACGTGGCCGAAGTCACCCTTTCCAGCGTGCTGGCCAGCAAGCGCATGACCCTGCGCGACCTGACCCGGCTGAAGGTCGGCGACATCCTGCCGATCGACCTCAGCCCGCAGGTGCCGCTGTGCGTGGAGAACATCCCGGTGTTCACCGGTGAGTTCGGCGTCGCCAACGGCATGAACGCCGTAAAGATCACCGCTACCCATCCGCCGGGCACCCGTCCGCGCGTACCCGTCATCCAGGAAGACCCGCAATGAACGATATCGACGCCCTCGAACCGACCCCGGCCCAGTTCAGCAACCTGCAGGCCGATGAAGCGACCGGCCCGGATTTGAACCTGGACGTGATCCTCGATGTGCCGGTGACGCTGTCCCTGGAAGTCGGCCGCGCCCGCCTGCCGATCCGCAACCTGCTGCAGCTCAACCAGGGCTCGGTGGTTGAGCTGGAACGCGGCGCCGGCGAATCGCTGGACGTGTTCGTCAACGGCACGCTGATCGCCCATGGCGAAGTGGTGGTGATCAACGACCGCTTCGGCGTGCGCCTGACCGATGTGGTCAGCCCCAGCGAGCGGATCCGGAGACTGCGTTGAGCCTGCTCGCCACCACCCTGGCCGTCGCCAAGACGGCCCCGCAGATCGGCCAGCATGCGCCGGCCGCACCGAGCCTGTTCGGTGCGGTACTGGCCCTGCTGGCAGTGCTGGCCCTGGTCATCGGCCTGGGCTGGCTGCTCAAACGCCTGCCCGGCAGCGGCTTCCGCCCGGCCGAGGGCATGAAGCTGGTGGCGAGCCTGAATGTCGGCGCCAAGGAACGCGTGGTGGTGGTCGAGGTCAATGGTCAGCAACTGCTGCTGGGCGTGACCGCCGGTGGCATCAACGCCCTGCACACGCTGCCCGAACCGCTGCCACCGCCTGCGCCGGTACGCGTACCCGACCTGAAGAACCTGCCGAATTTCGCCCAGCTGCTGCAACAGCGGCTGCGCAAGGACCCCTGACATGCGTGTGACCCGTTCCCGTCTTGCCACCCTGCTGCCGTGGCTGAGCCTGATCGCCCTGTGCCTGCTGCCTGCGTTGGCGTTCGCCGCCCCGGGCGCGCCGACCACGCCGCTGCCGGACATCAACGTCGGCAAGATCGGCGGTGCGCCGGTCAGCCTGCCGTTGCAGACACTGCTGTTGATGACGGCGATCACCCTGATCCCGTCGATGCTGCTGGTGCTGACCTCCTTCACCCGCATCATCATCGTGCTGGGCCTGCTGCGGCAGGCGCTGGGCACCGGCCAGACGCCGTCCAACCAGGTCCTGCTGGGCCTGGCCCTGTTCCTCACCGCGATGATCATGCTGCCGACCTGGGACAAGGCCTGGAGCACCGGCATGGCGCCGTACCTCAATGGCGAGATCGACTTCCAGACTGCCTGGACGCTGACCACCACGCCGCTGCGCGCCTTCATGCTGGCGCAGATCCGCGAGACCGACCTGATGACCTTCGCCGGCATCGCCGGTCACGGCACCTACGCCAGCCCTGATGCGATTCCGTTCCCGGTGCTGGTCGCGTCGTTCGTCACCAGCGAACTGAAGACCGCCTTCGAGATCGGCTTCCTGATCTTCATCCCGTTCGTGATCATCGACCTGGTCGTGGCCAGCGTGCTGATGTCGATGGGCATGATGATGCTGTCGCCGATGCTGGTCTCTGCGCCGTTCAAGATCCTGCTGTTCGTGCTGGTCGATGGTTGGGTGCTGACCGTCGGCACGCTGGCGGCCAGCTTCAACCCGGCCTGATCCGAAGGTCAGCCGAGCATGGCTCGGCTCTACAGAGGCGACGCCGGGCAGTGCCGGCCGCCGCATTGACCACCGCCGGGCATGGTCCGGCGCTACCGATGGAACCATGATGTCCCCCGAACTTGCCTTGACCGAACTGCGTGGCGGCCTGATTACCGTGCTCTGGGTGGCCGGCCCGCTGCTGCTGACCGTACTGGTGGTCGGCGTGGTGGTGGGCGTGGTGCAGGCGGCGACCCAGCTCAACGAGCCGACCATCGCCTTCGTTGCCAAGGCCGCGGCCCTCACAGCGGTGTTGTTTGCACTGGGCAGCCTGCTGATCGGCCATCTGGTCGAATTCACCACGCTGCTGTTCCAGCGCATCCCGCACCTGATCGGCTAGACGGACGCGCACGCAGATGGACGCCGCCACCCAGATGGCCGCCGACGGCCTGAACGCCTTCGGCATGATCGGCACCGTGCTGTGGACCATGCTGCGCATCGGCGCAGTGGCCATGGCAATGCCGATGATCGGTACTCGCGCGGTGCCCGGCCGGGTGCGGGTGATGCTGGCCGGCACGCTGGCCATTGCGTTGGCGCCGCTGCTGCCGCCGGTACCGGACTGGACCGGCTTCGACGCCGCTACCGTGCTGACCATCGCCCGCGAGCTGGCGATCGGCGTGGCCATCGGTTTCATGCTGCGGCTGGTGTTCGAGGCTGGTGCCATGGCAGGCGAACTGGTCGCCCAGGGCACCGGCCTGGCGTTTGCGCAGATGAGCGACCCGCTGCGCGGCGGCACCTCCGGTGTCATCGGCCAGTGGTTCTATCTGTTGTTCGGCCTGCTGTTCTTCACCGCCAACGGCCACCTGGCGCTGATCTCGCTGGTGGTGGACAGCTACCGCGCCCTGCCCATCGGCGCGCCCCTGCCCGACCCGCACGCGTTCTTCAGCATCGCCCCGACCTTCCTGCTGACCGTGCTGCGTGGCGCGCTGACCCTGGCCATCCCGCTGACCGTGGCGATGCTGGCGGTCAACCTGGCCTTCGGCGTGCTGGCCCGCGCCGCGCCGGCGTTGAATCCGATCCAGCTGGGCCTGCCGGTCTCGCTGCTGCTGGGCCTGTTCCTGCTGACCCTGCTGGTCGGTGAAATGGGGCCGCCGGTGCAGCGCCTGTTCGATGCCGCCTTCCAGGCTGCCGATGCAGTGACTCGCTGACGCGGTCGTCACGTTCTGCTGCTTGCCGTCCCCCCCGGTGCCCGCGTTAGAGTGAATGCGCAGCGACCGGGGGGACGCTGCAACCGGCGGCTCTGGTCGCCCGCCTTGCGCATGCCCCACCGTAGTTTTTCCGTTGACAGGCAGGTCCGGGAGACTGACGAATGCTGGTAGGCACGTACAACCCGTGGCTGGTGGCGACCTCATTGCTGGTTGCAGTGATGGCGTCCTACACCGCACTGGCGATGGCCGGGCGCACCGTCACCGCGCCCGGCAAGGGCGCGACCTGGTGGTGGCGCCTGGGCGGCGGCTTTGCGATGGGGCTGGGCATCTGGTCGATGCACTTCATCGGCATGCTCGCCTTCGACCTGCCCATTCCACTGGGCTACGACCTGCCCATCACCCTGCTGTCGCTGGCACTGGCGATCGGCTCGTCGGTGTTCGCGCTCTGGCTGGTATCGCTGCGCACCCTGCCCCATCCCCGCCTGGCCGGCGGAGCGCTGCTGATGGGCAGCGGCATCGCCAGCATGCACTACGTGGGCATGGCCGCAATGCGCATGCAACCGGGCATCGACTACCAGCCGGTGTGGCTGCTGCTGTCGCTGCTGGTCGCGGTGGCCGCGTCGTGGACTGCCTTGTACGTGGCCTTCCGCCTGCGCGCGCAGCACACCCGCATCGGCGACCGCCTGGCCGCCGCCGGCCTGCTCGGCCTGGCCATCGTCGGCATGCACTACACCGGCATGGCCGCCGCCCGCTTCCCGGAAGGCAGCATCTGCGGCGCAGCGGTGGGCGATGGCCTGCAGAACAACTGGCTGGCGATGCTGGTGGTGGTGCTGACCGTGGCGATCCTGGCGGTGGTGCTGGTGGTGTCCTGGCTGGACCAGCGGGTGGAGGCGCAGCTGTTGCGCCTGCGCAATTCGCTGCTCAGCACCTCGTTGACCGACGCCCAGCAGGAACTGACCCAGGCCGCGCTGCACGACCCGCTCACCCGTCTGCCGAACCGGCTGCTGCTGCAGCGGCGCATCCTGCAGGCGCTGGCCGAGGCCGAACAGGGCGGCAGCCGCTTCGCGGTGATGTTCATGGATCTGGATGGCTTCAAGCAGGTCAACGATGCCTATGGCCACCAGGCCGGCGATGCGCTGCTGGTGGCCGTAGCAGAACGCACCCGCCAGCTGCTGCGGCCGCACGACATGCTGGCACGGCTGGGCGGCGACGAATTCGTGCTGGTGGTGCGCATCGAACAGGACGAGGACCTGCCGACCCTGGCCCGGCGCATCCTGCAGGCGGTGGGCAGCGGCCCGCTGCTGCCGGACCACGAGCTGCAGGTGAGCGCCAGCATCGGCATCGCGATCTGCCCCGACCATGCCGCTAGCGAACGCCAGCTGATGGCCTTCGCCGATGCAGCGATGTACCAGGCCAAGGAGTCGGGCCGCAATGCGTTCGTGCTGTTCGCCGACTGGATGAACGACAGTGCCGAGCAGCAGTTCCGCCTGCTGGCCGACCTGCGTCGCGCGATCGGCAGCGAGCAGCTGTTCCTGCATTACCAGCCGAAGATCCGCGTGGCTACGCAGAAGGTGGCTGGCGCCGAAGCGCTCATCCGCTGGCGTCATCCGGAACAGGGCCTGATTCCGCCGGACCGCTTCATCCGCCTGGCCGAGCGCAGTGGCGCGATCAACGAGATCGGCCGCTGGGCGCTGGACCAGGCCTGCCAGCAGCTGCGGCACTGGCACGATGCCGGCCACGAAAGCTGGACGATGTCGGTGAACCTGTCACCGGTGCAGTTCAGTTCGCCGCACCTGCTGCAGGACGTTCGCGAGGTGATCGAGCGCTACGCGATCGCCCCGCGCAACCTGGTGCTGGAGATCACCGAAAGCACGGTGATGCGCGATACCGATACCAGCCTGCGCCTGCTGCAGAGCTTCTCCGCCCTGGGCGTGGGCATCTCGATCGATGATTTCGGCACCGGCTACTCCAGCCTGCTGTACCTCAAGCGCCTGCCGGCCACCGAGATCAAGATCGACCACGCATTCGTGCGCGACCTGGAACACAGCGCCGAAGACGTGGTGATCGTGTCGGCCATCGTTGCGCTGGGCCATGCGCTGGACATGGACATCGTGGCCGAGGGCGTGGAGACCGCCGCGCAGCGCGCCTACCTGGAGCGCCTCGGCTGCGACTACCTGCAGGGCTTCCTGCTGGGCCGGCCAGTGGACGCGGCCCGCTTCATGCAGCTGCACGACCTGCCGCGGCCACGGGTGGAGCTGGCCAGCCCCCGTAATCCCCAGTAGATCCACGGCATGCGTGGATGGCCCTTCCCGTGGACCCAAACCCGGTAGATCCACGCCATGCGTGGATGCCCCGCGCCGCCGTAACGGAACGATTCTTGCACGCACTCCGGCATTCCCTGCTGCAGTGCCTGTGATGTCCGAGAACGAATCCGCCGGCGAAAAAACCGAACAACCGACAGAAAAACGCCTGCGCGACGCCCGCGAACAGGGCAACCTGCCGCGCTCGCGTGAACTGGGCACGGCCGCCGTGTTCGGCGCCGGGGTGATCGCGGTGATGGCCATGAGCGGCTCGATGGCCAGCGGCGCCAGCGCCTGGATGCGCCATGCGCTCAGCCCCGAACAGAGCCTGCGCCAGCACCCGAAGGCGCTGTTCGGCCACTTCGGCGACCTGCTGCTACAGCTGATGTGGGTGATCGCTCCGCTGGTGCTGGTCTGCCTGCTGGCCAGTTTCCTGGCGCCGGTGGTGATGGGTGGCCTGCGCTGGTCGGCCAAGGCGATGATGCCCGACATCAACCGCATGAACCCGATGAGCGGGCTCAAGCGCCTGTATGGCCCCGAAGCCATCGCCGAGTTCATCAAGTCGCTGCTGCGGGTGGCCTTCGTCGGCGTCGCCGCCGGCATGGTGGTCTGGACCAGCTTCAACACCCTGCGCGGGCTGATCCACCAGCCGCTGGAAACGGCCATCGGCGACGGCCTGGGCTTCACCCTGCGGCTGCTGCTGGCCACCGCCGGGGCGATGCTGGTGCTGGCCGCCATCGACGCGCCGTACCAGCGCTGGAACTGGATGCGCAAGCTGAAGATGACCCGCGAGGAGCTGCGCCGGGAGATGAAGGAAAGCGAAGGCAGCCCGGAAGTGAAGGGCCGCATCCGCCAGCTGCAGCAGCAGATGGCCAACCGCCGGATGATGGAGGCGGTCCCCACTGCCGACGTGGTGGTGGTCAACCCCACCCACTACGCGGTGGCCCTGAAGTACGAAGGCGGGGCCATGAATGCCCCCACCGTGGTCGCCCTGGGCGTGGATGAAACGGCCCTGCGCATCCGTGAAGTGGCCGACGGCAACAAGGTCGCCATCGTCTCTGCCCCGCCTTTGGCACGCGCCTTGTATCGGGAAGGCCAACTCGGCAAGGAAATCCCCGTGAGACTGTATTCAGCCGTCGCCCAGGTCCTCTCTTACGTCTACCAGCTGCGCAGCTGGCGGACCGGCCCGATGCCGTCCACGCCGCACATCCAGGTTGATGAGTTCGGCAACGGGGGCCGTCCATGAGCGCCCAGGCATCCAGCTTCAATACCCGCCGCGCGCTTGAAATGATCCGCCAGGGCCTTGGCGCGCCGCTGATCGTGCTGGCCCTGCTGGCCATGGTCGTGGTGCCGCTGGCCGCGCCGGTGCTCGACGCACTGTTCACCTTCAACATCGCCATCTCGCTGATGGTGCTGCTGGCGGTGGTCTACGTGAAGCGCCCGCTGGACTTCACCATCTTCCCGATCGTGCTGCTGATCACCACCATGCTGCGGCTGGCGCTGAACGTGGCCTCCACCCGCGTGATCCTGCTCAACGGCCAGAACGGCCACGAAGCGGCCGGCAAGGTGATCGCCGCATTCGGTGAGTTCGTGATCGGCGGCAACTACGCCGTCGGCATCGTGGTGTTCGCGATCCTGACCATCATCAATTTCGTGGTCATCACCAAGGGCGCCGGCCGCGTCTCGGAAGTGACCGCGCGCTTCATCCTCGACGCCATGCCCGGCAAGCAGATGGCGATCGACGCCGACCTCAACGCCGGTTTGCTGACGCGCGAGGAAGCCAAGCTGCGCCGCGAGGAAGTACGCGAGGAAGCCGACTTCTACGGTGCGATGGACGGTGCCAGCAAGTTCATCCGCGGCGATGCGATCGCCGGCATCCTGATCCTGTTCATCAACATGCTGGGCGGCCTGGCCGTGGGCGTGCTGCAGCATGGCATGCCGTTCGGCGATGCCGCCGCCACCTACACCCTGCTGTCGATCGGTGACGGCTTGGTGGCGCAGCTGCCGGCGCTGCTGGTCTCCAGCGCGGTGGCGATGCTGGTTACCCGTGCCTCGCGCTCGCAGGACATGGCGCAGGCGATGACCGGCCAGGTGTTTGGCCAGTACCGTGCGCTGGCCATCACCGCCGGCATCCTCGGCGTGGTCGGCCTGGTGCCGGGCATGCCCAACGTCGCTTTCCTGACGCTGGCGGCCATCCTCGGCTTCATCGCCTGGAAGGTGTACCGCAAGGGCCTGGTGCCGGCGCAGGCCGACACCGCTGCAGGCGACGCCAACGCACTGAACGCGCTGGGCCGCCCCGCTGCCCCCGCACCCACCGCGGAACTGAGCTGGGACGAGCTGCGCCCGGTCGATCCGCTGGGCCTGGAAGTGGGTTATCGATTGATTTCGCTGGTGGACAGCAACCAGGGCGGCGAGCTGATGCCGCGCATCAAGGGCGTGCGCCGCAAGCTGACCCAGGACGTCGGCTTCCTGATTCCCTCGGTCCACATCCGCGACAACCTGGAACTGCCGGCCAACGGCTACCGGGTACTGGTGCATGGCGTGCCGGTGGCCACTGCCGAGATCCATCCCGACCGCGAACTGGCGCTGGACCCGGGCAGTGCCCTCGGTCCGCTGGAGGGCATCGCGGGCAAGGACCCGGCCTTCGGACTGGACGCGACCTGGATCCAGCCACACCAGCGCGCCCAGGCCGAAACCCTGGGCTATACCGTGGTCGACCCGGCCACGGTGGTGGCTACCCACCTTTCACACCTGATCCGCGAGCACGCACCGGAGCTGCTCGGCCACGAGGAAGTGCAGCACCTGCTGGCCAACCTGGCCAAGAGCGCGCCCAAGCTCGTCGAAGATCTGACGCCGAAGGCGCTGCCGCTGTCGGCAGTGGTGCGCGTGCTGCAGAACCTGCTGGTCGAGCGCATTCCGATCCGCCAGCTGCGCAAGATCGCCGAAGCACTGGTGGAACACGCCCCGCACAGCCAGGACCCAGCCACGCTGACCGCCGCCGTGCGCACCGCATTGGGCCGCTTCATCGTGCAGGAGATCGCCGGAATGTCGGCGGAGCTGCCGGTGTTCACCCTCAACCCGCAATTGGAACGTGTCTTGCAGGAGTCCACGCAGGGCAACGGCGCCGCGCTGGAACCCGGACTCGCTGAGCGACTGCACCAGAGCCTGGCCGAATGTGTCAGCAAGCAGGAAGCCCGCAACGAGCCCGCGGTGGTGCTGGTACCTGGCCCGGTGCGAGCCGCGCTGGCCCGCCTGGTCCGCCACAGCGTTCCGTCGCTGTCGGTCCTGGCCTACAGCGAGGTGCCGGAGGACAAGCGCCTGAAGCTGGTCGGAACGATCAGCTGACGCCGCCCTGCAACGCGCCAGAAAACAGACACCACTTTCAAACACCCGCAACAGACAGATTCCAAGGGGAACCCGAACCGTGCAGACCACCGACCATCCGCGTTCTCCGACCGCCACTCCGCCGACTTCGTCCCGTGACCACAGCATGAAAATCAAACGATTCGTCGCCGCCGACATGCGCTCGGCCATGAACCTGGTGCGCAAGGAACATGGTCCTGATGCCGTGATCCTGTCCAACCGCCGGATCGAGGAAGGCATCGAGATCGTGGCCGCCGCCAACTACGATGAGAGCGCCGTGCAGCGCGCCCTGGAAGCGTCGCGCCGCGACGTGGCACCGCCGCCCGCGCCGAAGCCGCGCAGCGCCGCCGACGCAGTGATCGCCGCGGTCACCCGCCGTCGTAGCGGCACCCCGGCACCGGAGCCGGTGGCCGCCACCACCTCGGCCGTCGCCGCCCTCGCCCGCGCCGCCGTCGGCGCTACCGGCCGCACCCTGGACAGCGCCGACGAGATCGTGCCGACGCGTGGCAGCACCGGCTTCGCCGCCACCCTGGCGCGCGCCGCCGTCAATGAATCGACGCTGCCGGAACAGATCTTCGCCCCGTTCGCCGACGCCATCGTGGCGCCCTCACCCTCGCCTGCGGCAGCCGCGCCGGTGAACCGCGCCCGCTTCCAGATCGACCCGCCGCTGGAAGACAGCGCGCTGCTGCCGGCAGTGACGCCGCCGCCGTTGCCGGTTGCCCTCCAGGCCACCACGGCACCCGAAGACCAAGCCTCACACGCGCCGGTTGCCGTGCAGCCGACCGAGGCTGCACCGGCACCGATGCCGGCGCTGGCGCCAGCACCCGCGCTGACCCTGGTCGCCGATGACGCCGAGATCCGCCACCTGCGCCAGGAAGTGGCCGGCATGCGCCAGGTGATCGAGCGCGAGATGAACCGCTTCACCGACGAGCGCCTGCGCGGCAGCCCGGTGCGTGCCACCGCGCTGGACCTGATGGACGAGTACGGCTTCGACGCCGGCATCGCCCGCGACGTGGCCATGCAGATCCCGCTGGAAACCGAAGCGCATCGCGGCCGCGGCCTGATGCTGGGGCTGATCTCGCGCAAGCTGCCGATCGCCCCGGTCGATCCGATGGAGGAAGGCGGCGTGATCGCCCTGGTCGGCCCGACCGGCGCCGGCAAGACCACCACCATCGCCAAGCTGGCCTCGCGCTTCGCCGAAGCCCATGCCGCCCGCGACGTCGCCCTGGTCACCACCGATACGATGCGCATCGGTGCCCGCGAACAGCTGTACGGCTACGGCCGCCAGCTCGGCATCGCCGTGCACGAGGCCAACAGCGGCACCGACCTGGACCAGCTGCTGGAACGCCTGAAGGACTACAAGCTGGTGCTGATCGACACCGCCGGCCTGGGCCCGCGCGACCGTGCGCTGGCCGCCCAGCTGCAGTGGCTGCGCGCCGCCCGCCAGGTCCGCACCCTGCTGGTACTGCCGGCCAACACCAGCTTCGGCGACATGGACGAGGTGGTCCGCCGCTTCGGCGCGGCCAACCTGCAGGGCCTGGTGCTGAGCAAGCTGGACGAGACCGGCCGCTTCGGCAACGCCCTGTCGGTGGCGGTGGACCACAAGCTGCCGATCACCTGGGTGACCGATGGCCAGGACGTCCCGGACGACCTGCACCGGGCCAGTGCAGCCAATCTTGTACTTCGCCTTGAAGATTTGCGCCGCGCGGCCGATATGCCCTGCAACCCGGAGTTGAACCATGCCGTCGCGTGAGTACGCCAAGCTGACCACCACCTTCCCGCTGACGGCGACCCGCAGCGAGCCGCTCGGCCCTGTGCGCACGATTGCCGTGACCGGCGGCAAGGGCGGCGTCGGCAAGACCAACGTATCGGCCAACCTGGCCGTGGCGCTTGCGGGAATGGGCAAACGCACCCTGTTGCTGGACGCCGACCTGGGCCTGGCCAACATCGACGTGATCCTGGGCCTGAGCCCCACCAACACCCTGGCCGACCTGGTCGCTGGCCGCTGCAGCCTGGATGACGTGATCATCGAAGGCCCGAACGGCGTGCTGGTGGTACCGGCTGCGTCCGGCCGCCGGCACATGGCCGAGCTGGCCCCGGCCGAGCATGTCGGCCTGGTCAACGTGTTCTCCGAACTGGAGCGCGAGCTGGACATCATGGTGGTGGACACCGCCGCCGGCATCACCGATGGCGTGCTGACCTTCTGCCAGGCCGCGCAGGACACCGTGGTGGTGGTCTGTGATGAACCAGCCTCGATCACCGACGCCTATGCGCTGATCAAGGTGCTGTCGCGCGAACGTGGCGTGGACCGCATCCAGGTGGTGGCCAACATGGTGCGCGACCCCAACGAAGGCCGCGTGCTGTACGAGAAGCTGACCCGCGTCTGCGAGAAATTCCTCGCCGATGTCTCGCTGAACTACCTGGGCTGCGTGCCGCAGGACGACTGGCTGCGCCTGTCGGTGCAGCGCCAGCAGCCGGTGGTGAAGGCCTATCCGTCCAGCCCGTCGGCACTGGCGATCACCGAGATCGCCCGCCGCACCGCCCGCTGGCAGGCACCGACCGAGCCGCGCGGCGGCGTCGAGTTCTTCCTCGAACGCATCATCAAGCAGCGCGGGGTGGCCGCATGAAAGGCGCCGCCCAGTACAGAGAGGTCCAGCGCACGGCGGCCAATGAGGTCATCGCCCAGCACTCGGACCTGGTGCGGCGCATCGCCCACCATCTGGCCGCACGCCTGCCGGCCAGCGTTGAGGTGGACGACCTGATCCAGGCCGGCATGATGGGCCTGATCGAAGCCTCGCGCAGCTACGACGCCGACCAGGGTGCCTCGTTCGAGACCTACGCTTCGATCCGCATCCGCGGTTCGATGATCGATGAGATCCGTCGTGGCGACTGGGTACCGCGTTCGGTGCACCGCCGTGCCCGTGACGCTGCGGCCACCATCCGCCGCCTGGAGCAGAGCACCGGCCGTGCCGCCAGTGCCACCGAAGTGGCCGCCGCGATGGAGATGCCGCTGCCCGAGTACCTGCGCCTGATGGAGGACGCCTCGCGCGGCCAGGTACTGAGCCTGGAGTCGCGCATTGAAGACCAGGGCGAGCTGGACACCGTCGCCCAGGGCGGCCCGACCCCGCAGCAGGTGCTGGAGCGCGGTGAATTCGGCCGCGAGCTGGGCAATGCCATCGGCCACCTGCCCGAGCGCGAACAGCTGGTGCTGTCGCTCTACTACGAGCAGGAACTGAACCTGAAAGAGATCGGCGCAGTGCTCGGCGTGAGCGAGTCGCGGGTCTGCCAGATCCACGGCCAGGCGGTCCTGCGCCTGCGTGGCCGACTGAAGATTTTCGAGGCGGCCGACGCCGGCCTCGAGAGCTGATCAACAAAGGAACTCTGCTTTGAACAAGAACATGCGCATCCTGATCGTCGACGACTTCTCGACCATGCGTCGTATCGTCAAGAACCTGCTGGGCGATCTGGGCTTCACCAATACCGCCGAAGCCGAGGACGGGCATGCCGCGCTGTCGCTGCTGCAGAGCCAGCCGTTCGACTTCGTGGTCACCGACTGGAACATGCCGGTGATGACCGGCATCGAACTGCTCAAGGCCATCCGTGCCGATGCCAAGCTGAAGACCCTGCCGGTGCTGATGGTGACTGCCGAAGCCAAGCGCGAGCAGATCATCGAAGCGGCGCAGAACGGCGTGAACGGTTACATCATCAAGCCGTTCACCGCACAGACGCTGGAAGAGAAGCTCGGCAAGATCTTCGAACGCCTGGCGGCCAGCGCTTGATGGATACCACGGTCGACAAGAGCGCCCTCGCCCTGCGCCTGCAGGAAGCCCTGGATGCACTGGAATCCGGCGACGAGGCGGCGTGGCGCCAGCGCATCGACGGCCTGGTCGCGCTGCGCACCCAGCCGATGATGAGCGGCCTTTCGCGGCTGGCCCGCGAGCTGGGCCAGGCGCTGGGCGAACTGCCGACCGTGCCCGATGAAGCCGGCGAGCTGGACGATGCCTGCGCGCGCCTGGACCACGTGGTGGCGATGACCGAACAGGCCACGCACCGCACCCTGGACCTGGCCGAAGAGTGCCGCAGCCTGACCGAACAGCTGCGCGCCGACGGCCTGCAGCCGGGCCAGGACGTGCAGCTCGACCGCATCCGCCACAACCTCACCGAGATCGCCCTGACCCAGAGCTACCAGGACCTGACCGGGCAGATCATCCGTCGCGTGGTGGGCATCGTCCGCCGCGTGCACGAAGGCTTCGGCGCGCTCGGCCTGCCGCCGGAACAGCATCGCACCGATCCGGAACTGGCTGGGCCGGCACTGAAGGGACTGGACCGCCATGCGGTCTCGCAGAACGACGCCGACGACCTGTTGTCGGATCTGGGGCTGTAACCATGGGCGCAGTAGCCGACGACATCACTGCCGATTTCATCATCGAGGCCCAGGAGATCCTGGATCGCCTCGGCGAACAGCTGGTGTCGCTGGAACAGGCACCGCAGGACAATGAACAGCTCAACGCGGTGTTCCGCGGCTACCACACGCTGAAAGGCGGCGCAGGTTTCCTTGGCATCACCGCGATGGTCGAGCTGTGCCACGCCGCCGAGGAAGCACTGGGCGCCGCACGCGCCGGTCAGGCCGTCCTGCAGGCGCATCACTTCGATGCCGCCCAGCAGTCACTGGACTACCTGCAGTCGATGCTTGACGCGGTGTCTTCGGGCACCGAGCCGGGCTTTGCCCCGCCCGAACTGGTCGCCCAGTTCGACGTGCATGGCGGCGGCGCTGCCGCGCCTGCGGCCGCGACGCCGGGTGCGGGTGGTGGCGACCTGATCACCGACGACGAGTTCGAGGCCCTGCTCGACCAGCTGCACGGCGGCAAGGCGCCGACAACCGTGGCGGCGGCAAAGAAGGCCGACGACATGATCAGCGAGGACGAGTTCGAGGCATTGCTCGACCAGCTGCATGGCGGCGCCGCCCCGGGCAGCAACACCACCGCAGCGGCTGTTGCGGTACCGGCACCGCGACCGGCGCCCTCGCCGGCCCCGCCCGCTGCCAAGCCCGCACCCAACAAGCCTGTCGCCGAAGCCGAACACACCGTGCGTGTGGACACCAAGCGCCTGGATGCCATCGTCAACCTGATCGGCGAACTGGTGCTGTCACGAAACCGCTTGAAGACGCTGCGCACACGCCTGCGCGATGAAGAGCTGGACCGCGCCGTGTCCACGCTGGATATCGCCACCGCGCGCCTGCAGTCGGCGGTGATGCGCACCCGCATGCAACCGGTCGGCAAGGTGTTCTCGCGCTTCCCGAAGGTGGCGCGCGACGTTGCGCGTTCGCTGAAGAAGGAAGTGGACCTGGAACTGATCGGCGCCGAAACCGAGCTCGACCGCAACCTGGTCGAAGCGCTGGCCGACCCGCTGGTGCACCTGGTCCGCAACGCCATCGACCATGGCGTGGAAATGCCTGACCTGCGCGAAGCGCAGGGCAAGCCGCGGATGGGCCACGTGCGCCTGTCGGCACAGCAGGAAGGCGACTACGTCAGCATCGAAGTGCAGGACGATGGCGCCGGCATCGATCCGGAAAAGCTGCGCGCCAAGGCGCGCGAGAAGGGCCTGATCGATCCGGAAGCCGCCGCCCGCCTGAGCAGCGAGGAATGCCTGCACCTGGTGTTCTTGCCAGGCTTCTCGACCAAGCAGCAGGTCACCGACATTTCCGGCCGTGGCGTCGGCATGGACGTGGTGCAGTCGCGCATCCGTGAGCTGAGCGGGCAGATCCAGATCCAGTCGGAACTGGGCCGCGGCAGCCGCTTCATGATCCGCGTACCGCTGACCCTGGCGATCCTGCCGACCCTGCTGGTGCAGGCCGGCGAAGACGTCTACGCACTGCCGCTGGCCCGTGTGATGGAAGTGCTGCATGCGCCGCGCACCTCGCTGGGCTGGTTCGACGGTCGCGCCGTGCTTGACCGCCGCTCACACACGCTGGCGCTGGTGGACCTGCGGCAATGGCTGGATGTGACGCCGGCCGCCTCGCCCCTGCTGACCATTGTCGTGCTGCAGGCCGGTGAAGCACGCTTCGGGCTGGTGGTGGACCAGGTGCGCGGGCGTGAGGAAGTGGTCATCAAGCCACTGCCCAAGGCCCTGCGCGGCCTGCGTGGTTATGCCGGTGCAACCTTGATCGGTGATGGTCGCATGGCACTGATCCTGGACGTGGACGGGCTGCGCAGCCCACACGACTGACCTCGTTGCTGAACCCGGCGCACCGTAGCGCCGGGCCAGGCCTGGCGACACAAGAAACTGTGAACTCCGTTACAGCAGATTCTCCCGGTGTCTCAAGTCCCATTCATACAAGCCGATACCGGACCCATGGATAGACTCAGCCTCATTGGACTTTTCCTCGCCCTGGCCTCGCTGGTTGGTGGCAGCATCCTCAAGGGCGCCGGCCTGGCGTCGTTGTGGTCGCCTGCGGCGTTCGTGATCGTCATCGTCGGCACCATCGCCGCCATCCTGCTGCACACCTCGCCAGCGGTGTTCAAGCACGCCTTCAAGATCGTGCGCTGGGTCGTGCGGCCGCCGCACAGCGACCGTCGTGAACTGATCCAGCAGATCGTGGAGTGGAGCAACATCGCCCGCCGCCAGGGCCTGCTCGGCCTGGAATCGCAGGTGGAAGCACAGCAGGACCCGTTCCTGCGCAAGGGCCTGCAGCTGCTGGTGGACGGCGTTGAACCCGAATCGATCCGGCATATGCTGGAGATCGAACTGGGCAGCCAGGAGCACCAGGACCAGGCCGCCGCCAAGGTGTTTGAAAGCATGGGCATCTATGCGCCCACGCTGGGCATCATCGGCGCCGTGCTCGGCCTGATCGCGGTGATGAAGAACCTCGCCGACCCGAGCAAGCTCGGCCACGGCATCGCCGCCGCGTTCACCGCCACCATCTACGGCATCGCCTCTGCCAACCTGCTGTTCCTGCCCATCGCCGCCAAGCTGAAGGGCGTCATCGCCCATTCCAGCCGCGACCGCGAAATGGTCATCGAAGGCCTGATCTCGATTGCCCAGGGCGAGAACCCGCGCAACATCGAAACCAACCTCTCCGGCTTCCTGCACTGACATGGCCCGCCGCAAGCACCACGAAGAGCACGCCAATCACGAGGCATGGGCCATCCCCTATGCCGACCTGATGACGCTACTGCTCGCCTTCTTCGTGGTCATGTACGCGATCTCCTCGGTCAACGAGGGCAAGTACCGGATCATGGCCGACGCCCTCACCGATGCCTTCGGTGGTGCGCCGCGCACCATCAATCCGGTGCAGGTGGGCAACAAGCAGGTGCAGGGCGGCGGCTGGGACAGCCCGTCGGTGATCAAGTCCGGCACCAAGATCGGGCCGTCCGCTCCCGCGCCCTCGCATGACCCCACCCTGCTGCCGGCGATGGCCTCGCAGATGCGCATGCCGGTGTCGGTGCACAACCAGGAACAGATCGCGCGTGCCGAGCGCCAGCTCAACAGCATCGCCGACCGCCTGACCGCCGCGCTGGCGCCACTGATCGACCGCGGCATGATCAGCGTGCGCCGTACCGAACTGTGGATCGAAGTGGAGATCAACAGCGACATCCTGTTCCCGACCGGCTCGGCGGCGCTGGACGTGCATGCGCGCGACACCCTGGCCAGCCTGGCCGGTGTGCTGCGCGACGTGCCCAACAGCGTGCGCGTGGAAGGCCACACCGACAACGTGCCGATTGCCACTGCCACCTTCCCGTCCAACTGGGAACTGTCGGCCGGGCGCGCGGCCAGCGTGGTGCATCTGTTTGCCGACCAGGGGCTGCAGCCATCGCGGCTGGCGATGGTCGGCTACGGCCAGTTCCGCCCCCGCGAAGACAACGACAGCGCACAGGGCCGCAATCGCAACCGGCGGGTGATGGTCATCATCCTGGCCGACACCAGTCATTCGGTGGACCCGCTCGGCGAACGCCTGAATGCCGCCACCGGCGCTGCCCGCGGCGCCAGCGAACAGGCCGCCACCGCACCGGCCACCGCCCCCACTTCCCCCATCGCACCGGTGCAGTTGCCACCGGTGCCGGCTGGCAGCCGTGTCGGCGCCGCCGTTCCCCCGGCAATGAAGGAGTAATCCGATGCGCATCTGGGCAGTCGCCAACCAGAAGGGCGGAGTCGGCAAGACCACCACCACCCTCGCCCTCGGTCGCGGCCTGGCCGCGCTCGGCCACCGCGTGCTGCTGATCGATCTCGATCCGCATGCCTCGCTGACCCGCGCCTTCGGCGTACCGATCGAGCCGGCACCGGCCGGCGTGCTGGAACTGTTCGGCGCACCGCCGGCCGACCTCTCCGCGCTCAGCCATGCCAGCAACATCGGCGGACTCGATTACGTGTGCGCGCAGGCCTCGCTGGCCACGCTGGAACGACGCAGCGCCAACCAGCCTGGCCTCGGCCTGGCCCTGCAGAACGCGCTCGCCCGCCACCAGGGCCAGCACGACTACATCCTGCTGGACTGCGCACCGACCCTGGGCCTGCTGATGATCAACGCACTGGCCGCGGCCGATCGGCTGATCATTCCCACCCAGGCCGAGCCGTTGGCCCTGCACGGCCTGGATGGCATGGTCCGCACCGGCGAGATGGTCGAGCGTTCACGCCGCCGGCCGCTGCCGATCTCGATCCTGCCGACGCTGTTCGACCGCCGCACCCGCACCGGCAATGAATCGCTGCGCGCCATGCAGGACCGCCACGCAAGCCGCGTCTGGGAAGACGCGATTCCGATCGACACCCGCATCAGCAACGCGGCCGGCCTGACCCTGCCGAGCATCGGCGAGGACTACCCGGGTCGCGGCCTGGCGGCCTATCGGCGTGCATTGAACTGGATCCTCGGTGAGGACGCACGTGCCCTGGAGCAGGCGGCATGAACACCACCGGCATGCTGGACGACTATCTGGACGAGCTGCTCGGCGACATTGCCGTCGCACCGGTCGCCGCTGACGCCGCGCCACGCCCGACGAGCGCAGCAGCCGACGGCGAGCGCGAGCCGACCTGGGACGATCTGCCGGCCGAAGTGATCTACGAAACCGACGCCGTTGCAGTGGCCCCGGCCAACGACGATGCTTCGCTCGAAGCCGCCTTCGACGCGGCTGCCACGCCTGCGGCCGACACCGGGCGCGAGCCGACCTGGGACGATCTGCCGGCCGAGGTCATCTACGAAACCGACGCCGTCGCAGCCGCTCCGGCCAACGATGATGCGGCGCTGGAAGCCGCCTTCGACGCCGTTGCCACGCCTGCGGCCGATACCGGGCGCGAGCCGACCTGGGACGATCTGCCGGCGGAAGTGATCTACGAAACCGACGCCGTCGCAGCCGCTCCGGCCAACGATGATGCGGCGCTGGAAGCCGCCTTCGACGCTGCTGCCGCACCTGCCGCCGACGCTGACCGCGAGCCCACCTGGGACGACCTGCCGGCCGAGGTCGTCCATGAAACCGCGCCCGTGGCCGTTGCCCCTGTCGCACCGCCCGCGCCGGAACCCACCTGGGATGACCTGCCGGACGAAGTGATCTACGAAACCGACGCCGCCGACAGCTTGGCGCACACCGACAGCCCCGGATTGCAGGCCGCCTTCGAAGCCGCCGCCGACGGCGAGGTGGTTGCTGCCATCGCTGCGCCGGCCGTTGCCAAGGCCGCCGCGCGTCCCGCGCCGGCACCGATGCCATCGATGACCCGCGCCGCCGTCGCGCCGCCGCCACGGCTCGCGGTGGACACCCCCTCCAGCAACCGCCCCGGCTCTTGGCAGGAGCTGCAGGCCCAGGCGCATCAGCCCGCCAGCAGCCCGCATCCGCAGAACCGCCGCGCCGGCGAACGCACATCGCGTTGGCTGCGGCTGCGCTGTGGCGCCCAGGCCTACGCGCTGGAACTGCTGAAGGTGCAGGAAGTGGTGCTGCCGGTGCCGTTGCTGCCATTGCGCGGCACTGCCCCGGAAATGCTCGGCATCATGAACCTGCGTGGCCAGGTGGTGCCGGTGATGGATCTCGGCCTGCACCTGGGTGCAGCCTCCGCCGAGGATGACGCGCAGACCCGCATTGTCGTGCTTGAAGAGAACGGCGAGACCCTGGGCCTGCGTGTGTCGGCCGTGGAGGACGTCGCCAACCTGACCGACTCGCAGATCGAACCACCCGATACCGCCCGCATCTGCCAGATCTCCAATGAACTGTTCCGTGGCGTGGCCCGCATCAGCCAGCGGCCGATGATCCTGCTCGACGCCACGCAGCTGCTGGGGTGAATCCGTGCTCTGAATCGGCGCTTCGCGCCGATACCCCTAAAGAACCGCCCCACGGTGCCGTTATGAATGCTGGAACCGTTTGTCCGGAGCAACGATGAGCACTGTCGAACTGGGTGAGGATCTCGGCATCGAGAGCAGCACCGAGCTCAAGAACCGCCTTTCGCCCTTGGTGGCGGAAGCAGGCGAGCTGACCCTGGATGCAAGCCAGGTCGGCCGCATCCACACCGCCAGCATGCAGGTGCTGTGCGCCTTCGTGCAGGCCCGCCGCGAGGCAGGCCTGGGCACCGGCTTCCACGGTTGCACTGCAACCTTCCGTGACGCTGCACGCCTGTTGGGCGTCACCCAGGCCCTGGGCCTGGACGTACCCCATGACAACCTGAAATCTGTGGAGAACGCTGCATGAGCGCACGTATCTTGGTGGTGGACGATTCGGCGTCGATGCGCCAGATGGTTTCCTTCGCCCTCACCTCGGCCGGTTTTGCCGTCGAAGAAGCTGAAGACGGCGCGGTCGCGCTCGGACGTGCCAAGGGCCAGCGCTTCAATGCGGTGGTCACCGACGTCAACATGCCGAACATGGACGGCATCGCGCTGATCCGCGAACTGCGCCAGCTGCCGGACTACAAGTTCACGCCGATGCTGATGCTGACCACCGAGTCGGCAGCGGACAAGAAGTCCGAAGGCAAGGCCGCCGGTGCCACCGGCTGGCTGGTCAAGCCGTTCAATCCCGAACAGCTGGTCGCCACCGTGCAGAAAGTGCTGGGCTGATCGCCCCGCACTGCTCCCCCTCTTCGCTTCCGGATCGCCACTGCCATGAGCATGGACCTGCAACGCTTCCACGCCACCTTCTTCGAGGAGAGCCGCGAAGGCCTCGACGCCATGGAGGCTGGCCTGCTGGCCCTGGAATCGGGACAACAGGACCCGGAGATCATCAACTCGGTGTTCCGTGCCGCCCACTCCATCAAGGGTGGCGCAGGCACGTTCGGCTTCGATGCCATCGCCGGGCTGACCCACGTGCTGGAAACGCTGCTCGATGAGCTTCGGGCCGGCAAGCGCGCACTGGAAGGCAACGCCGTCGATGCGATGCTGTCGTCGGTGGACGTACTGCGCGCCCTGTTGCGCGAGGCCGAGCACGGCCAGCCCGCCGATCCTGCAGCGGTCGCTGCGGTGAAGGCGCGCCTGGAAGCGGTGCTGTCCGGCCAGGCACCCGCCGCCGCTGCACCCGCTGCCGCCAGCAAGGTGGACGACACGCCGGAAGCCTGGCAGATCGGCTTCACCCCGGCGCCGTCACTGTTCATGAGTGGCAACGACCCGTTGCGCATCATCCGCGAACTGGAACACCTGGGTTCGCTGCAGGTGGCCGCGCGCATGGATCGCCTGCCCGGCTTCGCCCAGCTCGACCCGCTCGAAGCCCACCTGGCGTGGGACCTGGGCCTGGTCGGCAAGGTGCCGCGCAGCAAGATCGAAGACACCTTCGCCTGGGTGCTGGACGACTGCGAACTGGACATCCGTCCGGCCGCACCGCCAAGCCTGGCCACCCAGGCACCGGCCGCCGCGCCGGTCGCTGCTCCTGCGCCCGCCGCTGCCGCACCGGCTGCAAATGCCGGCGGCAACCAGGAAGCGGAAACCTCCATCCGCGTCAGCGTCGACAAGGTCGATGCACTGATCAACCTGGTCGGTGAGCTGGTCATCACCCAGGCCATGCTCAAGCAGGTCTCGCACGCGCTGGACCCGGTGCATGCCGAGAGCCTGTTCGCCGGCCTGGACCTGCTTGAACGCAATACCCGTGACCTGCAAGAGGCTGTGATCGGCGTGCGCATGCTGCCGGTCGACGCAGTGTTCCGCCGCTTCCCGCGTCTGGTCCGCGACCTGTCCGGCCGCCTGGGCAAGCACGTGCGCCTGCGCACCATCGGCGAAGGCACCGAGCTGGACAAGGGCCTGATCGAGAAGATCGCCGATCCGCTGGTGCATCTGGTCCGCAATTCCATCGACCACGGCCTGGAAATGCCGGACGTGCGTCGCGATGCTGGCAAGGACGAGACCGGTACGATCACCCTGGCGGCCTCGCACCAGGGCGGCCACATCGTCATCGAAGTCAGCGACGACGGCCGCGGCCTGAACCGCGAGAAGATCCTGGCCAAGGCGCAGGAACGCGGCCTGGCCGTACCGGACAACCCCACCGACTCGCAGGTCTGGGACCTGATCTTCCAGCCCGGCTTCTCCACCGCCGATGCGGTCACCGATCTGTCCGGCCGCGGCGTGGGCATGGACGTGGTCCGCCGCAACATCCAGGCGCTCGGTGGCGAGGTGCAGATTGAAAGCGGCCTCGGCACCGGCACCCGTACGCTGATCCGGCTGCCGTTGACCCTGGCCATCCTCGACGGCATGACCGTGGCGGTGGCCGGCGAAACCCTGATCCTGCCGCTGGCCTACGTGCTTGAAGCACTGCAGCCGCAGCCTGACGACATCCGCAGCATGGCCGGCGAAGGCCGCGTGCTGCGCGTGCGTGGCGAATACCTGCCGATCCTGTCGCTGAGCGAGTACTACGGCTATGGCCAGCGTGCACCCGGCAGTGAATCGCTGGTGGTGGTGGTTGAAGGCGATGGCCAGAAGATCGCGCTGGAAGTGGACGAACTGGTCGGCCAGCAGCAGGTCGTGGTGAAGAACATCGAGAACAACTACCGCCGCATCGGCGGGGTCTCCGGTGCCACCATCCTCGGCGATGGCCGCGTCGCCCTGATCGTCGACATCGGCGGCCTGGTGCGTTCGCTGCGGGTGCCGCAGGCCGCCTGAGCTGCGCTACACGTTGTACCTGACCGCCGCCCTCCGGGGCGGCGGTTTTCGTTTGCGCGCGGGCGCAGGCAGCAATCGTACCCACGCGTAACGCGGCGGCGCCCACAACTGTGACCTCCGTCGTCCTGTGTCGTGAACCTGATCGGGCGCATGGTTTCGCCTGAAACCACGCCGCCACGACGAAAGCCCCGCCACTGCTTGCTTTCCGTTGGTTTCCCCTACGCCAGCGAATGTGACATCGGTCCGTAAAGTACGGCGTAGCTGCGCCGCTATCTCGGGTTGACGGCAGTCACCGAACCTTCACCCGGCACCACCGTTCCCTCCTGCAACGACCTTTTGCCCGCGGCGCCGCCGCCGGAATTCTGCCCACCTTGGAGCACCCTGCATGAAGTGGTTCCACGATCTGCCCATCGCCCGCAAGCTGGCTGTGGGATTCACCCTGACCACCCTGATGACCGTCGTGCTGGGTGCATTCGCCCTGGTCCGCCTGTCCGAAGCCAACGCCAAGCTGACCTCAATGGCGACCAACGACATTCCATCGGTGCAGTACCTCGGTGAAGTGCGCTCGCAGCTGGGTGAGTTCCGCACCTATGAACTGGCCCAGATCAGCATGCTGGACCAGCCGGAGAAGGTCGCCGATTACAACAAGCGCATGAACGACACCGCTGCGGTGGTGCGCGAGCAGCTGGCGGCCTATGCCAAGCTGCCGTCCGGCGACAAGGAGCGCACGCTGTACCAGGCCGTGCAGGCCGACGTCGATGGCTACTTCGCTGCCAATACCAAGCTGCGCGAAGCGGCCACCGCCGGTGATGGCGAAGCGGCCCGGCAGATTTCCGATGAGCAGTCGCGCCCCTTGCGCCGCAAAGCCTTCGAAGACCTGAAGGCGCTGGGTGCGCTGCTGGGAACCCAGATGCAGGGCAAGATCGACGACGCCAACGCGACCCACCGCAACAGCATGCTGGCCATCATCGCCGCCATCGTGCTGCTGGTCGTGGTCGCCGCCACCCTGGCCGTGATCATTTCGCGCGCCGTGGTCGGCCCGCTGGGCAAGGCAGTGCAGGCCATCCAGGCCGTCGCCCGCGGCGATCTCAGCGTCACTACCCAGGCCACCGGCAAGGATGAGGCGGGTCGCATGCTGACGGCCACCGCGGAGATGACCGCAATGCTGCGTCGCTTCTCCGAGCAGACCCAGCTGATGGCACAGATGCATGCCGGCCCCGATATCAGCCACCGCATTCCGGAAGACTTCCCGGGCGTCTATGGCCAGCTCGCCGGCGGCATCAACACGGTCATCTTCGAACACCTCGATGCGATCCGTGATGCCATCGATGTGCTCAACCAGTACGCCACCGGCAACCTCACCCCCGATGCGCGCCGGTTGCCGGGCAGCCGCGCGATCCTGCACGAATCGATGGATGCGGCCAAGGCCAGCCTGCTGGCCATCAACACGCAGATCCAGCAATTGGCATCGTCCGCTGCCGCCGGCGACTTCAGCCAGCGCGGCGATGCGCAGCGCTTCGATCACGATTTCCGCGTGATGATCGAGCAGCTCAACAGCATGATGGAGGTCGCCGACGGCAATCTTGGCCAGCTGTCGCAGCTGCTGCAGTCCATCGCCGCGGGCGACCTGACCGCACGCATGGACGGCCAGTTCCACGGCGTGTTCGCCCGCATGCGTGACGATGCCAACACCACCGTCGCCCAGTTGACCCAGATCGTCAGCCAGATCCAGGCCAGCACCTCGAGCATCACCCTGGCCTCGGGCGAAATCGCCTCGGGCAACAGCGACCTGTCGCGCCGTACCGAACAGCAGGCCGCCAATCTGGAAGAAACCGCCGCCTCGATGGAGGAACTGACCTCCACCGTGCGCCAGAACGCCGAACATGCGCGCCAGGCCAACCAGCTCGCCATCGGTGCGCACGGCGTGGCCTCGCAGGGCGGTGAAGTGGTCGGCCAGGTGGTCACCACCATGTCGGCCATCGAAGCCTCCTCGAAGAAGATCGCCGAGATCATCTCGGTCATCGATGGCATCGCCTTCCAGACCAACATCCTGGCGCTCAATGCCGCAGTGGAAGCGGCCCGTGCCGGCGAACAGGGCCGTGGCTTCGCCGTGGTCGCCAGCGAGGTGCGTACCCTCGCCCAGCGCTCGGCCGCCGCCGCCAAGGAGATCAAGGGGCTGATCGACGAATCGGTCGGCAAGGTCGCCGAGGGTTCCAGCCTGGTCCACCAGGCCGGCAGCACCATGGGCGAGATCGTCGCGTCGGTGCAGCGCGTGACCGACATCATGGCCGAGATCTCCGCCGCCTCGCAGGAGCAGTCGGCCGGCATCGAACAGGTCAACCAGACCGTGGTGCAGATGGACGAAACCACCCAGCAGAACGCCGCGCTGGTGGAAGAAGCCACCGCCGCAGCGCGGGCCATGGAAGACCAGGCCGCGCAGCTGGGCGAGGCCGTCGCACGCTTCCGCCTGGCCGCACCGAGCGCGGGCAATGCGATACCGCGCGCAGCCATGGCCGTGGCCGGCAGTGCTCCGCGCAAGGCGGCGCCCGCATCCATCGCCGCACCTGCGCGCGTGCGCAAGCCCGTTGCGCAGCCGGCCCTGGCCGGTGACGGCGACTGGCAGGAGTTCTGATCGCAGCATCGGGGTGGCCGCGCGCCACCCCGTCAGCGGAAAGGTAGCGCCGGGCCGTGCCCGGCCCGGGCGTTACGCTTGCCCGACCGCCGCGGGCATGGCACAACGGAGCAAACGAGTGCGTTCGGTGCTACATAAATCTGCAACGCAGCCGATACCTCTTTCGAGCCACGCGCCCACACGCGTCGGCGCCCGCCCCTGACCACAGATTCCATGTCCGACGGCCACGACACTGCACTGCCCGAAGTCCATGCGGCCGATGCCGCGGACGATCGCTTTCTGGTCCGCAACCCCCGCCAGGTGCGGCAGCTGCTGCGCTCACTGATCGAGCAGCGGTCACTGATCAGCGCCCATATCGACGGCCGCGATCGCTCCTTCCCCACCGCTCTGTTGGACCTGGACGAGGACGATGACGTGCTGCTGCTCGATGGCAGCCCGCAGGAAACCTCCAACCGCGCCGCAGAACAGGCCGACCACCTGCTCTGCTTCGCCCAGCTGGAACGAGTGATGGTGCGTTTCCGCCTGCACGAACTGCAACGCGTGGACAACGAAGGCCACGTCGCCTTCCGGGCACCGTTCCCCGAGGAGCTGGTGCATCTGCAGCGACGCGAACTGTACCGGCTGGAGACCCCCATCACCGATTCACCGCACCTGCTGCTGCCACCGGGCGAGGCCCAGGCCGAAGCGCTGTCGATGCGGGTGGTGGACATCAGTGGCGGCGGCCTGGCGGTGACCGTGCCCGTAGATTGCGCGGTCTTCGGCCTGCAACAGCGCTACCGCGCGCAGCTGTCGATGCCCGATGGCCCAGACCTGCAGATCGAACTGGTGGTCTGCAACCTGCTGCCGCAACGCCTACCCAACGGCACCGAGGTCAAGCGCGTTGGCATGCGCTTTGACGACCTGCCACGCGGCGGCGACAGCGCCATCCAGCGCTACATCTTCCGTATCGACCGCCAGCGCAAGGCGCGCCGCAACGGCGAGCTCTGACACCCCACGGCGGGCGGATCCACGCCACGCGTGGATTCATGCCCTCCCAGGTAGATCCACGCCATGCGTGGATGCAGGAGCTGCCGGCCAGCGGCCGGCACTACCAGATGCCTAAAGTCCCCCACCCAGGGGCCGATATCGAGCCTGACACCGGCACTTCCGGCAGAACCAGGACCCTTCGATGAACGACAAGAACAGCTCCGCCGCCGGCGCCGATGGCGAATTCCTCAGCTTCACCCTCGGCGCCGAGCACTACGGCGTGGACATCCTCAAGGTGCAGGAAATCCGCGGCTACGACGCCGTCACCCGCGTCCCCGACGCGCCGGATTACATCAAGGGTGTCATCAACCTGCGCGGCACCATCGTGCCGGTGATCGACCTGCGCCTGAAGCTGCGCCTGGAAGACGCCCGCTACGACGCCTTCACCGTGATGATCGTGCTCAACGTGGAAGACCGCGTGGTCGGCATCGTGGTCGACAGCGTCTCCGACGTGATCCCGCTGTCGGCCGAGCAGATCCGCCCGACCCCGGAATTCGGCGCCGCCGTCGACACCCGCTTCATCTCCGGCATCGGCACCCACGACGACCGCATGCTGATCCTGCTGGACATCGAAACCCTGCTGGACAGCGCCGACATGGGCCAGACCAACGTCGTCGAAGACGCTGCCGCCTGAACAAACGGACCTTCTTCACGTTTCTGTTACGCAGCCCTTCAGTTCCCCTCATCCACGCCGATAGGGGGACAGAAGCCGGTCGCGCAGGAACGCGCCAAGGCCGGATCCACCATCACCATCCCCGGAGAATCACCCCGATGAAGTCCCTGCTTGCGTTCGTTTCGGCTGCCGTCCTGGCCACCACCGCTTCCTCCGCCTTCGCGCAGTCGGCCGAGATGATTCCGCCGGAGATGGCACCGCGCGCCGTCGGCAAGGACGGCATGGTCTGCGGCAAGGTCGAAAAGGCCCGCTTCGCAGAAGGTTCCGAAGGCCAGCCGACCTTCCTGTACATGGGCGGCGCCTTCCCGCGCCACACCTTCTCGGCACGCATCGCCGGCGAGAACCGCGGCAAGTTCTCCTTCCCGCTGGAAACCCTGGAAGGCAAGACCGTGTGCGTGATCGGCAAGATCCAGCGCGACGCCTCGCGCGCGGAAATCGAAGTCAGCTCGCCGTCCAGCCTGAAGCTGGCCAACATCAAGTAATCCGCTGTCCGTCAGACCGCGCCGGCCAGCGTGCCGGCGTGGCTGTTGCAACCGGGCCCCGCGCCCGGCCGCGTCTGCCTTAGGAGATCGCAACGCCCATGCCGTGGATCAACAACCTGAAACTGATGCCGAAGCTCATGCTGACCTTCGGTGTCCTCTTGCTGGTGATGCTGCTGCAGGGCATCGTCGCCTACCGTGGCCTGCATTCGCTGAACAACGTGACCACCGAGCTGGCCGGTTCACGCATGGAGAGCATCCGCATGGCCGGCGAGATGCGCGGCATGCTCGGCGAGTACCGCAACAGCGCCTACCAGCAGCTGATCCGCGCCAGCGACGACGTCAAGGCCGACGCCCGCAAGCAGGCCGTCGAACTGCGCACCAGCATGGACAAGTCGATCAAGGACTATCCGAAGCTGGTCGACAACGCACAGCAGAAGAAGCTGTTCGACACCTTCGCCAAGGACTGGAAGGACGCGCTGGCCTCCTATGACAGCGTCACCGAAATGCTGGAGCTGGACCTGCCCGACGATGCGATCGACACCTTCGTCGGCGAGACCCGCACCAAACACCGCAAGGCCGGCGCAGCGCTTGAAGCGCTGATCGCCGAAGACAACCGCCTCGCCCGCGCCTCGCGCGACGAAGCCGCCTCCACCTACTCCGCCTCGGCCGTGCTGACCGTCATCGCCCTGCTCGGCGGCGCCGCGCTCGGCCTGGTGCTGGTGTGGCTGTTCGCCCGTGCCCTGGTCGGCAGCGTGCGTGGCGCCGTATCGGTGGCCAACGACGTTGCCGGTGGCAAGCTTGATGGCCATATCGACGTCAGCCGCCAGGACGAAGTGGGCGAACTGATGCAGGCCATGCAGCGCATGCAGCGCGACCTGCGCGAGCGCACTGAAACCGACCAGGCCATCGCCCGCGAGAACCTGCGCATCCGCACCGCGCTGGATTACAGCTCGACCGGCGTCTACCTGACCGACCCCAACAACACCATCGTCTACAGCAACCGCGCCCTGCAGCAGACCCTGGCCCAGTACCAGGACGAGTTGCGGCGCGACCTGCCCGACTTCGACGTCCACGCCTCGCTGGTCGGCAAGCCGGTCACCGTGCTTGAACACCGCGGCGAGATGGACAACACCCTGCTGGCCAACCTCAAGCAGCATGGCGTTGCCCGCCGCCCGATGCAGTACGGCGATGCCCAGTTCGCCCAGGTCGTGTCGACCATCCGCAACGAAGACGGCGACACCGTCGGCTACGTGGTGGAATGGCGCGACCGCACCCAGGAAGCGCAGGTCGAGGCGGAAGTGGCACGGGTGATCGCCCAGGCCGCTGCCGGCGACCTGTCCGGCCGCATCGATGCCAACGACAAGGAAGGCTTCTTCCTGCAGCTGGCCCAGCAGATCAACGGCCTGCTGGACGCCAACTCGGGCAGCATCGAACAGATCTCCGGCCTGCTCGCCGCACTGTCGCAGGGTGACCTGACCGTGCGCATGCACGGCGACTACCAGGGCGTGTTCGCCCGCATGCGTGACGATGCCAACGCCACGGCCGCACAGCTGAGCGAGATCGTCACCCGCATCAAGCAGTCCAGCCGTGCGATCAGCTCGGCCGCCGGCGAAATCGCCTCCGGCAACAGCGACCTGTCGCGCCGTACCGAACAGCAGGCCGCGAACCTGGAAGAAACCGCCGCCTCGATGGAGGAGCTGACTTCCACCGTTCGCCAGAACGCCGAGCACGCACGCCAGGCCAACCAGCTCGCCATCGGCGCGCACGGCGTGGCGTCGCAGGGTGGCGAAGTGGTCGGCCAGGTGGTCACCACCATGTCGGCCATCCAGGCCTCGTCGAAGAAGATCGCGGAAATCATCTCGGTCATCGACGGCATTGCCTTCCAGACCAACATCCTGGCGCTGAACGCCGCGGTGGAAGCGGCCCGTGCCGGCGAACAGGGCCGCGGTTTCGCCGTGGTCGCCAGCGAAGTGCGTACCCTCGCCCAGCGCTCGGCTGCCGCCGCCAAGGAAATCAAGGGCCTGATCGACGACTCGGTCGGCAAGGTCAACGACGGCTCGGCGCTGGTGCACAAGGCCGGCGCCACCATGGGCGAGATCGTCGCCTCGGTGCAGCGCGTGACCGACATCATGTCCGAGATCTCTGCTGCCTCGCAGGAGCAGAGCGCCGGCATCGAACAGGTCAACCAGACCGTGGTGCAGATGGACGAAACCACCCAGCAGAACGCCGCGCTGGTGGAAGAAGCCACCGCCGCCGCACGTGCGATGGAAGAACAGGCGGGCCACCTCAGCGAGGCGGTCTCGATCTTCGTGGTCGACGAAGCCGAAGCCGTGGTCGCCACGCGCGCACCGGCACCGCGCGCGTCTGCACCGGCAGCCCCGGCTCCGGCACCGGCCGCACCGCCGGCCCGCCGCAGCACCGGCGGCCGATCCATGGCCACCGAACTGGCTGATGGAGACTGGCAGGAATTCTGATTCCTGCCTGACCTGAGGCACGAAGACGCCCCGGCCCTGCGCTGGGGCGTTTTTTTTGCGGCCTCGTCAGGTGTTGTCCAGCCAACGGCGCAGTGCTTCCGGGGTCAGATCCGTTTTCCGCAGGAAAACGGATCTGACCCCTCTTTCCAATTGGAAACTCAAGCACTTGCCGTCCGACACAAGGATATCGAATGGGCCGGGCCAGGGTGGGTTGGCGGGGGTGTCCGCGGCATGGATGCCGCGGCCAAGCCCCCAGGGACGGGTTTACGGCGTCCCCCGCCAACCCACCCTGGTCCGGCCCTTCTCGCAATCCGTGACAGCCGACCATCCGCTGTTGCTGTTGCTGTCGCTCCAAAAGCCTGCCGCAGGCAGCGCCGCAGCCGCCGCTGCGAACAAACCTGAATACGTTCGAACAGCCCACCTCAATCCCCCGCCCCAGCGGCCGATAACGGTCATGTCACCGCTGCTCCCGATCAGCACCGGCGCCTCCACCCACCACCACCCGGGTACTGCTCGATGAATCTCCTGCATCGCTGGCAACACTACTTCAGCAATCTCTCCGTCCGACGCAAGCTCAATCTGCTCACGCTGCTGATCGCACTCGGCGTGATCGCGCTCTCGGTGATCGCTGCCCGCATGCAGTACCTGGACCTGACCGATACCCGCAAGTCTTCGCTGAAGACCCAGGTCGAACTGAGCTACGGCATCCTCGACCACTACCATCGCCTGGCCGGAACCGGCGAGCTCAGCGAAGAAGCTGCCAAGGCCGCCGCGCTGCAGGCGCTGGAAGTCATGCGCGCGCATAACGATACCTATTACTACAACATCTACGACACCGGCTATCACGTGCTCATGCACCCGTTCCGCAAGGATCTGGTGGGCAAGGACATGAAGGATTTCCGTACCGGCGATGGCATCCGCATCTACTACGACCAGATCGAAGCGGCCAAGGCCGGCGGCGGTTTCGTCGCCTATCGATGGGCCAAGCCCGGCGAGAAGGGGGAAGTCGAAAAGGTCGCCTACGCCGGCCTGTTCAAGCCCTGGAACTGGGTGGTCAGCAGCGGCGTGTACATGGATGACGTGCAGCAGCAGGCACTGGTCTTCACTGCCATCATGACCCTGGCCGGTGGCGTGCTGGTGCTGATCGTGCTCGCATTGAGCTGGGTCATCGGCAACCGCATCGCACGCCCGCTGAAGCAGGCCACCGCCGTGGCCGAAGGCATTGCCGGCGGCAAGCTGGACAGCCACATCGGCCCGCAGCCGCATGATGAAACCGGTCGCCTGCTCGAAGCCATGTCGCGCATGCAGCAGCAGCTGCACGCGGTCATCAGTGGCCAGCGCGAGATGGCGCGCCGCCACGATGGCGGTGAACTCAGCTACCGCATCGACGCCAGCAGCTTCCCCGGCGAATACGGACTGATGGTGCAGGAAACCAACGTCCTGGTCGGCAGCCACGTGCAGACCCTGCACGATGTACTGAACGTCGTGCAGCAGTACGCCGTGGGCGACCTCAGCAGCGACATCGCGCGCTATCCGGGCGAAAAGGCGGCGATGACCACCACCGTCGATACGGTCAAAGCCAACCTCGGCCGCATCAACGCCGAGATCAAGCAGCTGGCCAGTGCCGCCGCCGCGGGCGACTTCAGCCAGCGCGGCGATGCACAGCGCTTCGATCACGATTTCCGCACCATGCTGGAAAACCTCAATGCCATGATGGCAGTCAGCGATGACAACCTCGGCAAGCTCTCGCAGCTGCTGTCGTCCATTGCCGACGGCGACCTGACGGCACGCATGCACGGTGACTACCAGGGCGTGTTCGCCCGCATGCGCGACGATGCAAACGCCACGGTCAGCCAGCTGACCCAGATCGTCGGCCAGATCCAGGCCAGTGCCTCCAGCATCACCCTGTCGGCCGGCGAAATCGCGTCGGGCAACAGCGACCTATCGCGCCGTACCGAGCAACAGGCCGCCAATCTGGAAGAAACCGCCGCCTCGATGGAGGAACTGACCTCTACCGTGCGCCAGAACGCCGAACACGCGCGCCAGGCCAACCAGCTCGCCATCGGCGCGCATGGCGTGGCCTCGCAGGGTGGCAGCGTGGTCGGCCAGGTGGTCACCACCATGTCGGCCATCGAAGCCTCCTCGAAGAAGATCGCCGAGATCATCTCGGTCATCGATGGCATCGCCTTCCAGACCAACATCCTGGCGCTGAACGCTGCAGTGGAAGCGGCCCGTGCCGGCGAACAGGGCCGCGGTTTCGCCGTGGTCGCCAGCGAAGTGCGCACCCTCGCCCAGCGCTCGGCCGCCGCCGCCAAGGAAATCAAGGGGCTGATCGACGACTCGGTCGGCAAGGTCGCCGAAGGTTCCAGCCTGGTCCACCAGGCCGGCAGCACCATGGGCGAGATCGTCGCGTCGGTGCAGCGCGTGACCGACATCATGGCCGAGATCTCCGCCGCCTCGCAGGAGCAGTCGGCCGGCATCGAGCAGGTCAACCAGACCGTGGTGCAGATGGACGAAACCACCCAGCAGAACGCCGCGCTGGTGGAAGAAGCCACCGCTGCGGCACGGGCGATGGAAGACCAGGCCGCACAGCTGGCCGACGCCGTGGCGATCTTCCGCCTCGACAACCAGGTCGCTGTCGCAGTGAAGGCGTTGACCGCGAAGGTCGCGCCGAAGGCTGCCAGCCCTGCGCCTTCGCGACCGTTGTCGACGCCCGCACCGATCCGCCGTACCCACTCCAGCACCGTCGTCTCCAACGACGGCGACTGGCAGGAATTCTGATCCTCGCGGCGGCTCCGGCCGCCGCCCCGCCGATGGACACGTCACCCGTGCAGAGCCCTACCCCCATCGTCAGCGGTACGCGCGAATTCGAATTCGCCGACCGTGATTTCCGCCGCGTCTGCGACCTGATCTACCAGCGCGTGGGCATCGCCCTCGCCCCGGCCAAGCGCGACATGGTGTACGGACGCCTGTCACGCCGGCTGCGCACGCTTGGCATGCGCAGCTTCCAGCAGTACCTGGACCACCTGGAACAGGGCGATGGTGACGAGTGGCAGGCATTCACCAATGCGCTGACCACCAACCTCACTGCGTTCTTCCGCGAGCCGCACCATTTCGACAAGCTGCGCGAAGAGCTGCAGCAGCGCAACGGGCGCGGCCCGCTGCTGTTGTGGTCGTGCGCCGCCTCCACCGGCGAAGAGCCCTACTCGATGGCGATCACCGCCTGCGAAGCGTTCGGCACCCTGAAGCCGCCGGTGCGCATCGTCGCTACCGACGTTGACACCCAGGTGCTGGCCACCGCCGGCCGCGGCGTCTACAACATCGACCGTGTCGCCGGCCTCGACCCGGACCTGCGTCGCCGCTATTTCCAGCGTGGCAGTGGTCCCAACGAAGGCCAGTGCCGCGTGCTGCCGGCGCTGCGCGAGCTGATCGAATTCCGCCCGTTGAACCTGCTGGCACCGCGATACGACGTCGGTGGCCCATTCGATGCGCTGTTCTGCCGCAACGTGATGATCTACTTCGACAAGCCGACCCAGCGCGCGATTCTTGGTCGCCTGGTCAACCACCTGGCCGACGACGGCCTGCTCTATACCGGCCATTCGGAGAACTACCTGCACGCTGCCGATCTGATCCAGCCCTGCGGCCGTACCCTGTACCGTCGTGCGGCAAAGGCCGGCGCATGAACGCATCACTGCGTACCGACGATGTGATGCGCTACCAGGACGCACGCTTCAAGACCGTCGCCGCCAAGCTTCTGCCAACCCAGTACCTGGTGGTGGATGACACAACCGCGCTGACCACTACGCTGGGCTCCTGCGTGGCCGCTTGCCTGCGCGACCCGGTACTGAAGATCGGCGGCATGAACCACTTCCTGCTGCCCGAAGGCAACGCCGGCGACGGCGCGCCCGCGCGTTATGGCAGCTACGCGATGGAACTGCTGATCAACGACATGCTCAAGCGCGGCGCCCACCGCAAGCGCATCGAGGCGAAGGTGTTCGGCGGCGCCAACGTGCTGAAGGGCTTCACCAGCAATCCGGTAGGCACCCGCAACGCCGAATTCGTGCGCCAGTACCTGCAGGCCGAGCACATCCCGATCCTCGCCGAGGACCTGTGCGGCATCCATCCGCGCAAGATCTGGTTCTTCGCCGATACCGGCCGCGTGGTGGTGCAGCGCCTGCCACACGCCCACGAAGCCGAAGTCGCCGCGACCGAATCGGCCGTACGCGCACGCCTGTCCAAGGCCCCGGTCACCGGTGGCGTGGAGCTGTTCGAATGACCCTGACCGGCAACGCCCCCTGCCGGGTCCTGATCGTCGACGACTCCGCCGTCGTGCGGCAGATGCTCACCGAAATCCTGTCCAGCGATCCGGCCATCGACGTGGTCGGCACCGCCGCCGACCCGCTGCTGGCCCGCGAGAAGATCAAGCGCCTGGCCCCGGACGTGATCACGCTGGACGTGGAAATGCCACGCATGGATGGCCTGGCGTTCCTGGAAAACCTGATGCGCCTGCACCCGCTGCCGGTGGTGATGATCTCTTCGCTGACCGAACGCGGCGCCGATACCACCCTGCAGGCACTGGGCCTGGGCGCGGTGGATTTCGTGTCCAAGCCCAAGCTCGACGTGGCCCGCGGCCTGCAGGGTTATGCCGATGAAATCATCGCCAAGGTAAAGATGGCTGCGCGTTCCCGGGTGCGCCCGCTGGTACGCGTGGCCACGCCGAAACTCACGCTGGACGCAGCACCTGCCGCGCGCCCGGCAGCAACGCAGTTCCGCACCACCGACCGCCTGATCGCCATCGGCTCGTCGGCTGGCGGTACCGAAGCATTGCGCGTGGTGCTGGAAGGCATGCCCGCCGACGGTCCGGCCGTAGTGATGACCCAGCACCTGCCCGCCAGCTTCAGCACTGCCTTCGCCGAACGACTGGACCGTCACTCGGCAATGGCCGTGCGCGAAGCCAGCGACGGTGAAGCGGTTCTGCCCGGCCACGCCTACCTGCCTCCGGGCGGCAAGCACCTGCGGATCATCCGCGACGGTGCGCGCTGGCGCTGCCGTGTCGACGATGGTCCTGCGGTGAACCGGCACAAGCCGGCGGTGGACGTGCTGTTCCGCTCGGTGGCACAGAGCGCAGGCGGCAACGCCATCGGCGCGATCCTCACCGGCATGGGCGACGACGGTGCACGCGGCCTGCTGGAAATGCGCCAGGCCGGGGCTCCGACATTGGTGCAGGACGAGGCGACCAGCGTGGTCTGGGGCATGCCCGGCGCGGCCTTCAAGCTCGGCGCTGCCGAGGAACAGGTGCCGCTGGAGCGCATTGCCGAACGGTTGCTGGCGCTGGCGCGCGGCTGAGCGTCTGCAGCGTCACCTCTGCCACTCCCTTTTTTCCACGTGCCGGCCGGGAAAGGCCGGCACGGATGTTTCGATTTTCATGGAGCTTGACCATGGCCCTGCGCGCCCTCCCCGCCCGATCCTCCCTGCTGGCAGTCGTCCTGTTGGCCCCACTGGTGACTACAGCTGCCACAGCACCGGCCACGCCATCGGCCAGGCCCGTGCCCCAAAGCGATGGCCCCGCCTCCTGGACCGAGCGTGTGCAGATCCTGAGCGGCCCGGACAGCGCATCGAAGCGTCTGCACGCGCCCGACGTGGCACTGCGCATCGTCACTCCCGATGACAGCGAGGCGCTCACACCAAAGGGACTGGCCCTGCTGTTCAGCGGCAACGAGCCGGACTACTTCCGGCGCAACCACCTGCCCGGCAGCATCATCGAGGGCCAGGCCAGCCCCGCCATCACGCTGATGCCGAATGTGGCCAAGGCACTGGTGGGCGGCTACTTCCGCTATGCACCCGACGCTGTGCCCACGCAGACCAGTACGCTGCGCTTCAGTGCAGATGATTGGGTGCTGGTACACCAGGGCAATACGCGCAAGGATCCGCTGTACCGCCTCAACCATTCCAGCACGATCCAGCAGCGCCGCGCCGATGGCAGCCTGGCCGAGATCATCAGCTGCAACGACAGTGATGACCGGGCGACCCTGGGCGCGTGGCAGGCCGATGACTACGCCAGGCTCAAGAGCGCGGCGCAGAAGATCACCATGAAATGCATCGACAAACTCATCAAGCGGATACCGGCGATGTACCCACGCCCGCTGGCGGCGGAAGACCTCAGTGCCTATGCGGGCGGCGCGGTTCCGCCGGCACGGGTGCGCGTGTTCGCCGACTTCGGCCGGACCACGACGTTGTTTACCGATGCCTCCTGCCGCACCGACTACCGTGACCGGATTGACGTCAAGTACAACAACGCCGGTGACAAGGGCCTGCTTGGCATTCCCAGCACCGAGGCCCTGCGCAGCAAGGAGAACCAGCGATTCTCCACGCTCAGCTACCAGGAGTACGAAGTTCCCGGTGGCAAGCCGCTGATCTTCGAGGCGGCCTTTGACCCGAAAAGCGGTCTCTACTGCAAGGGCACGCTGTCAGGCCAGTTCGTGGCCAAGCCCGGGCAGGATTACGAGGTGGAATTTGAAGTGGCCGACAAGATGTGCCGGCTGCATATCCGCCAGGTGCATGCCGATGGCAGCGTGACACCACAGCAGGCGCGGCCAACCCCCACGATCTGCGAGGGCACCCGCGCGCCGGTGCGCATCGAACCGCGCCAGGACATGCAGGTCCTGCTGTTCACCCCGGGCAAGCTGCAGATCCAGGACGCCACGCAGAACAGTGCGCCGCAGCAGCTGAGCGACGACGCCAGCGCCAACGCCGCGCTGCAGCAGGTGCTGCAGCAGGCCAGCAGCACCCCCGGTACGCGGTTGTGCATCGTGACGCCCGGCAGCACCTACAGCAGCCCACTGCGCGACGCGCTTTGGAACCGGGTGCTGGAATCGCCACAGGCGCTGCCCAGTCTGTGGCTGGAGGCTGCCGCAGTGACTCCGTCGCACAGCGCCGCAGCAGGCGCCCAGGTCGACCTCGCCACCGCCATGACCCACTGCAAGGCAATCCCGATCAAGGAATTCGCCGCGTACTGATGGCCGTCCAACGCAGGCGGGATGGGTCATGCCATCCCGCCTGCGTGTCGGCCGCGGTGCCGGCATGGGCCGGATGTGCTTTCATTGCAGCAACGCATAACGGATGCTGCGCGTGTCGACACGGATGTGGTGGAAAGCCCACCTGCTGGCCCTACTGGTGTCGCTGCCCGTGGTTCCGGCCGTCGCCAGTGGCGACCTGTTCTACTTCGAGGCCCAGCACGGCGAGATATTCTTCACGCTGATGATGGTCGGCCGTGAGGACCCCGGCGAAGTCAACGTCAGCTGGAAGGGCCCATCGATTGCGGAGGTACCGAATGTTCGCCGCCGGTACTACATCGAATTCAACCGCGCCAAGCGGCGGGCCTACGTCCGCCCGCTCACCCGCGACGGCCTGCCCTGGTTCGAGATGGACGTCTCCGGCGGGCGTGGCAACGTGCTGTTCGCCGGCCAGCGCCTGCAGGGCACGGCGGACTGGACCATCCAGTAACAAAAAGCCCCCGGCTTGCACCAGGGACTTTCATCACAACAGTAGTCTCACCCGCTCGGGTAGCGCCGGGCCATGCCCGGCGTGATCTTCAATCCGCGTCAACCTGCCCCGACTGTCATCTGGGGCTCGGTCGCAAGCTCGCCAGAACGGATCGGTCAGGCTTCATCAGCTCCAAAGTCCGGTCTGTCTTCAACATCTCAAATAGACCATCCGCGCGATGATGAATCGATAGGAATCCCTGCTCAAACAGCATTGTTCCTGTGTCTGGATCAAGAAAATTAACCGTAACATCACCGGCACTGTTTCGCTCACGCACGGAAACCAAGCCATTCGAAACACTCACGTAGCCGTAGCGGGGCGCCAGCCTCCACCGCCCCGACTCATCCAGAAGGCCCCAGCGACCCCGCAGTGAGAGGGCATAGACCCTCGTTCCATCCGCCAAGAGCGCCGGTGAGGGATCATGCGGGGTGAAATCAGCCAGCGCATTACCGCGCAGATCGAGTATGTGATACCCCGGGTCATACCCCGGCCGTTCGAATGCCGCGACCAGATTCGGACCCAATGGCCTTATTCGACGGTAGCGAGGAGGAATCAGCCAAGCGCCAGCGACATCTATTACACCCCATCCTCCATCGGCTTGGGCCAACAGCAGTTGGTCATCCAGTCCTGCCGCGGTTTGAAAAGGCGCAAGTCGGTAGTACAGGGAGGACGAGATGCTGCCATCATCCAGCATCATGAAACGCACCCCTGCTTCGCCGGGCTTTTGATACCGGACCATCCTGCGGTTCAACGGATACAGGCCTGCAGTGTGTTGCGCAGAGCGCAGCGATCCATCCAGGCCTACGACGTACTCATCATCTTCCGAACTGAAGATTACATAGCCCACTCGTTCAGCGAACTCATCTGTCTTCATACAGTGGCCTGCAGGGGTCGGAAACATCGAACCCGCGCGCGTGAAGTGCAGGCACTCGCCGTCTTCGGCTACCGCAGAAAGCAGGTACTCACCCCGACCAAACTTGAACCGATATCGACCCATGGGTGCCACTTGCACCCCGTGGGGATCCAGCACCGTGTCGTTGCCGCCTTGGGTGGCGAGCGCGAAACCCGACCTGTTGAAGGTCATCTGGTCGTAGTCCTGGCGTCCTATGCCTGCCAGCGATCGATCAACCAGGCCAAAGTGGACACCATCGCGCGAAGCGATGGCCACTTCCCCCTCATGACCCAAGGGACCAAAACTGCCAAAGACACTGAAAACGGGACCGGACCTGCCCTTCGCGTCAAGGAAGCGGGTCGTGCAGCGCCGCTTTTCACTGTTGCAGAGCTCTACAGCCGGGTTTCCAGCCCAGGACGCCGATTGCAGGAGATCGTTCTCGCCTTTCTCCTCAAACCGACGCACCAATCGGCCCCGTGCATTGAAGAAGTCGATTCACGTGAACGCCTTGGGCGGGTTCCGCAGCAACACCTTGGCTTCGATCATCCCGTTGCCATGTACCTCAACCCAGTCGTAATGCGTTTCAAGGACGATACGTCCTTCTGAATTCATGACGCCCCTGTTCGTCCCCCTTTCGAAGACCGCCACTCCACTTTTGAATGGGCGGATGTATTGCATTCCCCGATGCTCGGCCAGTTGTCGGCCCGTGCCATCCAGCACCACGCAGCGACCCTCATGACAGAGGCCGTGGCGTGTAGTGCTATCGAAACGTGGCGGCGGTTCGATGGGCTGTGGCATTGCGGGCGCCGGCGTTGCGCCTGCCGATGGCGCAATGGTCAGAAGTACAGAAGCCAATAGAATGCCCAGAGCCTGGGTGGTGACGGTACGGCGATGGGTAGGGCAGGAAGTCAGCAGAAATGAGCGGCGCATCTCAGTCGAGACCGAAGAGGGGGCATCCACGGTAGGCGCCATGCATCTCCACAGAAATACAACTTCTACGAAAGTGCCGCTCCACAAAAAACCCCCGGCTTTCACCGGGGGTTCTTCGTTTCAACGGGCTGCCGGCCAACGGCCGGCCCTACCTTCAGGCAGCGACCGTGTTGGCCACGTCCTGGTATTCCTCGATCTGGTCGAAGTTCATGTAGCGGTAGATCTCGCTGCCGCTGGCGGCGATCACACCGATATCGGCCATGTACTCTTCCTTGGTCGGAATGCGGCCCAGGCGCGAGCAGATTGCCGCCAGTTCCGCCGAGCCCAGGTACACGTTGGTGTTGCGACCCAGGCGGTTCGGGAAGTTGCGGGTCGAGGTCGACATCGCGGTGGAGCCTTCGCGGATCTGCGCCTGGTTGCCCATGCACAGCGAGCAGCCCGGCATTTCCATGCGTGCGCCGGTCGCGCCGAAGGTGCCGTACACGCCTTCCTTGGTCAGCTCGGACGCATCCATCTTGGTCGGCGGGGCCACCCACAGGCGGGTCGGCAGGTCACGCTTGCCTTCCAGCAGCTTCGCAGCCGCACGGAAGTGACCGATGTTGGTCATGCACGAACCGATGAACACTTCGTCGATCTTGGCGCCAGCGACTTCGGACAGGGTCTTCACGTCGTCCGGGTCGTTCGGGCAGGCCACGATCGGCTCGTGGATGTCGGCCAGGTCGATCTCGATGACGGCGGCGTACTCGGCGTCGGCATCCGGCTCCAGCAGCTCCGGGTTGGCCAGCCACGCTTCCATCTTCTCGATACGGCGCTGCAGCGAGCGCGGATCCTGGTAACCCTCGGCAATCATCCACTTCAGCAGCGTGATGTTGCTGGTGAGGTACTCGATGATCGGTTCCTTGTTCAGGCGCACCGAGCAGCCGGCCGCCGAACGCTCGGCCGAGGCATCGGACAGTTCGAAGGCCTGTTCGACCTTCAGTTCCGGCAGGCCTTCGATTTCCAGAATGCGGCCGGAGAAGATGTTCTTCTTGCCAGCCTTGGCCACGGTCAGCAGGCCCGACTTGATCGCGTACAGCGGGATCGCGTTGACCAGGTCACGCAGGGTCACGCCCGGCTGCATCTTGCCCTTGAAGCGCACCAGCACCGACTCCGGCATGTCCAGCGGCATCACGCCGGTGGCAGCGGCGAAGGCGACCAGGCCCGAACCGGCCGGGAACGAAATGCCCACCGGGAAACGGGTGTGCGAGTCGCCGCCGGTACCGACGGTGTCCGGCAGCAGCATGCGGTTGAGCCAGCTGTGGATCACGCCGTCGCCCGGACGCAGCGAAATGCCGCCGCGAGTGGAGATGAACTCCGGCAGGGTGTGATGGGTCTTGACGTCCACCGGCTTCGGGTAGGCCGCGGTGTGGCAGAACGACTGCATCACCAGGTCGGCCGAGAAGCCCAGGCAGGCCAGGTCCTTCAGCTCGTCGCGGGTCATCGGGCCGGTGGTGTCCTGCGAGCCCACCGAGGTCATCTTCGGTTCGCAGTAGGTGCCCGGGCGCATGCCCTGCCCTTCAGCCAGGCCACAGGCGCGGCCGACCATCTTCTGTGCCAGCGAGAAGCCCTTGCCGGTGTCGGCCGGCTGCACCGGCAGGCGGAACAGGTCGGTCGGGGCCAGGCCCAGCGCTTCACGCGCCTTGCCGGTCAGGCCACGGCCGATGATCAGCGGAATGCGGCCACCGGCACGCACTTCGTCGAACAGCACTTCGGACTTGACCTGGAATTCTGCGATCACTTCGCCGTTCTTCAGCGCCTTGCCGTCGTACGGACGCAGCTCGACCACATCGCCGTGCTCCATCTTCGACACGTCCAACTCGATCGGCAGCGCGCCGGCATCTTCCATGGTGTTGTAGAAGATCGGGGCGATCTTCGAACCCAGGCAGACGCCACCGGCGCGCTTGTTCGGGATGTACGGAATGTCATCGCCGGTCCACCACAGCACGCTGTTGGTGGCCGACTTGCGCGAGGAACCGGTGCCGACCACGTCGCCGACATAGGCGACCAGATGGCCCTTGTCCTTCAGCGACAGGATCTGCTGGATCGGGCCGCGCTTGCCGTCTTCTTCCGGGGTGAACGCGGCGTCGTCACGCTTGTTCTTCAGCATCGCCAGGGCGTGCATCGGAATGTCCGGGCGGGTGGTCGCGTCCGGTGCCGGCGACAGGTCGTCGGTGTTGGTCTCGCCCGGCACCTTGAACACGGTGACGGTCAGGCTTTGCGGCACTTCCGGGTTGCTGGTGAACCACTCGGCATCGGCCCAGCTCTGCAGCACGGACTGGGCGTTGGCATTGCCGGCCTTGGCCTTTTCCTGCACGTCATGGAACGCATCGAACACCAGCAGGGTCTTCTTCAGCGCGTCGGCAGCGATGGCGCCAACGCTGGCATCGTCCAGCAGCTGCACCAGCGGCGCGACGTTGTAACCGCCCAGCATGGTGCCCAGCAGTTCGGTGGCGCGCTCGCGGCTGATCAGCGGGTTCTGCTCGCTGCCCAGTGCGATCGCGGCCAGGTACGAGGCCTTGACCTTGGCAGCGTCATCGACGCCGGCCGGCACGCGGTGGGTCAGCAGGTCGAGCAGGAACTCGGCCTCGCCCTGCGGCGGGTTCTTCAGCAGTTCGATGACATCGGCCGTCTGCTGCGCGGTCAGCGGCAGGGGCGGGATGCCAAGCGCAGCGCGCTCGGCGACGTGGTGGCGGTAGGCTTCCAACATGACAACTCCCGGGTAATACGATTTGAGGATTGGACGGGCTCAGGCTTGCGGCACGATCAGCTTCAGGCCCTTGAAGTAGTCGCGGTAAAACGTGTCGTTCCAGGTGATCAGGCCATCGCACTGCAGCAGTGCGTGGGCGCCGACCATGAATTCATCCAGGCTGCGGCGGCTGCCGCTGCGCTGGCGGTGACGGCGGTGCATCTCGCCGGCGCGCAGCGCCGACTTGGCTTCCATCGGGTTGAAGTGCACGCCCATTTCTTCCAGCGCTTCGAGCACCTCGGCACCGCCGCGCAGCGATGCGCAGACCTCGGCCAGGGTCGCGCCGCAGACCACTACGCGGCCACCCACCAGGCTCTGCCTGAGGATGGCCTCCACGGCATCGGCCTGCGGACCATTGCTGAGCAGCTCGACCAGCACCGGTGAATCAACGGCGATCATCACGGCTTATTCCTCGTCGCGCACCGAACGCACGGCGGCGTCGGCCGATTCGAAGCCATCCAGCGCGAACTTGCCGCGCGCCCGTGAAATGGCATCGTCAACACTCTTGCGCAGGATGATGCGGCTGCCATCCAGTTCGACCTTCAGCAAGGTGCCCTTGGTCAGGCCGAGGGCATCACGCACCGCCTTGGGCAGGGTGATCTGTCCGCGTTCTGCAACAGTGGCTTCCATCGGTAGGCCCTCCAGAGTATGCACAAATTATACATACTTCCCCGGGCATACTTCCACCCTGAACTGGACCGGCACTCCGCCAGTCCTTGCCTCGCAAAGGATCGGCCACACACGTGACATACGCCATACACCTTCCCCTGTAGTCTGGAACCGATGCCGCAGGCCGGACCCGGCCCGGGTGAATCCATTCAGTTTGGGGTTCATACTGGGAGCACCGGGGCCAGCAGGCCCGCGGCGACCGCAAGCAGGCCCGTCCACGCACGAGCCACTGCAAGCCATCCGCAAGAGGAGTCATCCCGCATGAGCGATTCGTTCTCCACCCGCAGCCAGCTGGACGTCGGCGGCAAGACCTACGACTACTTCAGCCTGCCCAAGCTGGGCCAGCGCTTCGACATCTCCCACCTGCCCTACTCGATGAAGATCCTGCTGGAGAACCTGCTCCGGCACGAGGATGGCGGCGTCACCGTCGGCAAGGATCACATCGAGGCCGTCGCCCGCTGGCAGCCCAGCGCCGAACCGGATACCGAAATCGCCTTCATGCCCGCGCGCGTGGTCCTGCAGGACTTCACCGGCGTGCCCTGCGTGGTCGACCTGGCCGCGATGCGCGATGCGGTGGTCAAGCTCGGCGGCCGCCCCGAACAGATCAATCCGCTGATTCCCTCCGAACTGGTCATCGACCACTCGGTGCAGGTGGATGTGTTCGGCAAGCCCGACGCGCTGGACCTCAACGGCAAGATTGAATTCCAGCGCAACCAGGAACGCTACGGCTTCCTGCGCTGGGGCCAGAAGGCCTTCGACAACTTCAAGGTGGTGCCGCCCAACACCGGCATCGTCCACCAGGTGAACCTGGAAAACCTGGCCCGCGTGGTGATGACCGCGGACAAGGACGGCAAGGCCGTTGCGTATCCGGATACCGTGTTCGGCACCGACAGCCACACCACGATGATCAACGGCATCGGCGTGCTCGGCTGGGGCGTGGGCGGCATCGAAGCCGAGGCGGCCATGCTCGGCCAGCCTTCGTCGATGCTGATTCCGCAGGTGGTCGGCTTCAAGCTGACCGGCAAGCTGCCCGAAGGCGCCACCGCCACCGACTTGGTGCTGACCGTCACCCAGATGCTGCGCAAGCTCGGCGTGGTCGGCAAGTTCGTCGAGTTCTACGGTGATGGCCTGCAGCACCTGCCACTGGCCGACCGCGCGACCATCGGCAACATGGCGCCCGAATACGGCGCCACCTGCGGCATCTTCCCGATCGACAACGAATCGCTGACCTACCTGCGCCTGTCCGGCCGCAGCGAAGAGCAGATCGCCCTGGTCGAAGCCTATGCCAAAGCGCAGGGCCTGTGGCACGACGCCAACAGCCCGCATGCGCAGTACAGCACCACGCTGGAACTGGACATGGGCACGGTGAAGCCCTCGCTGGCCGGCCCCAAGCGCCCGCAGGACCGCGTGCTGCTGGAAGACGTGCAGAAGAACTACCGCGACGCGCTGGTCGGCATGACCGCCAACCGCGACAAGCGCAGCGAGGATGTCTCCACCTTCGTCAATGAAGGCGGCGGCGCGGCAGTTGGCAACGAGCAGCTGGCCAAGGGCTACGCCGACATCGAGATGGACGGCCGGAAGGTACGGCTGAAGGACGGCGCGGTGGTCATCGCCGCCATCACCTCGTGCACCAACACGTCCAACCCGGCGGTGATGATCGGTGCTGGGCTGCTGGCCCGCAACGCGGCCGCCAAGGGGCTGGACCGCAAGCCGTGGGTCAAGACCTCGCTCGGCCCAGGCTCGCGTGTGGTCACCGACTATCTTGAAAAGGCCGGCGTTCTCACCGAGCTGGAGAAGATCGGCTTCTACGTAGTGGGCTATGGCTGCACCACCTGCATCGGCAACTCCGGCCCGCTGCCGACCGAAGTCAGCGCCGGCATCGCCAGTGGCGACCTGGTGGTGACCTCGGTGCTGTCGGGCAACCGCAACTTCGAGGGCCGCGTGCATCCCGAAGTGAAGATGAACTACCTGGCTAGCCCGCCGCTGGTGGTGGCCTACGCAATCGCCGGCACCACCGACATCGACCTGACCACCGAGCCGCTGGGCACCGGCAGCGATGGTCAGCCGGTGTACTTGCGCGACATCTGGCCAAGCAACAAGGAAATCGGCGACGTCATCGCCGCCACGGTCGGCCCGGAGATGTTCAAGCAGAACTACGCCGACGTGTTCAAGGGCGATACCCGTTGGAACACCATCGCCTCGCCGGACGGTGACCTGTACGCGTGGAGCGATGCGTCCACCTACATCAAGAACCCGCCGTACTTCGATGGCATGACCATGCAGGTCGGCAGCATCGATGATGTGCACGGCGCACGGGTGATGGGCCTGTTCGGCGATTCGATCACCACCGACCATATCTCCCCGGCCGGCAACATCAAGAAGGATTCGCCGGCGGGCCGCTTCCTGCAGGAGCGCGGCGTGCAGCCGGCCGACTTCAACAGCTACGGCAGCCGCCGCGGCAACGATGACGTGATGGTCCGCGGCACCTTCGCCAACATCCGCATCAAGAACCTGATGTTCGGTGGCGAAGAAGGCGGCAACACCCTGTACTACCCGGCCAACGGCGGCCAGCCGGAAAAGCTTGCGATCTACGATGCGGCAATGAAGTACAAGGCCGACAAGGTGCCGCTGGTGGTGCTGGCAGGCAAGGAATACGGCACCGGCTCGTCGCGTGACTGGGCCGCCAAGGGCACCCTGCTGCTGGGGGTGAAGGCGGTCATCGCCGAAAGCTTCGAACGCATCCACCGCTCCAACCTGGTCGGCATGGGCGTGCTGCCGCTGCAGTTCCGCAACGGCGAAAACGCACAGTCGCTGGGCCTGGATGGCTCGGAAGTGATCGATGTCACCGGCCTGCAGGATGGCGCCAGCAAGCGCGCCACGGTCACCGCGACCAAGGCCGATGGCACGAAGAAGACCTTCGAAGTCTCGGTGATGCTGCTGACCCCGAAGGAAGTGGAGTACTTCCGCCACGGTGGACTGCTGCAGTACGTGCTGCGCCAGTTGGCAAGTCGCTGAACCCTTCCGTGGACCCAATGGGCGGAAGCCCGGCCCCCGCGCCAGCGCGGGGGCGCTGCGGAGGCGAGCGAACCCGTGGTTCGCAAGCGCGCCTCCTCGCCCACCACGGTGGCCTGCTGCAGTACGTGCTGCGCCAGCTGGCTGCCAGGTAACGGGTAGCGCCGGGCCATGCCCGGCGGATCCCGGAAACAAACGAAAAGGGCCGGATCCTCACAGATCCGGCCCTTTTCTTTAGCGCTCGCCGGGCATGGCCCGGCGCTACCTACCGGCGTGGCGCGTCCGGGTCGGTACGCAGCGCCTTCAGCAGGCCCCACATGTAGAACGCCAGGATCAATGAGAACGGCAGGCCGCACAGCACCACCGCCGTCTGCATCGCGCTGAAGTTGCCGGCCAGCAGCAGGCCGACGCTGGCCACGGTAATGCCCGCCGCCCAGAACACGCGCAGCCAGATCGGCGCGTCATGCCCATCCTCCACGCCATCATCGACACGCCGGGTGCACAGGTTTGCGATCATCAGCGTGCCCGAATCGACCGGGGTCAGGAACAACACGAAACCAATGACCACTGCCGCACCAGCGATGTACGGCGCCGCGGGCAAGTACTCCAGCAGCTTGAACAGGGTCATCGCCGCATCGTGCTGGGCCACTTGGCCCAGCACCGCCTGGCCGTGGTTCAGTACCAGGTCGATGGCGGTGTTGCCGAAGATCGACAGCCAGGCCAGGGTGAAACCCAACGGGATCAACAGCACGCCCATGATCACTTCCCGGATGGTGCGGCCGCGCGAGATGCGCGCCACGAACAGGCCCACGAACGGTGCCCAGGCGATCCACCACGCCCAGTAGAACAGCGTCCACGAGCCCATCCACTCACGTCCCTTCGGATCATTGAGGTACATGTCGAAGCTCTTGCGCACGAACGCGCCCAGATAGTCGCCGGTGTTCTGCACCAAGCCATCGAACAGGTGCAGGGTTGGCCCGGTCACCAGAACGAACAGCAGCAGCAGGCACAGCAGGCGCACGTTGAGGTTGGACAGCCAGGCGATGCCTTTCTCCACGCCGGCAACCACGCCGATGGTGGCCACGACCATCATCACCAGCACGATGGCCACGAGCACCTGCGGCGTATCCGGGATGTGGAACAGGTACACCAGGCCGGACTGCACCACCAGCGCACCGATGCCGAGGTTGGTGACCATCGAGATCAGCGTCGCGAGGATGCCGAAGCCATCCACCATGTCACCGATGCGGCCATGGATACGCTCGCCGAAGATCGGGTACAGCGCCGAACGCAGGGCCAGCGGCAGGTTGCGGCGGTAGGCGAAGTAGCCCAGCGCCACGCCGACCAGCGCGTACAGCGCCCAGCCATGCAGGCCCCAGTGCAGGAAGGTCAGCACCATCGCTTCGCGGCCGGCAGCGACCGTACCGCCGGGCTGCCCGGGCGGGTTGAGGAAATGATCGAGCGGCTCGTAGGCGCCGTAGTACAGCAGCGCGATGCCGATGCCGGCCGAGAACAGCATCGACACCCAGGCCACGTAGCCGAAGGCCGGCGATTCCTCGTTATGGCCCAGGCGGATGCGCCCATATGGCGAGAACGCCAGCCACAGCACGAAACCCAGGCAGGCCACGATCAGCAGCATGTACCACCAGCCGAACGCCGCCGAGACCTCGGCCTGCGCCCATTGCAGCCAGTGCTCGCTGGCCTCCGGGAAAAAGACGGTCAACGCACCGAGGATGCCGATGGAGACCGACGAACTGAAGAACACGAAACGGTTCAAGCGCAGGGGCGAGCGCTTGGGATGAGCCAGGGAAGACATGGGGTCGTCTCATCAGTCCAAGGGGGCACATGGGCGGGGCCGGACCGGAAACCGGGCCCATGGCGTGGGGGCGCGACCGGCATCGTAGGGTTTATTGATTGAACGTTCAATCAATAAAAAGTATGATCTTCACCAGCCCGGCAGTCCGGGTCGCAATCCGTGGAGAGACAATGCCGAAGAAAGGCGTGGAACCGGTCCGTCGCGAGCAGTTGATCCGGGCCACTTTCCAGACCATTGACGAGATCGGCATGGCCGATGCCACCGTCGCCACCATCGCAAAGAAGGCCGGCCTGTCCAGCGGCATCGTCGCCCACTACTTCGGCGACAAGGACGGCCTGCTCAATGCGGCGATGCGGCAGATCCTGCGCGAGCTGAAGGCAGCCGTCGCCCGCTATCGCGACGCCGCGGCGGACGACGCACGTTCACAGCTTCGCGCCATCGTCGATGGCAACTTCGACGATAGCCAGACCAACGGGACCGCCATGCGTGTATGGCTGACGTTCTGGGCCGCGAGCATGCACCAGCCGGAACTGACCCGGCTGCAGCGCGCCAACGACCAGCGACTGTTCTCCAACCTCTGCCACCAGTTCAACCGCCAGTTGCCGCATGCGCAGGCACGCCTGTCCGCACGCGGACTGGCCGCGATGATCGACGGACTGTGGCTGCGCGGCAGCCTGGTCGGTGGAGACTTCAACGCCGACAAGGCCCGCCGCATCGCCTACGGCTACATCGATTTCCAATTGCAGGCCAACGCGCCCTGAGCGCGCCACGACCCAGCCCCACCCCTTCCAGGAGCAAGCCGATGACCACCCTGCCCGTGCAACAGCTCTACATCCACGGCCGCCGCGTCGACGCCACCAGTGGCAAGACCTTCCAGACCGTCAACCCTGCCAATGGCCAGGTGCTGGCCGACGTGCAGATCGCCAGCCAGGCCGATGTCGAACGCGCCGTTGAAAGCGCCAGCGAAGGCCAGAAGGTGTGGGCAGCGATGACCGCCATGGAGCGCTCGCGCATCCTGCGCCGTGCCGTCGAGATCCTGCGCGAGCGCAACGATGAGCTGGCCCACCTGGAAACCCTGGATACCGGCAAGGCGCTGGCCGAAACCACCACGGTGGACATCGTCACCGGTGCCGACGTGCTGGAGTACTACGCCGGCCTGGCCACCGCCATCGAAGGCATCCAGCTGCCGCTGCGCGAATCGAGCTTCTTCTATACCCGCCGCGAGCCGCTGGGCGTGGTCGCCGGCATCGGCGCCTGGAACTACCCGATCCAGATCGCCATGTGGAAGTCGGCCCCGGCCTTGGCCGCCGGCAATGCAATGGTGTTCAAGCCGTCCGAAGTGACCCCGCTGACCGCGATCAAGCTGGCCGAGATCTACTCCGAAGCCGGCGTGCCGGACGGCGTGTTCAACGTCGTGCAGGGCCCGGGCCGCGAGATCGGCAACTGGCTGACCGAGCACCCGGTGATCGAGAAGATCTCCTTCACCGGCGGCGTGGCCACCGGCAAGAAGGTCATGGCCAGCGCCGCGTCCTCGTCGCTGAAGGAAGTGACGATGGAACTGGGCGGCAAGTCGCCGCTGGTGATCTGTGACGACGCCGATCTGGACCGGGCCGCCGACATCGCGGTGATGGCCAACTTCTTCAGCTCCGGCCAGGTCTGCACCAACGGCACCCGCGTGTTCGTGCCGCGCAGCATGCTGGCCGCGTTCGAAGCCGCGGTGGTCGAGCGCGTCAAGCGCATCCGCATCGGCGACCCGATGGCCGCCGAGACCAACTTCGGCCCGCTGACCAGCTTCCCGCACATGGAAAACGTGCTGCGCTTCATCGAAAGCGGCAAGAGCGAAGGCGCGCGCCTGCTGACCGGCGGCGGTCGTGCCACCGACGGTGCCCTGGCCGACGGCGCCTACGTGCTGCCGACGGTGTTCTCCGACTGCCGCGACGACATGACGATTGTCCGGGAAGAAATCTTCGGACCGGTGATGAGCATCCTTGCCTACGACGACGAGGACGAAGTGATCCGTCGCGCCAACGACACCACCTTCGGCCTGGCCGCAGGCGTGGTCAGCAAGGACATCAGCCGCGCCCACCGCATCATCCATCGCCTGGAAGCTGGCATCTGCTGGATCAACACCTGGGGCGAGTCGCCGGCCGAAATGCCGGTGGGTGGCTACAAGCAGTCCGGCGTTGGCCGCGAGAACGGTATCTCCACCCTCGGCCACTACACCCGCATCAAGTCGGTGCAGGTCGAGCTGGGCGACTACGCCAGCGTGTTCTGACCGGCGCACCCTGAGCACCGCCCATCGTCCGGCCACCGCGCCGATCCGACATTCCGCCGGGACGCCTGCATGCAGCGCGCCCGGCCTGCAGGAGAGCAACCATGAGCACCCATAACGAGTACGACTACATCATCATCGGCGCCGGTTCGGCCGGCAACGTGCTGGCCACCCGCCTCACCGAAGATGCCGATGTCAGCGTGCTTCTGCTGGAAGCCGGTGGCCCGGACTACCGGCTCGATTTCCGTACCCAGATGCCCGCCGCACTGGCCTTCCCGCTGCAGGGCAAGCGCTACAACTGGGCGTACAAGACCGATCCCGAGCCCTTCATGAACAACCGCCGGATGGATTGCGGTCGTGGCAAGGGCCTGGGCGGTTCGTCGCTGATCAACGGCATGTGCTACATCCGCGGCAACGCGATGGACTACGACAACTGGGCCGGCATGCCGGGCCTGGAAGACTGGACCTACCTGGACTGCCTGCCGTACTTCCGCAAGGCCGAAACCCGTGACATCGGCCCGAACGACTACCACGGCGGTGACGGCCCGCTGCGCGTGACCACGCCCAAGGCCGGCAACAACGAACTGTTCGCGGCGATGGTCGAGGCCGGCGTGCAGGCCGGTTACCCGCGCACCGACGACCTCAACGGCTACCAGCAGGAAGGCTTCGGCCCGATGGACCGCACGGTCACGCCGAAGGGCCGTCGTTCCAGCACCGCCCGTGGCTACCTGGACCTGGCCAAGCCGCGCCCGAACCTGACCATCGTCACCCACGCGCTGACCGACCGCATCCTGTTCTCGGGCAAGCGCGCAGTGGGCGTGCAGTGGCTGCACAACGACCAGCCGCAGCGCGCCACCGCACGCCGCGAAGTGCTGCTGTGTGGTGGTGCCATCGCCTCGCCGCAGATCCTGCAGCGCTCCGGCGTCGGCCCGGCCGACCTGCTGCGCAGCCTGGACATCGACCTGGTGCACCACCTGCCCGGCGTCGGCGCCAACCTGCAGGACCATCTTGAGATGTACCTGCAGTACGAGTGCAAGAAGCCGGTCTCGCTGGCCCCGGCACTGAAGCTGTACAACCAGCCGGCGATCGGCGCCGAATGGCTGTTCCTGGGCACCGGCATCGGCGCCAGCAACCAGTTCGAGGCTGGCGGTTTCATCCGCAGCGATGCCGAATTCGACTGGCCCAACCTGCAGTATCACTTCCTGCCGGTGGCGATCAACTACAACGGCTCCAACCCGATCAAGGCACACAGCTTCCAGATGCATGTCGGCTCGATGCGCTCGCCCAGCCGCGGCCGCATCCACGTGCGCTCGAAGGATCCGCGCGAAGATCCCAGCATCCTGTTCAACTACATGTCACACGACCAGGACTGGCGCGAATTCCGTTCGGCGATCCGGATCACCCGCGAGATCTTCGCGCAGCCGGCGCTGGCACCGTACAGCGGCCGTGAGATCTCGCCGGGCAGTGCCCTGCAGACCGATGCGCAGATCGATGCGTTCGTGCGCGAGCATGCCGAGACTGCCTACCACCCGTCATGCTCGAACAAGATGGGCCACGCCGATGATCCGATGGCAGTGGTCGACGGCCAGGGCCGCGTGCACGGCCTGGAAGGCCTGCGCATCGTCGATGCCTCGATCATGCCGCAGGTGGTCACCGGCAACCTCAACGCACCGACCATCATGATCGCCGAGAAGCTGGCCGATGTAATCCGTGGCCGCGCCCCGCTGCCGCGCAGCACTGCGCCCTACTACAAGGCCAACGGCGCACCGGTGCGCTCGCAGGGCTGACGCAAGCGGCCTGCCATGACGGTCGTTGGTGCCGGCTGCGGGCATGCGCTCTCCACGCCACCGATCACCGTGATTGCCGGCCAACGGCCGGCACCACAGGAAATGCAGAGGCCCCTTGCGGGGCCTCTTCGCGTTTTCCCTACGGGGCGGTATGCTGCGGAGAGCGGTTCTGGCGGATACTGTCCGCGCCGCACCCATCATTACGATTCCTGGAGGGGGAATATGAGTCTGGATCGTCCCTGGCTGCAGAGCTATCCGAAAGGCGTTCCCGCCGAAATCGACGTCAACGAGTTCCATTCGGTAGTTTCGGTCTTCGACGCGTCCGTCGCGAAGTACCGCGACCGACCGGCCTACTCCAGTTTCGGCAAGACCCTCACCTACGGTGAGACCGATGCCCTGGTCGAGCAGTTCGCCGCTTACCTGCTGGGTGAGCTGAAGCTCAAGAAAGGCGACCGCGTCGCCCTGATGATGCCCAACTGCCTGCAGTACCCGGTGGCGACCTTCGGCGTGCTGCGTGCCGGCCTGACCGTGGTCAACGTCAACCCGCTGTACACCGCGCGCGAGCTGAAGCATCAGCTGGTCGATGCCGGCGTGACCGCGCTGGTGGTGGTGGACAACTTCGGCGACACCGTCGAACAGGTCATCGCCGATACCCAGGTCAAGCAGGTCATCACCACCGGCCTGGGCGACCTGCTCGGCGCCAAGGGCACGATCGTCAACTTCGTGCTCAAGTACATCAAGAAGATGGTGCCCAACTACCACCTGAAGGGCGCGATCCGCTTCAAGCAGGCGCTCAAGCTGGGCAGCCGCCACACCCTGCCGAAGGTCGAGATCGACCATGACGACGTGGCGTTCCTGCAGTACACCGGCGGCACCACCGGTGTGGCCAAGGGTGCGATGCTGACCAACCGCAACCTGATCGCCAACATGCAGCAGGCCTCGGCCTGGATCAGCGCATCGGGCATCGAGATGGGCAAGGAATGGATCATCACCGCCCTGCCGCTGTACCACATCTTCGCGCTGACGGCGAACGGCCTGGTCTTCATGAAGTTCGGTGGCTGCAACCACCTGATCACCAACCCGCGTGACATGAAGGGCTTCGTCAAGGAGCTCAAGTCGGTGCGCTTCACCGCGATCACCGGTGTCAACACGCTGTTCAACGGCCTGCTCAACACCCCTGGCTTCGACACCGTCGATTTCTCCTCGCTGAAGGTGACCCTGGGCGGCGGCATGGCCGTGCAGCGTGCGGTGGCCGAACGCTGGAAGAAGACCACCGGCGTCACCCTGGTCGAGGCCTACGGCCTGACCGAGACCTCGCCGGCGGCCTGCATCAACCCGCTTACCCTGGCCGAGTACAACGGCTCGATCGGCCTGCCGATTCCGTCCACCGATGCCTGCATCAAGGACGACAACGGCAACATCCTTGCGCTGGGCGAAGTGGGCGAACTGTGCATCCGCGGCCCGCAGGTGATGAAGGGCTACTGGCAGCGCCCGGAGGAAACCGCCAAGGCCATCGACGCCGACGACTGGCTGCACACCGGCGACATGGCGAAGATGGACGAGCACGGCTTCTTCTACATCGTCGACCGCAAGAAGGACATGATCCTGGTGTCCGGCTTCAACGTGTACCCCAATGAAGTCGAAGACGTGATCGCGATGATGCCGGGCGTGCTGGAAGTGGCCGCGGTCGGCGTACCGGACGAGAAGTCCGGCGAGGTGGTCAAGGTGGTCATCGTCAAGAAGGACCCGAACCTGACCGCCGAGATGGTCAAGGAGCACGCCCGGGCCAACCTGACCGGCTACAAGCACCCCAGAATCGTTGAATTCCGAAAGGAGCTGCCGAAGACCAACGTCGGCAAGATCCTGCGTCGCGAACTCCGCGATACGCCGGCCCCGTAAGGGTTTCCGGAAATTTGAACGCGCTCAGGCCCGGGTCGGCAACGACCCGGGCCTTTTCGCATGCGCGGGCCCGGGGCCGGTGTAGCATCGCCGCGTGAGTGGACCGTTCGGCCCGCCGGCCACCACCTTGATCTGCGGGCCGCACCGCCGAGGACCCTTCCATGAGTACCATCGAAAAGCTGCCCAGCAGCGGCTCGCCCTATGCCACCATCCGCACCCAGGACAGCGCCGACGGCGCCGCACACTGGCTGTTCATGCACGCCGATGCCTCCACCGGCGTGCGTCCCTGCTGCCGCAAGGACATGCTGGACGAGATGTGGAGCTACATGAGCGCCATCACCCGCGGACCGGCGCAGCGCCACAGCGGCCAGCTGCGCCATTTCGTGCTGGCCTCCGACGCCGCCGCCTACAACCTGGGCGGCGACCTGGACCTGTTCACCCGCCTGATCCGCGAAGGCAACCGCGACCTGCTGCTGACCTACGCCCAACGCTGCGTGGAGGGCGTTCACCACCTGCACACCGGCTTCGGCGGCGACGTCCGCTCGATCGCCCTGATCCAGGGCGATGCGCTGGGCGGTGGCCTGGAAATGGCCCTGGCCTGCCACACCATCGTGGCCGAGGAAGGGTGCGGCATGGGCCTGCCCGAAGTGCTGTTCGGCCTGTTCCCGGGCATGGGCGCCTACTCGTTCCTGTGCCGCCGGGTGGCGCCGCAGCTGGCCGAGAAGATCATCCTCGACGGCCGTATCTACAGCGCCGAGGAGATGCACGCGATGGGCGTGGTCGACGTGCTGGTCAGGAAAGGTGAAGGCCGCGGCGCGGTCGAAGAGATGATCCGCCAGCAGCAGCGCCTGCCGCAGTCGTACCTGGCAATGAATGCCGCGCGCAACCTGGCGCAGGCGGTCAGCTATGACGAACTGCTGGAAATCACCAAGGTCTGGGTCGATTCGGCACTGGCCCTGGGCGATCGTTCGCTGCGCACCATGGACCGTTTGATCAAGGCGCAGACCCGACGCGCCAATCTGGATGTGGCCTGATACGTTCCCCTCCCCCGCAGGGTTCAAGCCCGGCTGGCCACCGGGCTTTTTTTATGCGGCGCGCAGTCATCGACAACCCGCCGCGCAGGCCCGGCTCTACCGCTCGCCGTCGTCGGCCACGCCACGTGCCTTGCGTTCGGCGCGTGCATCCAGCGCCTGCCGGCCTTCCTTGATGGCCCCCTGCAGCACCGCAAGGCGCTGCCGCCATTCGGCCTTGAGCTGCCAGTCGGCCATCCGCATCAACTCACCGGCGCGGTTGGACGCGCGCACCAGGCCCAGGTTGCTGGCCACGCCCTTGATCGCATGCGACTGCTCGCGGAAAGCGCCCCAGCGTGCCGCTTCACCATCACCTTCGGCCTTGCGCAGGCAGGACTCAGCATCGTCCAGGCACTGGCGAATGAACTCGCGCTCGAAACCCTCGCCCATTCCCAGCGAGGCCAGCTCATCAAGCACGCCGGTATCGAGCACGCCATCGAGGTTGGTGACGGTGCGCACGATCGGCGGCGCACTGGCCTTGAGCTGTGCGTTGTTGGCAATCTCGGCCAGGGTGTCCAGCAGTCGCACTGCCACCACGGGCTTGGCCAGGAACGCATGTGCACCGGCCTGGGTACAGCGCTGGATGGCTTCGGGAGTGACGTCGGCGCTGAGCACCAGCACCGGCGTGCGCGGGCCGCCGCCGGCCTGCATCACCCGCAGCTCCTTCAGCATGTCCAGGCCACTCATGCCCGGCATGTGCAGATCGACGATGGCCGCATCGAACTCGCTTTCAGCCAGTGCGTCGAGCACCGCTTCGCCTCCATCGACGCACAGCACCTTGTGCCCCGCCTTCTGCAGCAGCCGCTGCAGCACCATGCGGTTGGCCTCGTGGTCGTCAGCGACCAGGATCTGCATGCTGCGCACCCGCGCGCGATGGCGCAGGAACGGGTCGGCAAACGCGATGACGTTGCCGCCGGCACCGGTTTCGTCGCCAGCAGCGAGGGTCGGCACCGCACCCGGGACCACCGGCTGCGGCGGCGCGAACGGCAGCTCCACCCAGAAGTGGCTGCCCTGCGGCGGGTTGTCCAGGTAACCGATCTCGCCGTCCATGGCTTCGACCAGCCCCTTGGCGATGGTCGTGCCCAGGCCGGTCCCCTCATGGCGGCGGGCCATGCTGACGTCGGCCTGCTCGAAGGCCTCGAACAGACGCGGACGCATCGCCGGTGCAACGCCGATGCCGGTGTCGAGAATGTCAAAGCGCAGCCGCACCCCACCCTGGGTGTCGGCGTGGACAACGCTGACGCGGATCTCGACCCGGCCGTGATCGGTGAACTTGACGGCGTTGCCGGCCAGGTTGAGCAGGATCTGCCGCAGATGCCCGACGTCGCCGCGCAGGGTCGGCGGCACGGTCTCGGCCACCTTCACCCGGTAGTCCAGGCGCTTGCCCTTGGCCTGCGGCAACAGGATCAGGCCGATCGCCTGCATCACTTCGGAAAGAACGAAATCCTCGGCGACCACGCGCAGCTTGCCGGCCTCGATCGCCGAAATGTCCAGCACTTCCTCGACCAGCGCCAGCAGGCTGCGCGATGACGCCTGGATGGTACTCACGCACTCACGCTGCTCGTCATCCAGGCGCGTGGTCGCCAACACTTCTGTCATGCCATTCAATCCATTGAGTGGGGTACGAAACTCGTGGCTCATGTTGGCCAGGAATCGACTCTTGGCTTCGCTGGCGCGCCGCGCCTCGGCCATCGCTTCGGTCAACTGCCGCAGCAGCGTGGAAAAATACAGGGGAACCGCCGCCAGGCCAAGCCACAGGCCGATGGCCAGGCGTGCGTTCTGTTGCCAATAGGGGGTGGACAGTGCGGTGCTGCCGAAGCTGACCATCGCCATCGCCACGGCCACATACAGGTAGTGGTTGCCGAAGCGCATGCCGTTGCCCACCGTCACCCACATCACCACGATGTAGACCCATGACAGCGGCTCACCCATCTGGATCATGCCGGCAGCGATCAGGCCGTAGTCGGCCAGCATGCCCAGTACGCGGCGCGGATCGGAACGCTGCGGCCGCCACAGCAGCCAGCCGAACAACAGCAGCGACAGACTCAGCCCCGTCAACACGATTGCCAGCACACCGACATACTGGGTGTGCGGCAGATCGTGCCGCGCCGAAGGCAGCAGCACGTAAGCCAGGATCAGGCTGATCAGGACGATGCGGACGATCTGCTGCCCGTGCTCGCTGTCCTGCCGCTGGGACAGGCGCAACCGCAATCGCGACAGCAGGCGTTTCACGCGCCCAGTCCCGGCCGTGCAGAGGCGGTGGAGTGCTCGGCGCAGATCTGTTCCAGCTGCTCACGACCGCGCAGCAACGCGTCCACGCAACGCGGATCGAACAGGCGCCCGCGCTGGGCATACAGGTAGGCCATGGTGGCTTCCATCGTCCACGCTTCCTTGTAGGGGCGCGGCGAGATCAGCGCATCGAACACGTCGGCCACGGCGACGATGCGTGCCTCCAGCGGAATCGCATCGCCGACCAGTCCATCGGGATAACCACTGCCGTCATAGCGCTCATGGTGACGCAGCGCGATCAATGCACCGACCTGGATGAAGCGGTTCTGGCTGCCGCTGAGCAGTTCATGGCCAATGCGTGGATGCCGGCGCATGATCGCCAGCTCCTCATCATTGAGCTTGCCCTGCTTGAGCAGCACCGCATCGGGAATGGCGATCTTGCCCATGTCGTGCAGCGGCGCGGCCATCTCGATCAGCTTGACGTCGTCTTCCGGCAGGCCCAGCTGCTCGGCGATCAGGCCAGCCACGCGCGCCATGCGCTCAAGGTAGGCACTGGTGCCGGCATCACGGAACTCGATCGCACGCGCCAGCCGCGACAGCGTCTCGCGCTCGCGCTCCTCCACCTCGTGCATGCTGGCCAGCAGCCGCTGCTCCAGCGATAGCGCACGCTGCTTCACGTTCTCGGTCTGCTGCCGCAACTGCAACAAGTTGTAGCAGCGTGCGCGCAGTTCGCGCGGGCGGATCGGCTTGACCAGGAAATCGATCACGCCGGCTTCCAGTGCTGCCTGGCGGATCGGCTCGTCACCCACCACGGTGATCAGGATCACCGGAATATCGCGATGTTTGGGCAGCCGGCGGAAGCGGCGGGCGAATTCCAGCCCGTCCATCTCCGGCATGCGGTAATCGAGAAGCAGCAGGTCGACCGGGTACGATTCGCACCATGCCAACGCCGTCAACGGATCGCCGAAGTCATGCACGCTCAGTTCCGGCGCGATGTCCTCGATGACGTGACGGAGCATCGTCCGTGCGGAAGTCTGGTCATCGACGATGACGATGTTCAAGGCGTTCTCTGCCTGCTTTCTCGACCATGCTGAAAGGTCAGCGGGCGAGGATACCCCGCCGCTGTGCACGCTGGCACCCTGCATCGGCTCGACTCCCGTCACAAGCTCCCCGATTCATGATCGTCGTCACAATGTGAAGCGGATTCTCCACATTGCGGCCTCCCCTGACGCCATCAAGCCATAGCCAGTGTCAAGGTTGTGCAATAACGATACGCCGAGTGCGGGTTGCGTCAATGGCGCCGTCTCAAACCGAGACGGCGCGCACAAACGGACGCCGAAAACGCCGGTTACTGCTCAGGACGCATGTACGGGAACAGCAGCACGTCGCGGATCGAGCTGCTGCCGGTCAGCAGCATCACCAGGCGATCGACGCCGATGCCAAGGCCGCCGGTCGGCGCCATTCCGTACTCCAGCGCACGGATGTAGTCGGCGTCGTAGTGCATCGCCTCGTCATCGCCGCCTTCCTTCGCCGCCACCTGCGCCTGGAAACGCTGGGCCTGGTCTTCCGGGTCGTTCAGCTCGGAGAAGCCGTTGGCCAGTTCCTTGCCGTTGACGAACAGCTCGAAGCGATCGGTATAGCCCGGATCGTTGTCGTTGGCGCGGGCCAGCGGCGAGACCTCCACCGGGTGATCGGTAATGAAGGTCGGCTGGATCAGGGTGTGCTCGACGGTGGCTTCGAAGATCTCAAGCAGCAGCTTGCCCCAGCCGTAGGACGGCTTGACGCGGATCTTCAGGCGCTCGCAATGGCGCAGCAGCGCGTCACGGTCGGTGCAGTCGGCCGCGGAGATTTCCGGGTTGTGGTGGCGCACCGCTTCGTCCATGCGCCAGCGGCGGAACGCCGGGCCCAGGTCGATGTTGGCGCCGTCCCACTCAACCACGGTGGAGCCGTTCACCGACTGCGCCACGTCACGGATCACGCCTTCGGTCAGGTCCATGATCTCGTTGTACGTGGCATAGGCCTCGTACAGTTCCATCATGGTGAATTCCGGGTTGTGGCGGGTGCTGACGCCTTCGTTGCGGAAGTTGCGGTTGATTTCGTAGACGCGTTCCAGGCCACCGACGGTCAGGCGCTTGAGGTACAGCTCCGGCGCCACGCGCAGGTACAGGTCAAGGTCCAGCGCGTTGTGGTGGGTGGTGAACGGCTTGGCCGCCGCGCCGCCGGGGATGTAATGCATCATCGGCGTTTCGACTTCGAGGAAGTCGCGGTTGTCCAGCCATGCACGCATCGCACGGATGATCTTCGAGCGCTTGATGAAGACCGCGCGCGACTCCGGGGTCACGATCAGGTCGACGTAACGCTGGCGGTAGCGCTGCTCGACGTCGGCCAGGCCATGCCACTTGTCCGGCAGCGGGCGCAGCGACTTGGTCAGCAGGCGGATCGACTCGGCCTTGACCGACAGCTCGCCGGTCTTGGTGCGGGTCAGGCCACCTTCGACAGCAATGATGTCGCCCACGTCCCAGCCCTTGAAGGCGGTGTAGGCATCACCCAGCACGCTGCCCTGCAGGAACAGCTGGATGCGGCCCGATTCGTCCTGGATCTGGGCGAAGCTGGCCTTGCCCATGACCCGCTTGGCCATCAGGCGACCTGCCATCTTCACCTGGCGGCCGTTGCCTTCCAGCGTTTCGGCGGTCCACTGCTCCGCATCGGCGAATTCTTCCTGCAGGCTGCCGGCGAAGTCCTCGCGACGGAAGTCGTTCGGATACGCGATCCCCTGCCCGCGCAGCGCTTTGAGTTTCTCACGGCGCTCGGCGATCAACTTGTTTTCGTCGACGGGGGGGGTATCGGTAGCTTCGCTCATGGATCTGCGGGAATCGTGTAGTGAGGGGGAGTCTTGCGCCCGGCGCAGCCGGTTGCCCAGCATACCAAAAGCGCCCTGCCCCGGCCTCTGGATGGCCCCTCCCCGACCTTGTGCCGCCCTGCTCCGGTAGCCGCCAACCTTGGTTGGCGATCCACCGTGTGTCGACCAAGGTCGACACCTACCGGGTCATGCCCCAGATTCACCCGTTCCCGGGGAATGCCTGCCGCAGCTCTTCCACCAGCACCCGCTGGTTCTCCGAATAGTCCACCGGCACCGACACCAGATGCACGCCGCCCGCGGTGAAGGCCGCTTCCAGGGTCGGAATGAACTGCTCGATCGCCGTCACTTCATGCCCTTGGCAGCCATAGGCCTCGGCGTATTTGACGAAGTCCGGATTGCCGAAGGTCATGCCGTAGTCGGCGAAACCATCCACCGCCTGCTTCCAGCGGATCATCCCGTAGGCGCCGTCGTTGAGGATCAGCACCACCAGGTTCAGGCCCAGCCGGCGCGCGGTCTCCAGCTCCTGGCTGTTCATCATGAAACCGCCATCGCCACAGACCGCCAGCACGCGGCGCTGCGGGTACAGGATCGAGGCCATGATCGCCGACGGCAGGCCCGCACCCATCGTCGCCAATGCGTTGTCCAGCAGCAGCGTATTCGCCACCTGGGTGCGGTAGTTGCGCGCGAACCAGATCTTGTACATGCCGTTGTCCAGCGCCACGATGCCGTCCGGCGGCATCACCTGGCGCACGTCATGCACCAGCCGTTGCGGCGTGAAACCGGCCTCTTCGGCACGATCGGCGATGTGCTCCAGGATCGTCGCGCGCAGCGGCAGCAGTGCAGCGGCGTTGTCCACCCTGCCCTCGATACGGTCGGCCAGCAGGGTCAGCGAGCGGCCGATATCGCCGATCACCTCCACCTGCGGGAAGTACACCTGCTCCACCGCGGCCTGCGAATAGCCGATGTGGATGACCGTGCGGCCACCCGGGCGCATCACGAAGGGAGGCTTCTCCGTCACCTCGTGGCCGATGGTCACGATCACGTCTGCCTGGTCGATGGCCATGTGCACGTAGTCGCGCTCGCTCAGCGCCGCCGTGCCCATGTACAGGCCCGAGCCACCGGCCACCGCGCCCTTGCCCATCTGCGTGGTGACGAACGGAATACCGGCGCGCAGCACGAAGGCCGACAGCGCTTCGCTGGACTGCGGCCGCGACGCCGCCGAGGCGATCACCAGCAGCGGCCGCTTGGCCTCGCGGATGATCTGCGCCGCACGGTCCAGCGCCTCGGGACTGGCGATCGGCCGATCCACCGGGTGTGGCGGGATCAGTGCAACGTCCTCGATCTCCATCGCCGCGATGTCCTCGGGCAGTTCCAGCAGCACCGGCCCGGGGCGCTCCTCCAGCGCCGTGCGGAAGGCCTCGCGGACGATGGTGGGGATGGTGCGCGCCGAAACGATCTGCCGCGCCGACTTGGTCAGCGGCTTCATCGTGCTGACGATATCCACGATCTGGAAGCGCGCCTGCTTGCTGGCCACGATGCCCTTCTGCCCGGTGATCATGATCACCGGCCACGCGCCGAGCAGTGCGTAGGCGGCACCGGTGGTGAAGTTCAGTGCACCCGGGCCGAGCGTGGCCAGGCACACGCCGGGCTTGCCGGTCAGGCGGCCGTAGGTGGCGGCCATGAACACGGCAGCCTGTTCGTGGCGGGTGATGACCAGCTCGATGCTGGAGTGGCGGAGCGACTCGACGACATCGAGGTTCTCTTCACCGGGAATGCCAAAAATGCGCTCGACGCCCTCGTTTTCGAGTGCGGCGACGAGCAGATCGGAACCCTTGGACATGGAATGACGTCCTTCTCGCAGTGCGTGATGATGGAACGTTGCAGGGATGCTGACAGGAACGGTGGATGGCCCGCGTCAACGGCGGTCGAACCACACCGTCTGCGCGTTGACGAATTCGCGGATGCCGAAATGCGACAGCTCGCGGCCGAAGCCGCTCTTCTTCACTCCGCCGATCGGCACGCGTGGATCGGAGGCAGAGAAACCGTTGACGAACACGCCACCGGTCTGCAGCCGGCGCGCCAGCTGCATCGCGCGGGCGTGGTCGCCCGTCCACAGATTGCCGCTCAGGCCGAACTCGCTCTGGTTGGCCAGTTCCACCGCATGGTCGGCGTCGCGCGCGCGGCTGATCGACGCCACCGGCCCGAAGGTTTCGGTGTCGAAGGCCTGCATGCCCGGCTCGACGCCAGCCAGCACGGTGGGTGCATAGAAACTGCCGGGGCGATCGAGCTGCTTGCCGCCCACGAGCAACTGCGCACCGGCCTCGACCGACGCGCGCACCTGTGCATCAAGCTGTTCCAGCAGGTCCTGCCGGGCCATCGGTCCGATCCGGTTGCCGGCCTCGCGGCCATCGCCCACGGTCAGCGCCTGCACGCGCTCGCAGAACAGCGCCACAAAACGCTCATACACGGCGTTTTCGACGATGATGCGCTTGCCGGCAATGCACACCTGCCCGGTGTTCTGGAAGCGCGAGGCCACCGCGGCATCGACCGCCGACTCCAGGTCGGCATCGGCCAGCACGATGAACGGATCCGAGCCACCCAGCTCCAGCACCACCTTCTTCAGCGCCTGCCCGGCCTGCGCAGCGATGCTGCGCCCCGCGGCGACGCTGCCGGTCAGGGTCACGGCCGCGATGCGGTCATCGGCAATGGCGGCACTGGTTCCCTCGCGGCTGATGTTGGCAGCGCTGAAGGTGCCGTCCGGCAGGCCCGCATCGCGCCACGCAGCGGCGAGCAGCCCGGCGGTGCCGACGATGTTCTCGGCCGGCTTCAACAGGAAGCCATTGCCGCCCATGAGGATCGGCACGGCTGCGCGCATCACCTGCCAGTACGGGAAATTCCACGGCATGATGCCCAGCACAACGCCCAGCGGCAGGTAGGAGACATAGGCCTTGTTGTCGGCCACCGGGGTGGGTTCATCGCGCAGGAACGCCGCACCGTTGTCGGCGTACCAGTCACACAGCACCGCGCACTTCTCGATCTCGGCCAGCGACTCGGCGTGGACCTTGCCCATTTCGGCAGTGGCCATCGCGGCCAGGGGTTCACGGTCGCGGCGCAGCACGGCAGCCATCGCGCGCAGTACGCTCGCGCGTTGCTCGAGTGACTGCGCACTCCAGGCAGCAAAGCCGGCCTGGCCGCGATCAAGGATCGCTTCCAGCTCGGCGTCAGTGGCGAAGGGGTGGCTGGCGATCTGCTGGCCGGTCGCCGGATCGCGGGAAATGGCAGCGGGGGCTGCGGGGGAAGCGGACATGCAGGTCTCCTGTTGTCTCGACAACGGGCGGCTGCCCGTTTCCTGACAAGGAATGTGGACCCGATCGATGGCAGCAACAAGGCGTCTGCGTATCCTGTGACCTGTACTTACCTGCCTGAATGGGGTTGGTTTCCCGGCAGGGCTGCGCCCTGCACCCGCAGAGGCAACAGCAACGGCAGAAGCAAAGCAACAGCGGCATTCCGTGAGATGGCGGGGTGGGTCCGGTGGCGGGGGACGCTGCAAGTACGTCCATGTAAGCTCGGTCGCCGCATCCATGCGGCTCACGCCCCCGCAACCGGACCCACCCCGCCTTCGACAGATTCCCGCGGCCTGTTGGAACGGCTCTTGGGGTCAGATCCGCTTTCCGAAGGAAACGGATCCGACCCATTTTGTCTATGGATACCTGAAAGATTTCATCCACGCATGGCGTGGATCAACGTGTCGACCAAGGTCGACACCTACCAACAGCCATCGGAATCTGACAGAGGTGGGGCGGTGTCGGAGTGCGGGGTGTCAGCCGCATGGATGCGGCTGCCAAGCCTACACGGACGTACTTGCGGCGTCCCCGCACTCCGACACCGCCCCGCCACCCCACGGAAAGCCCGCTGTTGCTGTTGCTTTTGAGGTTGCCGGCCAGCGGCCGGCACTACAGCAGGTGCAGGGCGCAACCCTGCCGACCAACCTACCTTCGCGGCAGGTAGGTCACCAGTGACAGGTCATGCCGGCTCTCCGGCACCAGCGCCACGTACTGCAGGTCCAGCAGACCGCGCGTGGGATGGTTCAGCTTCTTCGCACCTTCGTCGAAACGACGCACATCGTGCTCCGGCCACCACTGGCGGAACTGCTCGCTGTGCGCGCCGATGTCCTCGGCCAGTGCCAGGAACGGCGCCTTGTCCGGCGCCTGCGCCATCGCCGCGCGGAAGCTGGCCAGCAGCCCGCGGGTCATTTCTTCCCAGTTGAGGATCAGCGTGCGGTACGGCGGATACAGGAACATCAGCCGCAGCGTGTTGCGTTCGTGCGGCGCCAGCTGACCGTAATCAACAAACAGATCGGCGATGGCCGGGTTCCAGGCCAGGATGTCGAATCGGGTATTGCGCACGTAGGCCGGGATCGGCTGCATCGCCTCCACCAGCTGGCGCAGGCCGTCAGTCACCGTCTCATCGGGCGATTCCAGCGGCACGCCATAGCCGGACAGCGCGAACGCGTAGGCGCGCTCGTCGTCGCTCAATCGCAGTACCTGCGCCAGGCGCTCCAGCACCTCGGGCGAGGCGCGCACTTCGCGGCCCTGCTCGATCCAGGTGTACCAGCTGACACTGACCCCGATCGCCAGCGCGACTTCCTCGCGCTTCAGGCCCGGCGTGCGTCGGCGGCCGGCTGGCAGCCCCAGCGTTGCTGGGTCGACCCGCGCACGGCAGGCCTTGAGAAAGCCTCCCAGTTCCTTGCGTTCGGCTTCACTGCGCATCATCGCCCTGCCCTGCAGGTTTCAATGGCGTTGGGGGACGCCGAAGACG